>NZ_JBIAQG010000006.1:201589-548260 GCF_042888805.1 Streptomyces sp. NPDC002730
CGGCGGAGGCGGAGGCGGAGGCGGAGGCGGAGGCGGAGGCGGAGGCGGAGGCGGAGGCGGAGGCGGAGGCGGAGGCGGAGGCGGAGGCGGAGGCGGAGGCGGCAAGATCGTACGACGGTGTCTCCACGCGCTCGCCGCAGGCCGGATACGTGGTCTCCGGCGGACTGCACCAGTCGCAGAAGACCTCGTACTGGTGCGGCCCCGCCACACTCGTGATCGCCCAGTCCGCCCATGACGAGGTGGCCGGCCGTTCCCAGCAGACCGCCGCGACCCTCCTCAAGACCACAACCAGCGGCACCGCCTGGTACGGCGTCAACATCAACGTCCCGAATCCGACCGGCTATCCGATCGCGGACGCGCTCAACAACCGCCTTCCGGGCGCGGGTTACGTACCGAAGGCGCTGCCGTACACCCCCACCGCCACCGACAAGGCGAACTTCAAGCAGCACATCGTCCACAACACCGACAACGACTACGCGATCGCGGGCAACGCCTGGGAGGTGCCCGGCGGACCCCATCTCGTCGGCCACCCCAATATCGAGATCTTCCACTGGGTCGCGATCGACGGATACAACAGCGACACCTCGGCCGGACAGGTCAGCTACCTCGATCCCGTGGGCGGGGTGAGCACCAGCGTCATCTCCTGGGCGGGCAGCGTGCCGAAGTCGGCGCGGATCTCCTCCGACACCATCACCACGATCATGGGTGGCCGTGGGTACGTCTGGTAGATCCCGGCCCCGGCGCCCGGCAGTCGGTGCGGCACTGCTGGCGGGCATCGTTCTCACCGGATGCTCGCCGGCCCCCGCCCCCACCCCCACCCCGGCGCCGAATCCCACCGCACGGCCGGCGCCTTCCGCCAGTGGGACCACGCGGACCGCCTGCGAGGTCCCACTGCCCGCAAGCTGGCGCAGCGCCTTCGCCGCCGGCGAGCTCAGGGTCCCGGCAGGCGAGCGGGCAGTCCTCACCGAGGTGGGGCCCGCGGCCCGCTGGACCGTCGTACAGCTCTCGGACGACCGGCGGCGACGCGCGGCCCTCGTCCAGGACGGCAGGTCTCCGCGCACGCTCCTCGACTTCGCCGACCCCGTCGAACACCAGCTGCTCAGCGCCGACGTCGACGGTCGGTGGGCGGCCTTCGCGGTGCTCGAGGGCCGTACACTCGCCAGCCCCTGGACCCTGCGCAGCTGGGACGAGCGCACCGGCCGTACCCGCGTACTGGCCCGCTCCGGCGGCCGGCCCGGCCCACTGCCGCAGCCCTTCGTACGCGGCGGGAGGGTCTTCTGGGCCCAGGGGACGGGCGGCGGCGAGGCCACCGTCTACGTCGCGCCCGCGTCGGGAGGCGCGCCGCGCGCCCTGCACACCGGCGTCCTCGACATGCCCTTCGCCGCGGGCGGGCTGCTCGCCTGGCGCGAGGCCGACGCGTCCGGCACGGCCACCCGTCTGTCGGCGGTGTCGTTCGCGACGATGCGCGCCGCGCCGCTGCCCGCGCCGCTCGCGAAGCTGCGCGACTTCCGCTCGGCAGCCTCGGACGGCTCGAGCACATCGGACGGCTCGAGCACCTCGGACGGATCGGACCGCTCGGACGGATCGGACGGCTCGGACCGCTCGGACCGCTCCACCTGGGCGTGGATCGCCGGCGAGCAGGAGCCGAAGCTGATGGTGTGGCGTACGGGGCAGCCCGCGCCGGTCGCGGAAGTGACCGGTTCGCCTGCGGCGGAGGGCATCGACCAGGTGGGCATCAGCGGCGAGTTGGTCACCTGGCGTACGCCGGAGGCCGCGTACGCCCTCGACCTCCGCTCGGCGGCGTACTCCCGTATCACCCCGCAGTACGGCTATGCCCAGGCCAGAGGCGGTGCGCTGGCCATCGCCCACAGCGAGGGGGATGCGAAGGCGGCAGGCTCGCGCTCGGTGATCCAGGTGGTACGGGCGGACCGGCTGCCGAAACTGCCGGGGTGCGCCTGACGTTTGCGCAACCCGCCGCTGTGTCAGAGATGGTGACATGCCATCACACGAGCTTGCGCTGTCCGAGGAAGTGGGGGAGGCGCTCGCCGCGCGCCGCCCCGTCGTCGCCCTGGAGTCGACGATCATCGCGCACGGACTGCCGCGTCCGCGCAATCTGGCCGTCGCCGAGGAGCTGGAGGAGCTCGTACGGCTCGGGGGCGCCGTTCCGGCCACCGTCGCCGTGCTGGACGGCCGGGCCCATATCGGACTGGACAAGGGTCAGTTGGAGCGGATCGCACGGGATGACGACGTACGAAAGTTCGGCCATCGGGATCTCGCGCCCGCGCTGGCGGCCGGGGCCAGCGGGGCGACAACCGTGTCGGCGACGGCATTCCTGGCGGCGCGGGCCGGTATCCGGGTCTTCGCGACCGGCGGGCTCGGCGGTGTACATCGCGAGTGGACCGAGACGCAGGACGAGTCGGCGGACCTGCGGCTGCTGGCGCAGACACGGATCGCGGTGGTGTGCGCGGGCGTGAAGTCGATCCTTGATGTGCCGGCGACGCTGCAGCGGCTGGAGACGCTGGGCGTCGGCATCCTCGGATACGGCACCGACCGCTTCCCCGGCTTCTATCTGACCTCGTCCGGCGAGCCCGTCGACTGGACGGTCCGTACGCCGGAGGAGGCGGCGGAGGTGATCCGGGCGAAGGAGGCTCTCGGCGGCCCCGAGTCGGCTCTGATCGTCGCCAATCCGGTGGCGGAAGGGGAGCAGCTGGATCCGGCGCTGCACGACCGGGTGCTCGGCGAGGCGCTGGACGAATGCCGGGAGCGGGGCATCAGCGGCCAGGCCGTGACCCCGTTCCTCCTCGACTATCTGATGCGGCAGACCGAGGGGGCTTCGGTGGAGGCCAATCTGGCGGCGGTGCGCGGCAATGTGCGGCTGGCGGCGCGGATCGCGGCAGCCCTGTGACCGAGGGCGCAGCGACCGAGCGCACGCCGACCGAGGACGCGATGACCGAGGCCCCGCTGAAGGCAGGGGCACTGCTCGTCATCGGGGATGTCGTCACCGATGTCGTGGCCCGCCACCGCTCCCCGCTCGCCCGGGGGACGGACACGGCGGCCCGGATCCGTGTTCTGCCGGGCGGGGCGGGCGCCAACGCGGCTTGCTGGGCGGCGCATTGGGGCTGCGGAGACGTCCGCCTGCTGGGGAGGGTCGGCGACCGCGAGGCGGGCTGGCACGAGAAGCGGCTGCGGAACGCGGGCGTCCGTCCTCTCCTGATCCCGGACCCCGAGGCCCCGACCGCCACCGTCATCGCCCTCGTCGACGCGACCGCCGAGCGAACGTTCCTCACCGACAGTGGCGCGGTGCTGCGGATATCCCCGGCCGACTGGTCACCGTCGCTGCTGGACGGCGTCGGCCATCTGCATCTCTCCGGCTATCTGCTCTTCGCCGACACCAGTCGCCAACTGGCCCTGCTCGCCCTCGAGTCGGCGCGGGCCCGCGGCGTCCCGGTGAGTGTGGACCCCGCCTCGGCGGGCTTCATCGCCGAGCTCGGCGTGGACCGCGTACTGGCAGCGCTCGACGGCGCGGACGTCCTCATCCCCAACGCCGACGAGGCCCGCCTGCTCACCGGCCTGTCCGACCCGGCAGGCGCCGCCGCCGTACTGAGCCGCCAGGTCCCGCTCACCGTCGTCACCCTGGGCGCCGAAGGAGCGCTGGTCGCGGAGTCCGGCAGGGTCACGGCCCGCGTCCCGCCGGTCCCCGCCGATGCGGTGGACACCACAGGCGCCGGCGACGCCTTCACCGGCGCCTTCCTCGCCGCCCGGCTGGCAGGGGCGGATGCCCGGGAGGCCGCCGCGCAGGGCTGCCGGGCGGGCGCGGAGGCGGTGAGGGTGATCGGCGGCAGGCCGTAGCGCGTCAGCCGAGTCCGCCCCACGCCGGACGGTTCGCGTCGTCGGCCCGTACGAGCGCATCGGCCGCCTCTCCCGGGCCCACCTCGTCCTCGTACCGTTCGAACGCGGGCAGCGTCCAGCGCTCGCTCTCCTCCGTACGCCGCCGGAGCGCAGCGGACGACAGCCGCAGATGCACGGTGAGATCGAACGGGAACCAGTGCCCGAGAAGGAACGGCCCGTGCAGCAACAGCACGCCGCCGGGCGGCAGTTCAACATGCGGGCTGCGGGTCGCCCGGTCTGTCGCCGGATCCCACAGATCGGGCAGCACACGCCCGCTGCCACCCGCCTCCAGCGGCCCGAAGACCTCCCGCCACAGGGCCCCGGTGTCGAACCAGCCGCTGTAGTACGACTCCGGATCCTCGCGCCCGTACTCGTACCGCAGCGAGGCCGGCCGCAGGAACCCGCCCGTCCCGACCACGAGCACGCCCCGCCCGCGCAGCCGGAGCGCCTCGGCGACCCGCTCCGCGAGCGCACCGGTCGGCGCGGCGGGAGCGCCGTCGACACCGATGCGCAGCCAGGGACTGCCGTCCTCGGCCTCGGTCTCCATGACCCGGCCGACGAGCGCATCGGCCAGCCGCTCCCACGTGATCGCTTCGAGTCGCACGCGCCCATCATCGCCCGGACGGGTGCCGGCGCGGCACATCGGAGCCGTCCGCCGGCCCGGCCACCCCGCTACTTACCGGCGCAGGGCGGGGCGTCCGCGTCGTCCGACAGCGGGCTGCCCGCGGGCAGCAGATACGTCACGTACAGCACGACCGGCTCGCTGCCGAGGTTGCGTCCGATGTGCCGGTGGTTCTTGCCGGACGGCTCGATGAAGGCCGTGCCGGCCGGGCTCACCTCGACGGAGCAGTCGTCCAGAGTCCGGGTCAGCGTCCCGGACTTGACGACGGCGAGGAGCTGTCCGGCATGGGTGTGCCAGCCGGTGTACCCGCCCGGCGCCACCGTGATCGTCCGTACGACCACATCGGTGCGGCCCTTGGCCTTCAGCTTCAAGGTCCCCTGGGACATGCCCTGCGCGAGCACCGTCGCCGAGACGCCGCTGCCGGGCGTGGCGTTCGCGGCGGACGGCACGGTCGCGAGCGCCCCCAGACAGCCGACCAGGACCATCGCGGTGCGGGCACGCCCCTGCCGTCTGCTCTGCGGCATCAGCCCTCTGAACCCCATGGAACCCTCCAACTCCTCGGCGCGGCCCCGGCGTTCCCTGGCGAACACCCGCCCGCACTGTCGCCAAACTGCCCCAAGGTATCCGATGGGCGCCCGGCCGAACGCGTACTCTGACGATCTCGACGCCGCGATCAGCCCTATCGGCCGAATCGGCAGGAACCGGGCCGTCCCTGTCGAATCGGTCGCTTCCTGAGTGGATACCTCCAGTGACCCAGTGCTCCACCTGCTCCGTCCCCGTCCACACCCAGTTCGCCTCCCCGGACCTGATCGAGCAGATCGTGTACGGCGGCCTGGATCCGGCCACCGACCCGGCCTGGGAGTCCTCGGGCGCGGCGACCCGGGAGGAGTACGGGCGCTGGTGCGGCCATCTGTGCGGTATGACCTGTCTGCGCATGGCCCTCGGTCCAGGGTCCCCCTCGCTCTTCGAACTGCGCGACGGAGCGCTGAAGTACGGCGCCTACACGGAGGACTCCAACGGTGCCATCCACGGCCTGATCTACGCGCCGCTCGCCACGTACGCGCAGGAAGTACACGCGCTGACGGCCACCGTCCACCGCCAACTGCCTCCGGAGGAGATCCTCGCGCTCCTGGACGAGGGCAGGACGGTGATGGCCTCGGTGCACTACGAGATCCGCAACCCGGACCGCCCGGCGCCCGGCAGAGGCGGCCATCTGGTGCTGCTCACGGGTCGTACGGAGGACCGCGTGCACTTTCACAATCCGTCCGGGACGACGCCGGAGACGCGAGCGGCCGACCTCCCGCTGGCCGGCTTCGCCCGCTTCTTCGCGGGTCGGGGGGTCTCCTTCGCGCCCGGAATGACACCGGAACAGGGACCGGAAACGGGATCGGCACCGGCACCGGCACCGGCACCGGCACCGGGGGCAGGAAACAGCGGGCCGGGAAACGGCCGGGAAAAAGGGCCGGGAATGGGAGCGGGCCCGGGGGCGTAGCCGGCCCCCGAGCCCTGTGATGCCACCCATGTCGCACGCCGGCACGCTTGAGAACCCGGGTCAGTCGTTATGTCGCCGCGTCCTGCCTTTGGACCACCGCGTATCGAGCTACGCGGGCCGGACTTGAACCGGCATCTCGACGCACCAGGGCCCGGGCCCGGTCGATCCGGCGATCGGCGGCGAATGCTGAGTCTGGAGCAATAGTCTGAGATTGATCGCGGTCTGCCTCTGCCGAATTGGGCTACCGCGGCCCGTACGTACGGAAAATGCCGCGGGGAGGAATCGAACCTCCACTGGAACCGCTCAGTCACGACAAGCTTCAGTTTCAGCTTGCGCTCCTCGCGCACCCCGTCCGCACACAGGCGGACGGGGAGTCATTGAGGCTACCCGAACAGATAGCCAAATACAGCGTCGCCCACCCGCTGGTCGGTGACGTCCGCGCCATTCGCCTCCTCGCGGGCGAACTTCACGGCCTGCTGGAGCTTCTCCACCCGCTCGAGCAGTTCGTTCACCCGCCGGGCCGGCAGCGCACCGGAGAACTTCACGGTCGTCCAGTAACCCACCGGAATGTCCTCGTAGTACACCTCGACCTGCGCCGGGTGCTTTTCGGTCGCCTCGGCCTTCACATGGTTGCGGGGGACCTTCTTCGTACGAAGAGTCCTTACCGACTCGGTCTTCCAGGCGTCGGTCGACGGGTCCTGCGTCCACGACTCCGAAGCGTCAAGCACCGGCAGCTTGCGCACAAAGGTATTGATGTCCGTCAACTGCTTCTCGAGGAAGAGGAGATACGCCACCGGAACCTCGCTCACCAGAACGCGTCCGTCCACCGTCACATCGGCGCGCGCGGCGCAGTTGGCCCAGTCCTTGGTGGCTGTGACGTCGAACAGCCGGGTCAGCGTCTTCGCGGTCTCGCGCAGCACGTCCTCGGCCTTGACCTGGACCCGTGTGGACTCGGGCGGAAGCTGCTCGCCCTCCTCGTCCTTGGGCTGGTACGTACGCGAGATGCCGGCCAGCAGCGCAGGCTTCTGCAGCCCGTGATGGGCCGCCGTCAGGTCCTGGTGCGCCTTGGACTTGACGCCTTTCTCGACTGCGATGATCTGATTGAGTTTCGCCACGTCGATCAAGCTAGCAAGACCTGTCACCCACGCTCGAACGATTATTCAGATCCCTCGGGGAGTACGCACCATGGAGACAGCCGTCATCGCGGTCATAGGCACTCTGCTGGGCTCAGTGGCCACTCACTACTTCCAGCGCCAGACCGCCGAGCGCGCCGCTGCTCTCACCCGTGCCGAACAGCTCCGTCAGGAACGGATCTCCGCGTACAGCGCCTTCGCGGGCGCGCTCGTCGACTACCGGCGCGGTCAGAACGACCGCTGGCACCGGGCGAAGGAGAGACCGGGCAGCGCGCTGGCCGAGGAGGCGCGTATCGACTCGTACCGGCTGCGTTCCTCCGCCCATCAGGCGCTGATCCGCGTCCAGTTGGTCTGCGACGACGCGGCGGCGCTGGAGCTGGCCGCGTCCGCCTTCGAGGTCACGAACTGTATGCATGAGGCGCCGGACGAGGCGGACCGCTCGCAGCGTTCGGAGCAGGCCCGCGAGACGCTGTCCGAGTTCATCGGGGCGGCGGCGCCGGGCGT
The DNA here is from genome assembly GCF_042888805.1 of Streptomyces sp. NPDC002730. NCBI lineage: Bacteria > Bacillati > Actinomycetota > Actinomycetes > Kitasatosporales > Streptomycetaceae > Streptomyces > Streptomyces sp. NPDC002730. The sequence goes on from NZ_JBIAQG010000006.1 coordinate 209,229, forward strand.
GCGCTGAGAGTGCGCAGGGGGCGGCCTTCGAGATAGCCGGCGATATCCTCGACGGCGCCCTGGAAATACCCCTCGTAATTGCGCCGGGTGACATAGCCGAGGTGCGGCAGGCCGAGGAAGTTCGGCGCGGAGCGCAGCGGATCGTCGTCCGGCAGCGGCTCGGTCTCGAAGACGTCGGAGCCCGCTCCGGCGATCCAGCCGTCGCGCAGTGCCCGCACCAGCGCCGCCTGATCGACGATCGCCGCTCGCGAGGTGTTGACCAGATAGGCCGTGCGCCGCATGTGCTCGAGCTCGCTCGCGCCGATCAGCCCGCGGGTGCGGTCGCTGAGCTGCAGATGTACGGAGACGAAGTCCCCGGCCTCGAGCAACTCCCCCAGGGTGTGCGCTCGTACGACGCCGACCTCGGCGGCCCGCTCGTCGGTGAGGTTCTGGCTCCACGCCATGACGTCCATGCCGAAGGCCCGGCCGACGCGGGCGACTTTCGCGCCGATCTTGCCGAGGCCGAGCAGCGCGAGCCGGCGTCCGTGCAGATCGGCGCCGATGGTGCTCTGCCAGGGGCCGTTCTGCTGCAGGGCCGAGCCCTCCTGAACCACATTCCGCGCCAGTCCCAGGATGAGCGCCCAGGTCAGCTCGGCGGGCGGTTCGGAGCTGCTGGCAGTGCCGCAGACGGTGACGCCGTGGCGGGCGGCGGCTTCGAGGTCGATGGAGGCGTTGCGCATACCGGAGGTGATGAGCAGCTTGAGGCGCGGCAGGCGGGCGAAGAGTGATGCGGGGAAGGGGGTGCGTTCACGCATCGCGACGAGGATCTCGCAGTCGTCGACGGCTTCCGCAACCTCTTGCTCGGACGTGAAATGGCTTTGCAGCGACCGTACTTCGACATCCGGTGCGAGGGCAGACCAGTCCGCCATGGACAGGGCGACATCCTGGTAGTCGTCGAGTACGGCACAGCGCAGCGTCATGGGAGCGGAGCGTACCTGGTGAGGAGGCTGCGGACATGGACCTGGTGGTGATCGAACCACTGAAGCGCCGGCACTGCGCGGAGTGCCGTCAGGGCCCTCTACCGCTGCACCTCCTCGAGTTCAACGCGCCCATCTGTCTGGACTGTGCTGACCTTGCCCATCTGGTGTATCTGCCGCGCGGCTCCGCGGCTCTCACCCGCCGGGCCCGCGAGGCGAGTTCGCTGTGCGCGGTGGTGATCCGCTTCAATCGCCGCCGTAAGCGGTACGAACGCCAGGGGCTGCTGGTCGAGGAAGCGGCGCTGGCCAGGGCGGAGTCGTCGTGCCTGGCGGATGCGGACGCGCGGGCCCGCCGCCGCGAGCGGGACGCGGTCCGCCGCGCTGCCGAGGATGTACGTTTCACCGCCTCGTTCGCCGCGGAGATCCAGCGGCTGTTCCCGGGCTGCCCGTCGGCGCGTGCCCGCGATGTCGCCGCGCACGCCTCGGTGCGCGGCAGCGGCCGGGTCGGCCGCACCGCGGCGGGCCGTTCCTTGGAGGAGGGAGCGGTCACGGCCGCGGTGCGGGCTTCCGTACGGCACCTCGACACGGAGTACGACACCCTGCTGATGGCCGGAGTCGCCCGCCATGAAGCGCGGGCCGGGGTGGCGTCGGTGATCGATGCGGTACTGGCGTCCTGGCGCGCCTAGGCGGAACGCCGGCGGGTGACACCGGGACCCAGGGCACCCCCTTCGTCCTCCCCGCGCCGGCCGCGCGAGGTTCGGGGGGCCGCGGGACCCGGCGGATTCCTGCACACGCGAGTTCACGCAAATCCAACAGATCTGTGGACTCAGTGCTAATGACGTCCCCGTAGGACTCAGGGACCCTGGTGAAACACCGGTCGTTGAGACGGACCTGCCTCTCGTCGGCAAGCCGGCTGGGAGAGGTTCACGTCCGCTGTGCCCGCCGACGCGCCCGCCTCGTACAGGACTGACGGGCCATGAATTCGAGGACACGCGGGACGTGGACGAGGGGCGGCCGGGAACACCGAACGCCACTCCAGCGACAGCCGGTCCGGCTACAGCCCCGGGCCCATGTACGGCGGTAATTGGCAGATGAAGCAGGGAGTTTCTGCGTGACAAAAATCAGACGTCCAACATTCCTGCGCTCCCTGGTGGCGGCACTCGTCTCGCTGGCCACGGTCGCGCTTGCACTCACGATCGCACAGCCGGCTGCGGCCCAATCCGACACCATGGCGGGGCCGTTGGCTCCCGTCCCGGCCAGCGAATACAGCCAGTACCGGCTCACCATCGACCGGGCGAAGCAGTACGACGCCTTCGGCGCCGCGATACGCGGCGTCGAGAAGAGCGGCGCCGTCACCACGAACGGGGTGCTCGGCGTGGCCCTGTCGGGCCAGCACGCCGGACGACCCTTGTGCCACACCACCGGGATCAACGGCACGTTCCTGTACAACGGCTTCTGCTGGGACAAGGACGACGACACGTCCGCGGGCGGCTGGACCCCGCAGGGCCTCACCGCGTCGCACGACGCCCAGCCCGGCGGGACCGTCGCCGGCCACCACTTGTACGTGGCGTCCTGGCACTACGACAACAATGAGTTCGCACGGATCTCCATCGTCAACTCCACCGGCAAGGAATGGACTTACGGCCACGTCCTGCTGGTCGAGCCGACGGGCGACGAGAACGACGCGAACTTCAAGCCGGTCACCAAGACCCACGCCGACGGCGCGGTCTGGTACGGCAACAAGCTGTTCATCGCCAACGGCAACCAGCTGCAGGTCTACGACTTCCAGCACCTGTGGAAGATGCAGCAGAGCGCCAAGGCAGTCGGCATCAACAACGGTGTGTCGTCGGCGCGTTACCACCAATGGGCCCTGCCCATGGTGGGCCGCTACACCATCGGAGATACCGGCGCCGAACCAGGGGCCTGCCCTGCGCCCCACCAAGCGGGGCGCGCGTGTCTCGGCTCGCTGAGCCTGGACCGGAGCGGACCGGTGGACCATCTCGTGTCGGGCGAGTACTACCAGGACAAACACGGCCCGGTGGCCCATCTGGCGCGCTGGCCCCTGAACTCGACCACCGCCCTGCCGGCCGCGGACAACGGCGACACCGTGGGCACGAGCACCGCGAGCGGCGGCTTCAAGGCACCGGTCCAGCAGTTGCAGGGCGTCGCCACGGACGGCACCTACTACTACCTGGCCGCCGAGTGCCCCAAGGGGTACATGGGTGACAACGATCCGGTCAACGGCTACTCGTGCATCTACCAGGCGAAGCCCGGAACCGTCGGAACGGTGCTGACCCGATCGCCGAAGTACACGCAGAACCTGTCCTACGCGCCCTCGTCCGGCCGCCTGTGGGGCCTCAACGAGGTCAGCGGCCAACGCTCCGTGTTCTCCCTCAAGCCCAGGGCCGCCGACCACAGCGTCTACCTGAGCAATTCCTACAGCGCCCTGTGCGCGGGCGGCGGCGGCAAGACCGGGAACGGCGCCCCGGTCATCCAATGGGGCTGCAACAACGCCCGGGACGAGCGCTGGGTGTTCGAGAACACCACGGACTCGAACGGCAAGACCGCCTACTTCGTGCGCAACGAGTACTCGGGCAAGTGCATGGGATCCGCCTCACACCTCAATGACGGCGCCGGGGTGATCCAGTACACCTGCAACGGGGCCGTCGATGAGAAGTGGTGGTACGACAGCGGCAGCAAGACGTTGCGGAACGTCTACTCCGGTAAGTGCCTCGCCATTGGTGCCACCGCCACAAAGGGCACTCAGTTGATCCAGTACACGTGCAACGGCAAGCCGGATGAAAGCTGGGAGCAGATTCCCCGCTGAGGTGAACACCCACCCGGGCAGGACGCTCGTCTCGAGATTGCCAACGGCGGCCGAGGAGCCCGGCCGGACCCCAACCTCACAGGGCAATGCACCTAGGCCGCGCCGCCGCGCTCGTGAGCAGGCCGGGTACGGCGGTAGAGGACGATGCCGCCGAGCAGCAGCGCGGCGCTCGCGGGCACGGCGAAGGCAACCTGTCCGGAACCGGTGTGCGCGAGTGCGGAGGAGGACCCGGGCGTCGCTTGGCGCAGCGTCGGCCTGTGCGACGCTGCGGCCTTCGGCGGAGTGGCGGGCCTCGGCCGTACGGGCGGATTACCGGAGGTGTTGGACGAGGAATTGCCGACGGCGGCATTGTCGATGCCGACGATGTTCACAGAGTTCCCGGTGACATTGATCGGCACGTCGATCGGGAGCTGTACGTCATTGCCGGAGAGGACACCGGGTGAGTCCTTTTCATCGCTTTCGGTGGTGGCACCGCCGCTGCCTGTCGTGTGGGCGCCCGGCTTCAGCTGCCCTCCGTGCGAGGTGTTGGCGCAGGAGTTGCCTACTGCCGGGTTGAGCAGTCCAACGACGTTGACGGTGTTGCCGCACACGTTGACCGGGACATTCACCGGAAGCTGCACCGTGTTGCCGGCCAGCAGTCCGGGCGAATGAGCCGCACCGCCGTCCGCGTTCGAGTCGGCGTGCGCGTTCCCCGCCATGGCGAGCGCGCCACCCGTGAGCATCACGGTGGCCAGACCCTTTCGGTGAACCTGCCTCATGGGTTCCCTGCCTTCAGGAGAAGTTCGCGGGCCCTCGCCCGCACCGGAACCAACGCCGATGACGCCATTCGAGTTATGGAAAAATACGCCTTTCACTCCATCGAGTGTGCGTCTTATCGAATTTCTCTCGTGACCGACCTTCTCGACCGACCCGGCTTACCTCCCTCACCCGTCGTAGTCCTGGATGCGGCGCCCCCGCCGCCTTTCGGTCAGTTCCGGGAGTCGCTCGGTGAGTTCGGCGGTGATGCCGGGCACATCGAGGGTCAGCAGCTGCCGGTCCCGCATCAGAATCCGCCCGTCGACGACGGTGGTGCGTACGTCGCCGGAGCGCGCGCTGTGGACGAGGGTGGCGGCGATGTCATGCAGAGGCTGGGTGTGCGGACCGGTGAGATCCACCAGAATCAGATCGGCCCGCCGTCCTGGCGCGAGCGCACCGACCTGGTCTTCGAGCCCAACGGCCCGTGCGCTCTGGGTGGTTGCGTGGCCGAGTGCCTGGCGGGCGGTGAGCCAGGCCGGATCGCTCTCCACGGATTTCTGGACGAGCGCGGTGAGCGCCATGCTCTCCCACACGTCCAGAGTGTTGTTGGACGCGGCACCGTCGGTGGCCAGCCCGACGGGAATGCCGGCCGTAGCGAGCGCCCTGATGGGTGTGGTGTCCCAGGCGAACTTGAGGTATCCCCTGGGCGCGCTGGCGACCGCGATCCGTCCCGTGCCCCTCTGCAGTACGGACAGGTCCTTTTCGGTGATCCCGGTGCCGTGCGCGATGAGCAGATCGACGTCCAGCAGCCCGGCCCGCTCCAGCACCTCGATGGGCGTACGCCCGCACCGGGCAAGGCTGTTCTCCGTCTGCGCCTTGTTCTCGGCGGCGTGGATGTGTACGAGGAGCCCGTGCCGGCCCGCGAGTTCGGCGGTGGCTGCCAGGTCGGCGTCGTCGACGGTGTACGGGGCGTGCGGAGCGAGCGAGGTGGTGATCCGGCCCTGGGCCGCGCCTCGCATCCGCAGTGCGAAGTCGACTGAGCGCTCGCGCCCTTCGGCCCCCTGACTGGAGAAGTAGGCCGCGCCGAGGTTGGCGCGCAGCCCGCTCTCGGTCACTGCGGCGGCCACCTTGTCCATCGAGAAGTAGTGGTCGGCGAAGGTGGTCACCCCGCCACGGATCATTTCGGCACAGGCGAGCTGCGCGCCGAGTTCGACGACGCGGTCGGTGAGGTTGGACTCGATGGGCCAGATCCAGTCGTTGAACCACTGCTCCACGGGCATGTCCTCGGCGATTCCGCGCAGGGCGACCATTGGTGTGTGGGTGTGGCAGTTGATCAGGCCGGGCATGGCGAGCTGCCCGCGCCCGTCGATGCGCTGGACGGCCGGGAGGCCGGCCACGGCACGCGCGGAGGTGACGGCCTCGATGAGCCGGCCGCGTACGACGACGGCGGCGTCCTGGAGGAAGCCGATCCCATCCTCATCGTCGTGCACGAGGGCGATGCACCCGTCAATGATCAGATCCGCGGGCCGCTCGGCGTCCGCAGCAACCATGTGGTCTTCCTCCTGACGTCCTCGGGCTCCCAGTCTGTCGGTTCGGGGCTGTCCGCGGACACATCGAGGGATGCGCTCGTGCGGGTGGTTTCCGGACGAATTCGGCGCCTCGGCGCACTGTTTCGTGGCCCGATGGCCGGAGCCGCAACGCATGTGGTGGCCGCCCTGCGGCCCCCCGATGGAAGGACCCGCTCCCCGTGCCCACCTTGAAGCAGCGCACTCTCCTCGCCGCCGCCGGTGCCACCGTCGCCGTACTGGCAGTGGGTGCGCCCGCCTCCACCGCCGCGCTCGGCAGTGAACGGGCGAAGGCACCCAGGGCCTCGTCCACGGCGGCGCGTGGTGCGCCCTACATCGAGACGCGGCTGTTCTTCGGTACGGAGCGTCCGGACGGCGGCCCCGATGTGACCGACCGGCAGTTCATGGCGTTCATCGACCGGAGTGTCACGCCGAGCTTCCCGTCCGGGCTGACAGTCCAGGACGGCCGCGGACAGTGGCGGGACTCCAACGGCACCATCGAGCGGGAGCGTTCGTACGAGCTGATCCTGCTCTACCCGGCCGCGGAGGCACACGTACACGACCCGCAGATCGAGCGGATCCGCGAGGCCTACGCCGCGGCGTACGCACAGGACTCGGTGGCCCGGCTGGACGAGCCGACGCTCGCCGACTTCTGAGAGCGGCCCTTCTGCGAGGTCAGGGGCGTCGCCTCGGCCGGCGCGACGCGTACCGCGCCGATCGCCGCCGCGAGGCCCGGCTCAGTAGCGCACGGGCAGGGAGAGCAGCCCTCGGGCGCGCATCGAAGGCCGCCACCGCAGGTCGCCGTGCGGGACGTCGAGCTCCAGCCGCGGAAACCGCTCAAGCAGCGCGGCGAGAGCGATCTCGGTCTCCATCCGGGCCAGGGGGGCGCCCAGGCAGTAGTGAATGCCATGGCCGAGCGCGAGGTGGCCGGTGGCGTCGCGGCCGATGTCGAGGCGGTCGGGGTCGGTGAAGCGGTGCGGGTCGCGGTGGGCGGCCGCGAGCGAGAGCAGGACGGTCTCGCCCGCCGGGATCGTGACGCCGCCGATCGCGATGTCCTCGGTGGGGAAGCGGCGGATGGCCAGCGGTGCGGGTCCGTCGTAACGGGCCAACTCCTCGACGGCGCCGCCCAGTCGGTCCGGGTCGGCGCGCAGCTCGGCCAGCTGGTCGGGGTGGCTGAGCAGAGCCAGGGTGGCGTTGCCTATCAGATGGACGGTGTTCTCGTATCCGGCGAACAGGATGAGGAAGGCCAGGGACATCAACTCGTCCTCGCTCAGCCGGTCTTCCTCATCGCGTACCGCGGTGAGGGCGGAGAGCAGGTCGTCGGCCGGCTCGGCGCGCTTGCGGGCGATGAGCTGGGTGAAGGACGCCAGCAGGCCGCCGACCGCTTCCTTCGCCCGTGACGGCTCCGCAGGATCCGGGGCAACCAGGGCATCGGTCCACGCCCGGAAATCGCGCCGGTCTTCCGGAGCCACGCCGAGCAGGTCGCAGATGACCGTGATGGGCAGCGGCGCGGCGTACGAGGCGATCAGATCGGCCCGCCCGTGCGGGGCGATGGCGTCCAGCAGCTGATCGGCTGTTCTCCTGATCGGCTCGCGCAGCTCCGCGATGCGACGCGGCGTGAACGCCTGGGACACCAGACGCCGGATGCGGGTGTGATCCGGCGGGTCCATGTTGAGCAGATTCGCGTCCAGCGCCGGCGGCAGCGCCATCCCCCGGTAATTGCCAGGTGCCGCGTTGCGCTTGTTCAGGGAAAGCCGGGGATCGGCGAGTGCCTGGCGTACGTCGTCGTAGCGCGTGACCAGCCAGGCCGGCAGCCCGTCCGTCCCGGCGATCCGGTGCACGGGGCCCGACTCACGGAGCCGCGCGTACACGGTGTAGGGGTCGGCCATCAGCTCGCTCGTCGGATCTTGGAGTGCCATGGCTCCACCCTAGAGGCGCCGCATTCCGGAGCTGTCGACGGCTGCATGCCGTATTCCGGCCCGGCAGTGGGCAGTTGTCCTTCATGACGGACCGCCCGCTGCTCCTCCTCGACGTCGACGGCCCCCTCAACCCGTACGCGGCGCGTCTGCCGCGCCTGCGCGGCTACGCGACACACCGCCTGCACCCCTCCTACTGGCTCTCCCACCAGCCCCCGGGCTCCCGCCGCCACCGCCGGGGCCTGCGCATCTACCTCAACCCGGCCCACGGCCCACGACTGACGGGCCTTCCCTTCGAACTGGCCTGGGCCACCACCTGGATGCACGAGGCCAACACCATGATCGCCCCGGGCATCGGCCTGCCCGCCGACCTCCCGGTGATCGAGTGGCCGGAACTCTTCGCGAAGGACCCGGACGGGCTGTACTGGAAGACCCGGCCGCTGCTGGAGTGGGCGGCGGGGCGCCCGTTCGCCTGGGTCGACGACATGATCACGGCCCTGGACACGGCGCATGTCGCGGCGCATCACGACGCGCCTGCGCTGCTGTTGCGGATCCATCCGCGGCGGGGGCTGCGGGAGGAGGACTTCGGCACGCTGGTCAGGTGGGCGGAGGGCTTGTGACGCCGCCGGACTTGACCGCCGCGGGCACTACCGCACCGAGCGACCGCGGGCTGCCGGCCCGGCCTGCTCCTCGCGGCGGGTGCGCAGCAGGAGCGCGACCCAACTGCGGTAGGGCGCCCAGTGATCGCTGATCCCGGCGAGCCGGCGCGCATCGGAGGCGTCGGGATCGCCGAGGCCGTAGGCATCGGCCATCGAAGCGTGAAGTCGGCGTTCATGACGGGGGAAGACGTCGGGGTGTCCGGCGCCGCGGATGAGGATGAGCTCCGCGGAGAAGGGGCCGATGCCGGGCAGGGTCCGCAGATGCGCGAGGGCGTCTTCCGCCGGCATCGCGCGCAGCCGGGCGGCGTCGAGATCACCGGCGAGAGCCGCGTCGGCGAGGACACGCAGCCGTTCGACCTTCGTCTCGGGCAGGCCCGGAACACGGCTGAGTCCGCGCAGGTCCAGCGGGGTGGGGAAGGCGTGCAGCGACTCCCCGGCGACGGTGACGCGCGGTCCATGGTGCTCGGCAATGCGGGCCTTGATCCCGGCGGCCTGGACCATCCGGATGCGGTGGCCGATGACCGCCCAGGCCGCGGCCTCGTACGGCGAGTAAAAACACACCGGCCGCAACCCCGGGTACGCCGCGATGAGCTGGGCCACGACGGGATCGGCCTCGGCGAGCCGTGGGAACCCGTTGCCGTCCACGTCGAGCGAGAGGATGCGGGCCAGTTGCGCCCGCACCGCGCTCATCCCATCCGATTCCGCAGTTGCCGTGCCCATCCCGTCGTTGCCCGGATTCCCGGTGTGCACGGTGACATCCGCCTGTACGGTCCCCTCCGACCCCTCCGCCTGCCTCACCTCCGCGCTCACCGTCGAGTGGCCGTCGTCGGCGGGAAAGGCCAGGCGCAGCACCCTGCCGTCCGAGGCGTCGCGGTACCCGGCGGGTGTAAAGCCCTCCAGGAACCGCAGGCTCGCCGCAAGTGAGAACGGCCCACGCGGGGTGATGACGATGGCGGTCATGGTCAGCCTTCGTGCGTGGTGATGGCGTACCCCTCAGGGCCGACGAACGTGAACATCCTGCCGAACGGACCATCCTCCGGTGCCTTGACGATGGGGATCCCGGCGGCGTGGAGCCTGTCGTGCAGGGCCTGCGCGTCAGTGGTCCGGAACCACAGGGCGACCCCGAGGCCGGGCCGCTCGACGGCGCCGAGATCCACTCCCGGCAGCGGCTCACGAACGGCGAACGGAACCGGCTCGGTGGCGAACACCACGGCGCCGGGCGGCGAGGCAGGCGCCCGGCGCAGCCCGAGGTGCTTCTCGTAGAAGGCGGCAGCCGCTTCGACGTCGCGCACCTGCAGAGCGATGAAGTCCGGGCCGCTGGCGGTCACAGTCATGAGTACTCCTCGATCGTGTTGCATGTCAGGACTTTGACATAAGCGGAAGATAGACGGCGCCGCGCTGACATGTCAAACTCCTGACATGCACGATGGGACTGCTTCCAGCCAGGCTCCGCGGGCCGCCGACGTGACCGAGCGCCTGGGATACCGCCTCAAGCGCGCCGCCGCGGCGCTGCGCAGCGCGATGGACAGAGCACTGCGTGAGTACGGCCTGACGGTGCCGCAGTACGCCTGCCTCGAACTCCTCGACCAGCGCCCCGGCCTGTCCAACGCCGAGCTAGCCCGCGGCACCTTCGTCACGCGGCAGTCCATGAACGTCGTCCTTCGCGGACTGCAGGACGCCGGCCTCATCACCCGGCCGGCCACCACCGACCGCGGTCGCGCTCTGCCCGCCCACCTCACCGAGGAGGGCCAACGTCGGCTCGCGGCGGCACGCTCCGCCGTCTACGCCATCGACCAGCGCATGACCGACGCCGTCCCGGAGCAACGTCTCGCCGAGCTCCTCGCCGACCTAGACCACATGGCGGCGGCACTCGACGGGTGAGAACGGCCGCGCGTCAAGGGCGATCGAGCACCAGACGGTCTTCAGGACGGGATCACTGCGGTCGATGCCCCAGTCGACAGCGAGGGCGTCGACGAGAAGCAGGCCGCGACCGCCCTCGGAGTCGAGGGGTGCGGCCCCGAGTTCAGCCGGGGCGGGCAGCCCTCGGTCGCGGCGGGCATCGCTGACCTCAATACGGAGCGTGCCAGGAGGCGTGACGGTGAGCCCCAGCCGGAAATCCCGGCCGGGGACACGGCCATGCGTGATGGCATTCGCGGCGAGTTCAGCCGTCAGGAGGGCAGCGGTCCGGGAGGAGTCGGAGTCGTACGGCCAGCCCCAGGCGTCGAGTTGCTGAGTGGCGAGCCGTCGGGCGAGGCGGGCGCCACGGCGAGTCGCGCTCAGCCGGACCGTGAAGCGGTGGGTGGGGACGGGGAGTTCGGTGCTGACGGTTTCGTGATTCACATCACTCAGCGTGTCCGTGCGTGCGTAACCTGAACAGGAGCGTTGTCGGTACGCAGCGTGATTGTCCAAGCTCGGAGGCGTGCTGTCCGGGTTGTCGGGCGTGACGCGGAGCGCAGGGCGGCGTTGGGCAGGGGCGCGTCGAAGGTGGGACAGCATGGCGAATACGACAGGGCCGATGGACGACGAGGCGGAACAGCAGCCGGACTGGGACGAGGGGACGGCGGAACTCCTCAAGACCGTCGGCAAACAGGTCAGGCTGTGGCGGGAACGGGCCCACTTGACGCAGGCCGAGGTCGGCACGGCGATCGGCTACACCGAGCACCAGGTCTCGGCAGTCGAGCGAGGTCGGCGCATCCCGAAGCCGGAGTTCCTGGACAGGGCAGACGAGACTCTGGGGGCGGGCGGAATCCTGGCTGCGTTCAAGGAGGACGTGGAACGCGCACGGTATCCCAAGAAGGTGCGGGATCTCGCCAAGCTGGAGACGGACGCACTCGAGCTGGGCGCGTACGCGAGCGCCGTTATTCACGGGCTCCTTCAGACCGAGGAGTATGCCCAGGCGCTGTACCGCATGCACCGGCCGATGCTGGACGAGGACGCCATCGAGCGGAATGTGGCCGCGCGTATGGCCCGCCGGGAGATCTTCGAGCGGCGGCCCGCGCCGTTCCTGAGTTTTGTCCAGGAAGAGGTGACGCTGCGCCGCCCGGTCGGTGGCAGGATGGTGATGCGCGGGCAGCTCGAACGGATCCTGGAGATCGGCCAGTTGCGGAACGTGGAGATCCAGGTGATGCCGACGGACCGCGAGGACCATGCGGGCCTCCCGGGATCGTTCCTGCTGCTGGATCCCAAGAACGGGCAGAAGGCAGCGCATTCGGAGGCCGCGTTCTCCAGTCACGTGACGGCAGAGCGGAATAAGGTCCGCGTCCTTGAAGCACGCTATGGGATCATCCGGGCGCAGGCTCTGACTCCACGGGAGTCACTGGCATTCATCGAGAAAGTGCTGGGAGAGACATGACCATCAAGCCCTCTGCCGACCATGCCGCCGGACTGAAGTGGTTCAAGAGCAGCTACAGCACAAGCGAAGGCCCCGAGTGCGTCGAGGTCGCCTCCGCCCCCGGCACCGTCCACGTCCGGGACTCCAAGGACAAGGCAGGCGCGCAGCTCGCCTTCACAGACGGCTCATGGGCGGCGTTCGTTTTGTTCGCAGCCTCCCGCTAGCACCCAACTGCCCTGCATCCCAAGGCATTTGCTCGCCTCAAACCTGCCGTATTTCACACCTACCCGTTACGATCTGTGCTGGGGAGTTCGCTGCCTGAGCAGCGCAATCAGTACAGATCAACACGAAGCGGGGACGGCGCATGCGGGACGGCCGGTGGACGACGGTCACCGACTCCGAATTCGAGCATGAGCGCCGCGGGCTGGAGGCTGTCCGCAAGCACCTGCCGGACACCGAGCCGTGGCGTGCCTGGTCGAACTTCACCTTTACCGCGAACTCCGGCCACGTCCGCGAGGTCGACCTGCTGGTCGTCTCGCCAGGCGGTGTGTGCCTGATCGAGCTGAAGGACTGGCACGGCTCGGTCGAGTCCCGCAACGGCGGCTGGCTGCAGACTCAACCCAGCGGCCGCCAGATCTCCCACGGCAATCCACTGCACTTGGCGAACAAGAAGGCCAAGGAGCTGGGCGGGCTGCTGTCGCAGAACGCCGGCCGGAGGGTGTGGGTGTCGGAGGCGGTGTGCTTCACCGACTCCTCCTTACGTCGGCGACTGGCCCCTCACGACCAGCATGGTGTGTACACCGTCAGCGATCTGGTCACGATGTTGCACCAGCCCCCGAGTGAGGAGCGGCGCCGTATCGACGGACCGGGCTCCCGGGCGATCAAGACAGCCCTGGAGCGGGTCGGTATCGCGCGCAGTGACGCGGAGTACAAGGTCGGTCCGTACCTGCTGAACCGGAAGTCCTTCGACTCGGGCCCGACTTGGGCCGACTACCTGGCGCGCCACAGCGACCTGCCGGAGGACGCGCGGATCCGGATCTATCTACGGGAGCGCGGTTCGGACGCGGGACTGCGCGCCTCGGTGGAGCGGGCGGCGAGGCGTGAGGCGGCGGTGCTCCAGCGGTTCCGGCACCCCGGCGTCGTACAGCTCAAGCAGTACGACTCCTCCGGGCACTCCGCGGGCCCTGCACTGATCTTCGACTATGACGCGCAGACGCTGCGCCTCGACGAGTACCTGACCCAGTACGGCGAGAAGCTGGACATCCTCAGCCGCATGGCGCTGGTACGCCAGCTCGCCGAGACCGTGCGCTCGGCGCATGGCCGCCGTATCTTCCACCGGACCCTGGCCGCACGCGCGATCCATGTGATCCCACGTACGCGACGCCGGGCGGCGGGCACGGGCGGCGAGGACGCCGCCTGGCTCAGCCCGCACCTCCAGGTCTCGGACTGGCAGGTCGCGGTATCGCGCAGCTCTGAGCAGAGTGAGCCCGGTGGCGAGCGTCTGGCACCGACCTCGTTCTCACGTGCGGGCGCGCATCTCGCGGAGGGCTCCGACCCGTATCTCGCGCCGGAGCTGACCGCGCTCAACGCCGACCCGATCACGCTGGATGTGTACGGACTCGGTGTGCTGACCTACTTGCTGGCGACCGGCAAGGCCCCGGCCGCCAGCCAGGCCGAGCTGGTGGCGCGCCTGGAGGCGGGCGAGGGCCTGCGGCCGAGCGCGGTGGTGGACGGCCTGTCGGAGGACATAGACGAGCTGGTGCAGGCGGCGACGGCGTTCCGCCCGGAGCAGCGGCTGTCCTCGGCGGACGAGTTCCTCGAGATGCTGGAGATAGTCGAGGAGGGCCTGACCGCGCCTGCGGCCGCCTCCGCCGAGACTCCGGTCCTGGTATCGCGCCCGGCTGCCGAGCCGGAGAAGGACCCGCTGGACGCGGTCGCCGGGGACGTTCTGGCGGGCCGCTGGGAGGTTCGCCGCCGGCTCGGTACGGGCTCGACGAGCCGCGCCTTCCTCGTCCGGGACCTGGACGCGGACCCGCAGGCCCGCCGCTCGAAGGCTTTCGTCGTCCTGAAGGTCGCACTGTCCGACAGCCGCGGCGAGGTGCTGGCGCGCGAGGCCGAGGTGATGGGGCGGCTGCGCGCCGACTCGCGAATAATCCGCCTCGTCGATCCGGAGCCGCAGCGCATCGGGGGCCGCACGGTACTCGTCATGGAGTACGTCGGTGACGAGCGCGACACCGACACAGAGGTGGCGACGTCCGGTTCGAAGTCCCGCCGCCGCGAGGAGACGGTCGCCCGTCAGTTGCGCGAGCAGGGCCGTCTGTCGGTGGACCAGCTTGAGGCGTACGGCGACTATCTGTTCGGCGCGGTGGACTTCCTCGAGGGCGAGGGAGTGTGGCACCGCGACATAAAGCCGGACAATATCGCGATCCGTATCCGCCCGAACCGCACGCGTGAACTGGTGTTGATCGACTTCTCGTTGGCGGGTTATCCGGCGAAGGAGACCGGGGCCGGCACGGACGGCTATCTCGACCCGTTCATCGGAACGCTGACCCGCTCCTATTACGACGCGCACGCCGAGCGGTACGCGCTGGCCGCGACTCTTCATGAGATGGCCTCGGGCGAGCTACCGGTCTGGGGCGACGGAAAAGTCTCAGCACGGCAGACCGACCCGGAGAAGGAGCCGTACCCGCAGATCCAGGCGGACGCCTTCGACTCGGCGGTACGTGAGGGCCTGCGCGCGTTCTTCCGGAAGGCGCTGCACCGGGATGCGGCGCAGCGCTTTCCCGACCTGAAGCCGATGCGCGCCGCCTGGACGAAGATCTTCCTGGCGATGGACGAGGCGGTGCCCTCGTCCCGGCGCACCCGGCACGGATCATCGGATGGCGAGTCCGCCGAGGCCGCCTCCCCGGAAATCGCCGAGGCCGAGCCGGAGAACGCCGAGCAGCAGCGCGACCGGATCGCCGCGGAGGTCGAGCGGAACACGTCCATCGCGGCGTCCGGTCTGAGCCCGGCCGCGGAGTCCTTCGTCTACGGGCTGGGCGTCAACACCGTCGGCGAGCTTCTCGAGTACAGCCAGCGCCGTCTGGTCAACGCCCCCGGCCTGGGCTCGAAGACCCGCCAGGAGGTTCTCGGCCGTATCAAGGAGTGGCGCCAGCTGCTCGCCGAGAAGCCCGCCGCCCCGCTCACCCCGGAAGGCCGCAAGGCCGCGAAGGAGGAGCTGTCGGCGGCCGAGGCAGCGCTTGTGGCGGCGAGCGACACCGCGCTCGGCCTTCCCGAGCAAGCCCTTCGCACGGTCAGCCTGGACACCCTTGCGACGCTATTCGTACCGGAGCTCAAGAAGGACGGTTCCAACCGCAACGAGGTCGAAATGGTGCGGCTGCTGCTGCGCCTGCCCGACGAGAGTGGTGTACTGCCCCAGATCGGCGTCTGGCCGAAGCAGAAGGACGTGGCGGAGGCGCTGCGGCTGAGCCATGGCCGTATCCCGCAGATGCTGAAGACACAGCGGACGCGGTGGAAGAAGCACGCGGCGGTGAAGGCGCTGCGCGCCGAGATCCTGGAGCTGCTGAGCAGCCTGGGCCGGATCGCCTCTGCGGCGGAGATCGCGGACGCGCTCGCGGTACGGCGTGGCACCCGGCTGCAGGAGCGTGAGCAGCGGCGGGCGCTGGCTCTGGCCGCGGTACGCGCCGTGGTGGAGGTCGAACAACTCGTCCCGGACGAGAGCGAGTTCTCGCACGCGGCGAACCGTGACGCGGCCGATGAGGGGATGGGCGCGGGCCTGTTGGCGCTGGAGTTCAGCGAGGAACGCGACGCGCCCGAAACACCATCCGCGCCCGGCCTGCTGGACTACGCGCAGCGGCTGGGCCGTGTCGCGGACCGGCTGGCGAAACTCGACACGCTGCCGACGGCTGCGACGGTGCTGGGCGAGTTGGGCGCGATCAGCGCGCCGAGCGGGGTCGTGGAGTGGGACGAGCGCCGGACGGTGGAGGTCGCCGCGGCAGCTTCCCGGAATGCGGCGGCGACACCGCGTCTGGAGATCTATCCGCGCGATCTGTCGCTGGTACGGGCCCTGCGGCTCACCCAGGCCGGACTGGTGCGGCTCATCCCCGGCGTCGCCGAGTCGTGGCAACCGGGCCTGACTGGCGAGGACGTGCACGAACGGGTGCGCGCCCGTTTCCCGGAGATCCTGGACGGGCGCGGCGGGCACTCCCTGCCGACGGGCGGGCCGCTCACGAAGGCCTTGCAGGAGGCCGGTTTCGACCTGGTGCTGTCCCTGCGGGAGGGCAGCCGGACCTTGCGGTATCTGCCGCGGCAGATCGACATCGGCTCCAGCTATCTGTCCTCGGGCGCGGGGCGACAGGTGACGGGCACGGCGGTCGCCACCCGCTACTCGGACGACCCGCAGCTCGGGGGCGCGGTCGCGGCGGAGGAGCGGCTGGGTGCGTCCGCGAGGCGGGACGGTTTCCGGGTGCTGACGGTGCGGACCATGTATGCGCGGGACGCGGTGAGTGAACTCGCGGGTGGGGACGTCGGCCGCTTCGCGGCGGAGGCCGTGTCGGTGACCGAGCTGTTCCTCGGCGCGCTGCACGAGCAGGTCGACCCGCGCCCCCTGCCAACCTGGGAGACGATCCTGCGCGCGGATGTCGCGGAGCCGGGTTCGGTGGCCGCGACGAAGTTCGCCGAGTACGCCGTAACGGCGTGGGGCGAGGTCGAGCCGCGAGTGAGCAGGCTGTTGTCGGTGGGCGCCGCTTCCATTGTGCCGCTACTGCTGGTGGACGCGGGTGCCTTTGCGCGGTACGACGCGATGGGGGTGCTCGACCGGCTGGCCGAGCAGGCGCGGCAAGGCGGGCGGCCACTGTGGCTGCTCTGCCCGCAGGCCGACCCGGCGCGGGCGCCGCGGCTCGGGACGACGGCCGTGCCGTATCAGGCGGGGCTGGGCGAATGGATAGTGCTGCCGGACTCGTGGGTGACGAACGCCCACCGGGCCGGCGGAACGGTACTTACGGGAGACGTGGCGAAGTGATCGACCGCAAGGCGTTATTGGCAGACCTGATCAAGCAGGTCAAGGCGGTCGAGACCGATCTCGGCAAGCAGGTCAAGGCTGTGCCGGAGGTGGGTGCGCGGCTTCGGGGTGAGTACGACCAGGCGCGCAAGCTGGGTCGTACGGCGGCGACGTGGAACTCCTGGCTCGACGAACGAGTGACGCAGGTCGCGGTGGCGTGGGTGCTGGGGTCTGTGTTCGTCCGGTTCTGCGAGGACAACGAGCTGATACCCGAGCCGTACCTGGCAGGTACAACGGCCGAGCGCCGGGACCTGGCGGAGGCGCGGTACGCGGACTATGTGGCGACTGGCGAGGACCCGACGTATCGGGGCTGGCTGGAGCGGTCCTTCGCGGAACTGGGCGCCGGGCAGGCCGGCAAGCTGCTCTTTGACGAGCGGCACAATCCGCTCTTTCAGATCCCGCTGTCACATGATGGCGCGCGGGCGCTTGTCGACTTCTGGCGCGAGCGGGACGAGGAGGGTGCGTCCCTTGTCCATGACTTCACCGACCCGCTGAACGAGGACGGGACGAAGGGGTGGGACACGCGGTTCCTGGGTGACCTGTACCAGGATCTGTCGGAGGCAGCGCGGAAGACGTACGCGCTGCTCCAGACACCGGAGTTCGTGGAGGAGTTCATCCTCGACCGGACGATGGATCCGGTGGTCAGGGAGTTAGGTGCGTCGTTCGGCGAGCTGAAGATGATCGACCCGACGTGCGGGTCGGGGCACTTCGTGCTGGGCGCGTTCCGGCGACTGGTGCGGTTATGGGGCGAGCGGCAGCCGGGGCGTGAGCTGCATGATCGGGTGCGGGCGGCGCTGGACTCGGTGCATGGGGTGGACATCAACCCGTTCGCGGTGGCTATTGCTCGGTTCCGGCTGCTGATGGCCGCGATGGCTGCGGCGAACGTGCGCACGCTGGCGGACGCCAACAAGTACGAATGGCCACTGCACTTGGCTATTGGTGACTCGCTGATCAAGGCCAGGCAGACCGAGGTCGGCATCACAGGAACGAAGTCTGACGGCGAGTTGGAGTTCATCCTCGACGGTGAGGTTCGTGATGAGCTGGCGGAGTTCTCCTACGCCACCGAGGACGTTCATGAGCACAAGGGAATCCTGGGGCAGGGGCGTTACCACGTGGTGGTGGGCAATCCGCCGTACATCACGGTCAAGGACAAGAACCTCAACGCACTGTACCGCGGTCTCTACAACGCGTGCGGGGGCACGTACGCACTGTCGGTTCCCTTCGCGCAACGATTCTTCGAACTGGCCAAAGCCGGGACTCCTGAGGGCATCGGATACGGCATGGTCGGCCAGATCACCGCGAACTCGTTCATGAAGCGGGAGTTCGGGACCAAACTGATCGAGGAGTACTTCAGGGATCAAGTCGAACTGACGGAGGTCATCGACACTTCTGGCGCGTACATTCCGGGCCATGGCACACCAACTGTGATCCTCGTTGGCCGACGCAGGTCTTGGAAAGAAGGACGAACACCCACGATCCGCACGGTTCGTAGCGTCCAGGGTGAACCCGCTGCACCGGCGACCGGAGCAGACGGGCTGGTCTGGAAGGCGATCGCCAGCCAGATCGACAATCCAGGATCAGTGAGTCAGTGGATTTCGGTAGACAATCTGGACCGAGATCAATACTTCGGGAAACAACCTTGGGTCTTGGGTGACGGAGGCGTCGAGATGCTCAAGAAACTCGAAGCCTCTACAGTTGGTCGACTCGCGTCACTATCAGATGCAATCGGGCGAACTACCCACACGGGCTTAGATGACGCATTTTACCTTCCATCGTCCTCAGCGGGGACTCGAAGGGTGATCAGTGGCTGCGTCCCAGTCATTATGGGCGACGGCGTTCGGGATTACGAGATCACCGCACCCCTCTCGACCCTACTCCCATATAACCAGGCCGGGTCCGCTCGCAGTCTCAGCGAAATTGAGGAACGCTTCCTGTGGAGCAACAGAATTCTGCTGCAACGCAGGGTGGACTTCGGTCAGACTCCCGCCGAACGGGGCTTGCGCTGGTGTGATCACAGCATGTTCTTCCCGAAGCGGTACCGGACTCCGCTGGGTATCGCATTCCCCTTCGTTGGCACCCACGCCCACTTCGTTCTGGACCGAGGCGGGAGGGTCTTCAAACAGACCGCGCCGGTGATCAAATTGCAGGAAGGGGCTAGCGAGGAGGAACACCTACAGCTACTCGGGCTACTCAACAGCTCCACTGCCTGCTTCTGGCTCAAGCAAGTGAGTTACCCAAAGGGCGGCGATCCTGTGGGCGGAGACGGCGCTCGCGTCAGCGTGCACCCTTGGTCCGACCGGTACGAGTTCACCGGGGGCAACGTCGAGCGGTTTCCCCTGTCCGCCGTCTACCCCACGGCCCTCGCTTCCGCCCTCGACACCCTCGCCCAAAGCATGGCCGCCACCAGCCCCTCCGCCCTGACCACAGCCGAAGGGCCCACCCCCACCGCCACCTCCCTCCGCGAGGCCCGCACCGCGTGGCACTCCACCCGCGCCCGGATGATCGCCCTCCAAGAGGAACTGGACTGGCAGGTCTACTCCCTCTACAACCTGCACGCCGAAGACCTCCGCGCCCCCGAGTCCGACGTCCCCGAACTCGCCCTCGGCCAGCGCGCCTTCGAGATCGTGCTTGCTCGTCGTGTCGACGCCGGCGAAGCCTCCGGTGAGTGGTTCAAGCGGCACAACTCCACCCCCATCACCGAGATCCCCGCCCACTGGCCCGACACCTACAAGCAGGTCGTCCAGAAACGCATCGACGCCATCGAGTCCTCCCGCGCCATCGGCATGGTCGAGCGCCCCGAGTACAAGCGCCGCTGGGCCACCGACGGCTGGGACGCCCTCCAGGAGAAGGCCCTTCGCTCCTGGCTGCTCGACAAGATCGAGGATCGCGACCTCTGGTTCCAGGACGAGCGGCCCACCCTCCTCACCCGCGCCCAGCTCACCTCCGCCCTGGCCGCCAACGACGACTTCGTCTCCGTAGCCGCCCTCCACGCGCCCCGCAAGGAACTGGCCGCCGTCGTCGCCGAGCTGCTCACCGACGAGCACGTCCCCTTCCTCCCCGCCCTGCGCTACAAGCCCACCGGCCTGAAGAAGCGCGCCGACTGGGAGCACGTCTGGGACCGCCAGCGGCAAGAGGACGCCGCCCCCGACGAGCCCGCCAAGCGGAAGATCCGGGACTCCATACCCGTACCGCCGAAGTACACCTCGGCCGACTTCCTCAAGCCCTCCTACTGGCGCGCTCGCGGCAAGCTCGACGTACCCAAGGAACGCTTCATCTCCTACGCCACAACCACCATCCCGGGCGCCCCCGACCTGCTCGGCTGGGCCGGCTGGGACCACCAGGAGCAAGCCTTCGCGATCGTCATGCACATCGCGACCAACCCCCCTGCCGACGAGGAGCTCGTTCCGTCCCTCGCCGGACTTCTGGAGCTTCAGCCCTGGCTGAACCAGTGGCACGGCGACTTCGAGGCCCTGTACAGCGGCTCGCCCGCGAGCTACTTCGCCGGCCAGCGCGCGATCCACCAGGACAGGCTCGGCCTCACCGACGACGATCTGCGTGCCTGGCGCCCGGCCGCTCCCGTCCGCGCTCGCCGTACCACCAAGGGGAAGTGACCATGGCCGCGAACAACACCCAGCCGCCGCTGCTGCGCGATGTCATCGACATCAAGCCGTCCATCTCCACCTCCGACTTCGTGCTGAAGCTCGCCGAGGCGGTCACCGAGGACGGTGCCGCCCGCGCGCTGCGAGACTACGTCGTCACCGAGCGGCTGCTCGAGAACTTCGACGAGGCCCTCGACCTGATCAAGGCCGCGCTGGACGGGCACACCTCGAAGGCCGCGTACCTCCATGGCTCGTTCGGTTCCGGTAAGTCGCACTTCATGGCCGTACTGCACGCCCTGCTGAGGGGCGACCAGGCGGCCCGGGCCCGCGCCGACTTCGACCCGCTGCTCGCCCGGCACGAGTGGCTCGGCACCGAGCGGAAGAACTTCCTACTCGTGCCGTACCACATGCTCGACGCAAAGTCCCTGGAACAGCGCGTCCTCGGCGGGTACGTGTCCCACGTCAAGGCACTGCACAAGGACGCGCCCACCCCTCAGGTGTACCGGACGGACAACCTCTTCAAGGACGTGCAGCGGCTGCGCGCGAAGATCGGCGACGAGAAGTTCATCGACGGGCTCGGCGGCTCCGACTCGGCCGGCCCGGTCAGCGAATGGGGCGTCGGGTTCTCCTGGACTCCCGCCCTGCTCGACACCGCGCTCGCCGCCCCGGAACCGGACGGCACCGAGACCTCGCTCAACCTGGTCAACCCGACCAAGCCTGTCGAGCTGCGCGCCAAGCTGGTGCACGACGCGATCGCCGGCTGGTTCCCCGGCTTCGCCAAGAACGCCTCCGAGGGCGAGGAGGGCTTCATCTCCCTCGACGCAGGTCTCGCCGTCATCGCCGAGCACGCCAAGTCCCTCGGCTACGACGGCCTGATCCTGTTCCTCGACGAGCTGATCCTGTGGCTCGCCACCCTCATCCACAACCAGAAGTTCGTCTCCCGGGAAGCCGGGAAGATCACCAACTTCGTGGAGGGCGCGGACTCCCGCCGGGCCATCCCCATCGTGTCGTTCATCGCCCGCCAGCGCGACCTGCGAGAACTGGTCGGCGAAGAGGTCTCCGGCGCGGCCGAGACCTCGATCCAGGACAGCCTCAACCTGGCGTCCGGCCGTTTCGACAAGATCACGCTGGAGGACCGCAACCTCCCGCAGATCGCCCACGCCCGCCTGCTCAAGCCGAAGGACGCCGGGGCAGCGGCCCAGCTCGACGCGGCGTTCACCAAGGCCAAGAAGGCCGGGCCACAGGTGTGGGACACCCTGCTCGGATCGGACGGCACGACCGGCGCGGACGAGGAGTCGTTCCGGCTGACGTACCCCTTCTCGCCCGCCTTCATGGACACCCTCGTCCATATCTCGTCCGCGCTGCAGCGCTCCCGTACCGGTCTGAAGCTGATGGGCCAGCTGCTGGCCGACCACCGCGACGACGCACGGCTTGAGCAGCTGATCCCGCTCGGTGACCTCTACCCGGTGATCGCGGACGGCGGCGACAAGCCGTTCGTGGACAGCCTGAAGGCGGAGTTCACGGCCGCCGACAAGCTGTACAGGACCAAGCTCCGTCCGTACCTCCTCGGCTTCTACGAGGTCACCGAGGAGGACATCGAGCGCTACCGGCACCGGCCCGAGACCATCACCGACCGCCAGCTCACCCAGCGGTGCTTCGCCTTCACCGGCGACAACCGGCTGATATGCACCCTGCTGCTGTCCGCGCTCGCGCCCAGCGTGCCCGCCCTGCGTGATCTGACGATCCGCCGCCTGGTCGCGCTCAACCACGGCTCGGTGGTCGCCCCGATCCCCGGCACCGAGGTCGGCACGGTCCAGCCGAAGATCGCCGAGTGGGCGTCCCGCTTCGCCGAGATCAAGCCGACCGGAACCGAGGTCAACCCGGGCGTACGGCTCGAACTGGCCGGTGTGGACGTCGACTCCGTCATCGCCAACGCCAACGTCAACAACAACCAGTCCAACCGCAGCACCCTGGCCAAGCGACTCCTGCGCGAGGAGCTGGGCATCCAGGATCTGGGACATTTGGGCGCCGACGAGCTGAAGTTCGTCTGGCGCGGCTCGAACCGCACCGCCGAGGTCATCTTCGGCAATATCGCCGACCGTGATGACATGCCCGACCACGAGTTCTCGCCGAGCGACGAGAGCAGTTGGCGGTTCGTGATCGATCTCCCCTACGACGAGGGCGAGTACGGCCCCGTCGACGACGCCAACCGCATCCGCGACTTGCGCGCCCGGCAGACCGAACGGTCCCGCACTGCGGCCTGGATCCCCACCCATCTGTCGGCCGCCCGCTTCCAGGACTTCTGCCGCCTGGTCACCATCAGTTCCGCGCTCGCCGACCCGCAACGCTTCGACAGCCAGTACGCCTCGCACCTCAACGCCGACAACCGGGCCCGCGCCAAGGGCCTCCTGGAGAGCCAGCGCGACTCGCTCATCAAGACGGTGAAGACGGCGTTCAAGCAGGCGTACGGGCTGGCCGACAAAAAGCCTGCCGACGTCGACGTCGCCTTCGGCGACCACTTCGAGCCGCTGCCCGACGTGCCGGATCTGAAGCCCGGCTTCGGCCAGTCGCTGCACGACGCGGCCCGGACAGTGGCAGGCAAGCTGCTCGCCCATCAGTACCCGGCCCATCCCGACCTCGACCCCGAGGGCACCGGCCCCGCGGTGAAGCCCGCCGACGCCAAGATTGTCTTCGCCCACGTCCGGGCCGCGACCGAGGCACCCGACCGGGCCGTCGACGTACCTGCGAAGGACCGGACGTTGATGCGGCGTATCGCAGCGCCACTCGGGCTCGGTCAGCAGAAGGAGGCGTACTTCCAGCTGTCCACCCGCTGGGTCGACCACTTCCATCAGCAGGCCCGCAACGAAGGCGTCACCGGCGATCTCACCGTCGTACGCCTCACCGAATGGCTGGACCGGCCCGAGCCGATGGGCTTGGAGCCCTTCCTCGCCAACCTGGTCATCGCCTCCTACGCGGAGATGGACGACCGGGTGTGGGTGAGGGCCGGCGCGCTGCTCGACCCGGCGCCCGAGCCCTCGGCCGTCAAGTCAGGTGACGCGCTGCGCGCCCAGCCGCTGCCGGAGGAATCCGTGTGGCGCGAAGCCGGGGAGCGCTACCAGGAGATCTTCGGCGACAAGCCGCCGACGCTGCGACGTGGCCGGATGGTCAGCCAGTTCGCACGGCAGATAACCGCTCAGGCCCGCAGGTTCCAACCGCACGCGGCCGATCTCGTACGGGAATTGGAGAAGCACGCCCGCCTGCTCGGCCTGGACGGCGGTGCCGAGAACGACGAGTCCGGGCGCCTCGCCCTCGCCCGGCGCTCCCTCGCCCTGCTCGACGCACTGGTCGCTACCGACCGTGGCGCGGCCAGTGGCACGGGCGGCGCCAAGCAGGTCATCACCGCGCTCGCCTCGTTCGACCTCGGCGAGGTCTCCCCCAGCCGCTGCGGGACGTCCATCAAGCAGGCCGAAGCCGTTGCCTCGGCGCTGGCGACCGCCGCCTGGGACACCCTCGCCCTCGCGCCCAACTGCGGCCCCGAAGGCGAGGCGCTGCTGGAGTCGCTGCGCGGCGCGGCCCGCGTGGATCAGCGGACTTCGAACCTGGTGAACGCACTGAACGACGCACGCAAGGCCGTTGTCGCCCTGCTCGGGCGCAGCCGGATGGCGAACCAGCCCGCACCCACCCCGGTGGCACCGCTGCCCGTCCCGCCCGCGCGGACGCCCGGCTCGGTCGACCTGAACACCGGCACCAGCCACCCGCCCGTACCGACGACACACACTCCGGGCACGGGCAGCACGCCACGCTCCGGCGGTGGCCGGACCAAGGCGTCGCAGGCCCTGGCCTCGTTGCGGGCCGAACTGGACGAACTGGCGACACGGGAACCCGACGCCACCATCGAGATCACCTGGCGGGTGGTGGAGTGAGTACCGCAGTCATCACCAGCGCGGTGCGGCTCACTACCGCCACCGTCACCCAGTACCTGGCGTCCCAGTCAGGACTCGCCTCCGGCAGGCGCAAGGCCGTCCTGCTGCGCGCCGCCCCGGCCTGGGACGGCCGGGCCGAGCTGTCCTGGGGCGAGCGACGGGCACTGGTGGCCCCGGCACCGTCCCCACTCGCCGTGTACGAGCTGGTGCTGACCCACCTCGGTGCGGCGGACCCGTCCGGCCCCGAGGTGCTGGTCGTGCTCACCGACCGGGAGGAGGCGGAGCTCGGCCCCGACCTCCTGTCCAAGGTTCACAAGCAGCGGGTCAACACCGTCGACACCTGGGACGTCGTGCGCGAGGCGTTCGGCGCCGGCGGAACCGACCACCGCCTCTTCGACGAGAACTGGGCCGCCGAAGCACTCCTGGACGCCACCCCGCCCGGCGGCTGGTCCCAGCTCACCGGCGGCGTCCTGTCCCGCACAGATGCGCTGGCCGCACTCACCCTGCGGCGGCTCGGCATCGGCCGCTACGACCCCGACCGCGACCCGCACAGTCCGGCGGCGGGCGACGACGGGCTGGACGTGCACACCCTGCTGCGCTGGTCGCTCGCGCCCGGCGGCCCGGAGCGGCTCCTCGCGCTGCGAGCGCCCGAGCGCGCCGGGCTCGCCCGGTTCCTGAGCGAGGAGGACCAGGCGGGGCTCACCGGGCGGGCGCTGCTGGCGCTGGTCGGTGCCGAACACGGGCCGGACGCGGTCGCGTTCGGGCTGGTGTGCGCGGCCCTCTGGGTCCACGCCGACGCGTCGGCGAACGCCGAGGACTACCGCGCTCGTGGGCGCGCCGAGCGCTGGTTCGGGGACGAGCCACCCGCACACGGCGAAACCCTCGACGCACTCGTGGCCGCCTTCGGTCGCGCCTGCGAGGAGTTCGTGTCCGCCCTGCTGTTGAGCGGTCGTTCCGAGTTGGACGAGGACGCAGGGCGGGCGCGGCGGCTGACCGGGGCGGTACTGGACCGCGCGGCGTCTTTGGTGCGGCAGTTCGGTGCGGAGCGAGCCGCCGGGACAAGTCCCTTGCTGGCAGCTGGACTTGAGGCTCGGTTTGCGGCCGTCGGGCGGACCCTCGTCGTCGGCGATCCGCAGCGGACCGCCGAGGCCGTGAAGTCGCTGAGCCGGCACCGGCTCGCCCCGGATGCCGACGCCCGTACCCGCATCGAGCGGGCGCGCATGGCGCAACGGCTTGCCCAGTGGCTCGCGACCGATCCGTCGGTGGAAGCGGAGACAGTAGCGGCCGGGATCGGTCGGCATGTCGCCGAGACCGGGTGGGTGGACCTGGCTCTGGAACACATCGAGGCGGGGGGCGACCCCGATCCCGTGCTGAAGTCCGCGTACGACACCCTGTGCGTCTCGACGCGGGCACTCCGGCGGGAGGCCGACCGGCTCTTCGCACTGACGCTCGCCACCTGGACGACGGGCGGCACGGACCCCGGTTCCATGCTGACCGTGGAGTCATTCCTCCCGCGGGTCGTGGGCCCGGTGGTGAAGGCCGGGGAGCGTCGAGTGCTCATGCTCGTCCTCGACGGGATGAGCGCGGCGATCGCCGCGGAACTGGGCGAGGAACTGCGTGAGCACTGGGCCGAGTACGACCCTCTGCCCGGCACAAAAGACGCCCCGCGCCGCAGGGCCATGGCCGCTGCGCTGCCGACGATCACGTCGGTGTCGCGCACCTCGCTGTTCGCCGCCCGGCTGACGGAGGGCTCACAGGCCGACGAGAAGCGGCTCTTCCCCGCCCACCGTTTCTGGGGCGATCAGAGCGTGGCGGTCTTCCACAAGGACGCCCTGCGCAGCGAGACCGGCGGCGCCCCCTTCGGACCTGAGCTCGACGAGGCGCTCGCCAGTGACCGTACTCATGTCGCGGTGGTCCTCAACACCGTCGATGACCGGCTCGCCACGGAACAGAAGCTCGGCGACGGAGCATGGCGGCTCGACCAGATAGGGAAGCTGCGGGAGCTGCTGCGCGTCGCCGCCGGCCAGGGTCGCGCCGTCATCCTGACCAGCGATCACGGGCATGTCGTCGACCGGCACGGCGTGAAGGTGGAGGCCGAGGGCATTCAGTCGGCCCGGCACCGTACGCCTGGCGGGTCGCTCGCAGAGACGGAGATCGCGCTGGCGGGGCCGCGTGTGGTCTCCCACGAACCGGGCGGTGCCATCGTCGCCCTGTGGGACGCCGACTCCCGCTACACGGCTCTGAAGGCGGGCTACCACGGAGGCGCGGCGCTCGCCGAGTTCACCATCCCTGTGCTGGCCTTCCTGCCGTTCGGAGCAACGCCGCCCAAGGGATGGCGGGAACTGGGCAGTCAGCAGCCGTCGTGGTGGGCTCTTACCCCGGGGACGCCTGAACCGCAGCCGACGTACCCCCGTGTGGCTGAGGTGTCACCCGTGCCGTCGAAGAAGGCTGCGAAGAAACGGCAGGAGGAGGCCGAACGCGCTGCCGCAGGCGAGCAGTCACTCTTCGACGTCACCCTGGTGCCCAGCACAGAAGGTGTCCTGCTCGTTCCGGAGCTGGTGTCGCCCGACGATGCGCTGGTGAACGGACTGCTCGGTTCGGAGACCTTCCTGGCCCAGGTGCAGCTGCTGGCGCGCAAGCCGGACCTCGCCCGGGTGGAGAAGGCGGTATGTGCGCTGCTCGACGCGGGCGGCACCCTCCCGGTGACGGCGCTGGCGCAGCGCATCGGCCTGCTCGCCACCCGTGCCGACGGCTTCGCCGCCGTCCTGCGACAGCTGCTGAACTACGACGGTGTCCAAGTCCTGGAAACCCTCCCGGACGGCCGCACACTGCGGCTCAATACGCGCTTGATGCGGGATCAGTTCGAGCTCACCTGATCAACTACCGACAGTGATGCGCCCCACTGACAGAGTGAGGGGCTTGTGCTAGCCTCCGAATCAGGCCGTCACCAGAAACTGACGCCCGATTCGCCTTAGGCCCCGCGGTTGCGGGGCCTTTGTGCATCTCAGGGCGCCCAGCACTGCTGGTGGACCACCCGCGGCTCGACATGGGACCACAGCAACTCGTTCGCCTTTCGCGCGCGCGAGTCCGCGTCCTGCCCGCTGATCAGCCGCCGGTGCAGATAAGCGATGAGGTCAGCGGCCTGCAGCAGGCGGCTCGCCTTCGACGGCGCGAAATGGATCGTATCGACGATGCGAGGCAGAGTGCTGCTCAGCGTGCCGCCCGTGCCGTCCTGCTGGTAGTCGCGGAAGTGCTGGCGGTGCTCGTCGGCCCCATCGATCTCGTCGGCGATCACCAGCGCCAGCTGTCTCTCCCCCTGAGCATGGTGATCAATCTGCTCCAGCAGGTGCCGAAGGACGATCTCGTGGGGACGGCAAGAGTCCGCTCCACGTAAGCGATGCGCCTGGACGTCGAGCCCACGGACGATGATCCGTACATCGTGCTCGGCAATCGCCTTCATGGCTTCCGCGTAGACGCCGATCCGGGCGCGGATCATGTTGTTGCCCTTGTTGCCCATGCGAGTCCAGTCTTCCCGTGCCTGGACGAGCGCGTGTCCATGCAACTCCGCGCTCTCCTCGACGGGATACCTCTCGGCAGCCTTGCGCACCACCGAGTCGAGCGTGCGCCCGAGCGGACGGAGGTGCTGCTCGGCCACGAGCAGCGCGACCATCCAATAATGGTCGTCGTCATATGACTCATCGACATAGGTGAGCAACACACGGTGATTGTGGCACACAACGACGCCGCGGCAGCTTGGAGTTGCCCCTTGCAACCAGTCGGTGACGAACCGGGCAGGCGACCTACCGGCACGGCCACGACGCTCCGGTCCGGATGGAAGACTGGCGGGGTGAGTGCAGACCGCCAAAGCCGAACGACCCCCGTCAGCAGGGCCCGCCGCCGTGATGTGATCGACGCTCTTCGGCGGGGAGCCGTGCCCGAGAGCGGGCTCGATCTGCTCGCTACCGGACTCGGGCGGTTCGAAACCGCTCTGGACTCCGAACTGGACGCCGTGGCCTCGGGCTCATCGGTCTTCAAGGCCGTCCGCGGTGAGTACGGATCCGGCAAGACGTTCTTCACCCGCTGGCTCGGTGAGCGTGCCAAGCGCCGCAACTTTGCCGTGGCCGAGATCCAGATCTCCGAGACCGAGACTCCCCTGCACAAGCTGGAGACCGTCTACCGACGTCTCACCGAGCGGCTGGCCACATCCAGCTTCCCGCCCAGTGCCCTCCGTCCCATCGTGGATGCCTGGTTCTACGCCCTGGAAGAGGACGCACTCGCCGCCGGGGCTGTTGAGGAGGAACTGGCGGAGGAAGTCCAGCGGTTGATGACGGCGCGGCTCGACGAGGTCTCCCGGCATGCCCCGGCCTTCGCCGCTGCGCTGCGGGGCTACCGCACCGCGCTCATCGCAGGGGACGAGAACACGGCCGCAGCCGTACTGGCCTGGCTGGGGGGGCAGCCCCATGTGGCCGCCACCGCACGCCGGGCAGCCGGGGTACGCGGCGACCTCGACCACTTCGGTGCGTTCGGCTTCCTTCAAGGGCTGCTCACCGTGCTCCGGGACTCCGGACACGCCGGCCTCTTTGTCGTACTGGACGAGGTGGAGACCCTGCAGCGGGTCCGCTCCGACGCACGAGACAAGGCGCTGAACGCACTGCGGCAACTCATCGACGAGGTGCACTCGGGACGATTCCCCGGCCTCTACCTCGTGATCACGGGGACACCCGCCTTCTACGACGGCCAGCAGGGCGTCCAGCGCCTCGCTCCGCTCGCCCAGCGGCTGGCCACCGACTTCACCACCGATCCGCGCTTCGACAACCCTCGCGCCGTGCAGGTGCGACTTCCCGGATTCACCTTGGACTCGCTCATGGGCCTGGGGATCACCATCCGTGACCTGTACGCGAGCGGCGCCACAGCACCAGAGCGGATCAAGGCAGTGGCGGACGACACGTACATCGCCGACCTGGCCCGGGCGGTCGGCGGGGCCCTCGGTGGCAAAGTCGGGGTGGCGCCCCGGCTGTTCCTCAAGAAGCTCGTCGGTGATGTGCTCGACCGCATCGACCAGTTCGACGACTTCGATCCGCGGCAGCACTACCGGCTGACCCTCTCCGGCAGCGAACTCACCGACACGGAACGCAATCTCGCTGCCGGCCGGACGGCCGACGACATCGACCTGGAGCTGTGATGGCGGCGGCCGATCCCTTGGATCGACTCGACCCCGTCGTCCTGCACCACATCGTCAATACCCTGGGCTGGCCCGACCTACGGCCATTGCAGCGGTCCGCTATTGATCCCCTGATCGACGGCGAGGACGCGGTACTGCTCGCGCCGACAGCAGGCGGCAAGACCGAGGCTGCATGCTTTCCCCTGCTCTCCGCGATGGCACAGCAGCGCTGGACAGGCGTCTCTGTGCTCTACCTGTGCCCGTTGAAAGCTCTGCTGAACAACCTGGTGCCCCGAATCGACGCGTACGCCCAGTGGCTGGGCCGGAGCGCTGCCCTGTGGCACGGAGACACTCGGGAGTCGCAACGCAGACGCATCCGTACCGCACCACCGGACATCCTGCTCACCACACCCGAGTCGCTCGAGGCGATGCTGCTCGGGGTGAAGACCGACCACGCCCAGCTTCTCGGCAGCGTACGAGCGGTGGTCGTGGACGAGGTCCACGCATTCGCCGGAGACGACCGGGGCTGGCATCTCCTGGCCGTACTGGAGCGGCTGGAGCGGGTAACAGGCAGGCGTATTCAGCGCGTGGGGTTGTCGGCGACCGTCGGCAACCCCGAGCAGCTCGTCACCTGGCTGCAAGGGGCGGGGGCGGGCAAGCGAACCGGGCATGTCGTCGCTCCTCTCCTCACGGCCGGCCCCTCCAGTGCGCCACCCGCCGGTGAGGTTGAGCTCGACTATGTGGGGTCGCTGGGCAACGCCGCAAAACTCATTGCGACCCTCAACCGCGGCGAGAAACGTCTCGTCTTCTGCGACTCACGGCGTCAGGTCGAAGAGCTCGGAGCGGCGCTGCGAGCCCGCGAGGTCACCACTTTCCTGTCTCACGCCTCGCTGTCGGCCGAGGAGCGGGCTCGCTCGGAGCAGGCGTTCGCCGAGGCACGGGACTGTGTGATCGTCTCGACCTCGACCCTCGAGCTCGGCATCGATGTGGGCGACCTGGACCGGGTCATTCAGATCGACTCACCAGGCAGCGTCGCATCCTTCCTGCAGCGCATCGGCAGAACCGGGCGACGAGCAGGCAGCGTACGAAACTGCCTGTTTCTGGCCACGCGTGAGGACACGCTGCTCCAGGCGGCGGGACTGTTGCTGTTGTGGGGGCGCGGCTGGGTCGAACCGGTGATCGCGCCGCCGGAGCCCCGGCACCTGGTCGCGCAGCAGCTCCTTGCCGTAACCCTTCAACAGCACAAAATCGGCAATCAGTTGTGGGACCGGGAGTGGAATGGGCTGGCCCCCTTCGACCGGTCCGCCGAGCCTGTGCTGCGGCATCTGGTCGACGAGGGCTTCCTCGACGAGGACGGAGGTCTGCTCTTCATCGGCCCGGAGGCCGAACGGCGCTTCGGGCAGCGGCACTTCATTGAGCTGACTGCTTCGTTCACCGCCCCACCGCAGTTCACCGTCTTGTCAGGGCGTACGGAGATCGGGCAGACCGATCCATCGGTACTGACCGAGGAGCGCCCTGGGCCACGGCGGCTGCTGCTCGGTGGGCGCAGTTGGCACGTCACCTTCATCGACTGGCAGCGACGGCGCGCCTTCGTGGAGCCGGCCGACGGCGGAGGCATCGCCAAGTGGACCGGCGGAGGCATCGCCGGACTGTCGTACGACCTCACCCGCGCGATGCGGGAGGTGCTGCTGGGCGCCGATCCACCTATCGCGTTGACCCGCCGAGCCCAGGCTTGCCTGCAGGAATGGCGCGAGGAGAAGGGGCCGGACCTCGTGCATCCTGCCGGAACACTGGTCACCCGGGCCGGAGAGGACGTGCGCTGGTGGACCTGGGCCGGTTATCGCGCCAATGCAACGCTGACCGCGACCCTGTCCTCGGTCGCCGATCCTGTACAGCGTCCCACCGACGGCTTTGTGCGGCTGCGGGAGGACCTGACCGCGGAGATGTGGCGAGGAGCCCGGGCGGACGCCGGCGAGGCGCTGGTCCTGCCCGACGTCGACAGGCGTGCGGTGCGAGGGCTGAAGTTCTCTGCCGCATTGCCCGAGCGGCTGGCGGTCGCCACCGTCGCTGCCCGGCTGGCGGATTTCAACGGTGCGTCTGCCGCACTTGCCGAGCCGGTGCGCCTGCTCATCACGCGTTCGTGAGCCGGTAAACCAGCTTCCTTGTAGGGCCCCTGCTCCTGCCGAGCAAACGCGCGCTAACGTACTGGTCGTCATTGCGGCCCGACGGGCTTCCGTACACCGGACATGCCCCCACCCGCACGAGTTCTTTCGTGCCATGGGGGATCTTCCTTGCTGCTCCAGAAGTCGGCATCCGACCTCGCTCCGTACATCAGGCCCAGCGGTACGGCCCATCTCCCCCTCACCGAGCTGCTGATAGCCGAGTACGGCATGGTGCACCGCGCGGACCGGAACTCTGCCCCAGGTCCCGGGCTGATCCGGTCCTGGGACCGGAGCCTCCCACCGGTCATCGAGTTACTGAACAGGCTGGACCTCGGCGCGGTGGAGGTCGTGATCGAGTACAAGCTGCCCGGTCGCGACGGAGACGTCGATGTCGTCCTCGCCGGGCAGCACCCGCTCACCGATGATCTGTCGTATGTCCTGGTCGAGTTGAAGCAGTGGCGACGAGCCCAGGTCTGGCCCGACAACCCCGTAGCCGTCGACATCGGCGACGACAAGCTGAAGCTGCATCCGGTGCGGCAGGTTCAGCGGTACTGCGAGTACCTCATCCAGCATCTCGCCCCACTGCACGGCCATCGCGACCGCATCGCGGGGGCAGCTCTGTTGCACAACGCGACAGACGGGATCGAGCAGCTCTACGAACTGCCGGCCAACGCCTTTGGCAGTCTCTACGGCGCGGACCGCATGGACGGCTTCGCCTCGTTCCTCCGAAGCCGACTGGCGGCGAAACCCGGCCTCCGCGCGGCAGAGGTTCTCCTCCGAGCGGAGCAGTACGAGGCACCGTCCTCGAGCGAAGCCTTCAGTCGGGTGGGCGAACCGCACCCGGTGTACGCCCTCCAGGAGGAGCAGGAGATGGCCTTCCGGGAGGTGTACGAGACCGTCCGTCGCCCCAGCAGGGCGAAGAAGAAGGTCGTCATCATCCAGGGAGGTCCCGGCAGCGGGAAGACAGCCGTCGCCGTGGAGCTTCTGCGCACGATGAAGCAGGAGGGGCGGCATGTGGTGCATGCGAGCGGGTCGGCCTCTTTTACCAAGAATCTGCGGGCGGCCGCCAAGGATGCGGCGCCACGAGGCCAGAAGAGCCGGGCCGAGCGGCAGGCTCGCCAGGACTTCCGCTTTTTCCAGACGTTCGGCGATGTTCCTGAGAATGCGATCGAAGTCCTCATCTGCGACGAGGCTCATCGCATTCGAACCGTCTCTGATGGCCAGTACGTCCCCCGAGCGGTCAAGGAGCGCGGATGGCCGCAGGCAGACGAGCTGATCTCCGCCGCCGAAGTGCCGGTGTTTCTGCTCGACGACTGGCAGTCGCTTCGGCCGGGGGAGGTGGGCACTGTCGATTACCTCAAGGAGCGCGCGGCCGCAATGGACTGCGAGGCCGTGGTCCATCAGCTACCCGGAATGTTCCGCGCCGAAGGCAGCATCGAATTCCGCAACTGGGTCACTGAGCTGCTCGGACTCGCCAGAACCAGCCCTCGGCCCTGGACACCCGACGGCCGCTTCGACCTCCGCTTCGCCGAGACACCTGAGGAGTTGGAGACATTCCTCGAGAAGCGCCTCACCGACGGAGCGAGTGCCCGGATGACGGCCGGCTTCTGCTGGGAGTGGCGCGCACCCGCCGACGGACTACTGAGGATGGAGGTTCAGATCGGCGACTGGCATCGGCCCTGGAATGCCCATGCAGCGGTGACCGAAGAAGGTGTGCCGGAGACCAGCCAATGGGCGACAGATGACCGCGGCTTCGGCCAGGTCGGCTGCATCTACACGGCCCAGAACTTCGAGTTCGACTGGAACGGCGTCATCATTGGCCCGGATCTGGTGTGGCGAGGCAACGGGTTCGTCGTGGACCGGAGCAAGACCCATGACGGTGAGCTCAAGAAGCGATCGGCCGACGACGCGGACGTCGAACGCTGTGTCAGGAACGCCTATCACGTCCTCCTCACCCGCGCCCGCACGGGCACCGTCATATACGCCGAGGACCGGGAGACACGGGATGCACTGCGCCGGCTGATCTCGGGCACCATCGCTGAGCAGCCGATCCGCAAGCGGAAGCGAAAGCCCCGGCCGACCGACTGATGCACTCACGGCCATGTCGTTGCCACCGCCACCGAGCTAATCTTGATCGCATCGATCACGCGGCCCGACGGGCTTCCGCTTCAGGACATGCCCCCACCCGCACGAGCTACTTCGTGCTGCCTGGGGGCATTCCTTGCTGTTCCGCGACTCCGCCGCTGCGGTCGCCGCCCGCCATCTCGAAGGGTCGCTGGCCCTGCATTTGACCGAGCAGTTCGTGCATGCACACGGCTATCGGCCGGGTGCTTCCGAGGTGCGGTCCTGGGAGCGGAGCATTCCCGCGCTGACCGGTGCGCTGCTCGACGCCGGGCTCGGCCAGGTGGAGATGCTGCTCGAGTACGGGCTGCCGCTGACCAGCAAGCGGGCGGATGTGGTGCTGGCCGGCACGCATCCGCGTACGCAGGAGCCGTCGTACGTCGTTGTGGAGCTCAAGCAGTGGAGCGAGGCGCACCCGGATGACGGCGATCCGCTGCTGTGCCGGGTGGACGCGTACACGCGGCCCGTACTGAACCCGATCGAGCAGGTGCGGGGTTACTGCGACTATCTGGTGGCGTTCAACGGGGCTCTGGCGGAGCATCCAGAGCGCATTTCCGGAGTCGCGTATCTGCACAATGCGACCGAGTTCGGCATCGGCGGCCTGTACGAGGTGGAGCAGAGTGAGCGTGGACGGCTGTTCTCTGCCGAGCGGCGGGGCGAGTTCCTTGAGTATCTGCAGTCGAAACTGGCTCCGGTTTCCGGTGCCGACGCAGCCGATGCTCTGCTCGCAGGGAAGGTGCGGCCGTCCAAGCAGCTGATGAGTGTGGCGGCGCAGGAGGTACGCGAGCGCGAGCAGTTCGTGTTGCTGGATGAGCAACGTATCGCGTACGAGATGGTGTTGCGGGCTGTCCGGAAAGCTCACGAGTCGGACCACAAAGAGGTCGTCGTGGTCACCGGCGGGCCGGGTACGGGCAAGAGCGTGATCGCACTGTCGCTGCTCGGCGAGTTGTACCGGCAAGGCACTCCTGCCCTGCACGCGACTGGATCACAGTCGTTCACCAAGACGATGCGGAAGGTCGCGGGCGCCCGTAAGCCCGAAGTCCGCGACCTCTTCAAGTACTTCAACAGCTTCATGACAGCCACCCGCAATGGCCTGGATGTGCTGATCTGCGACGAGGCGCACCGTATCCGCGAAACCTCCGCGAATCGATGGACGTCGGCCACCGCTCGGACCGGCAAGCCCCAGATCGAAGAACTGTTGGACGCCGCCCGCGTGCCAGTCTTTCTCCTGGACGAGCACCAGGTGGTGCGGCCCGGAGAGATGGGGACGGTCCATGAGATCAAGGCCGCAGCGGCGGCCAAGGGACTGGAGTGCCGGGTGGTACCGCTGGACAGTCAGTTCCGGTGTGGTGGCAGCGACGCGTATCTGCGGTGGGTGGTGGGGCTGTTGGGTTTGGAGGACGGCGGTCCGGTGGGATGGGAGCCGGACGACCGGATGGAACTCGAAGTCGTGGACTCACCAGAGGAGTTGGAAGCCGCTCTCCAGTCGCACCAGGGGCGGGGGTACGGAGCTCGGATGTCTGCCGGGTACTGCTGGAGGTGGTCGGACGCGAAGCCCGGCGAGCCGTTGCCCGCGGATGTGGAGATCGGCGACTGGGCACGGCCGTGGAACCTGAAGGGCGAGCGGTCGGTGATGGGTGCACCGCCCTCTGCCCTGTGGGCCACGGACCCTGCCGGGTTCGGCCAGGTCGGCTGCGTCTACACAGCCCAGGGCTTCGAGTACGACTGGAGCGGGGTCATACTCGGACCCGATCTGGTCTGGCGGGCTGACCGATGGGTCGTTGATCGTTCGGCGTCCAAAGACCCGGTTTTCAAGAAGGCGACGCCCGCTGAGGACGTGGACCGGCTTATCCGCAACACGTACAAGGTGCTACTCACCCGCGGCATGGTCGGAACCGTGATCTACTCCACGGACGCGGAGACCCGGAGAAAGTTGCGCGAGCTCGTCTACGGCGCGAGGCCAGTCGGCGACCTACGCGGCGCAACTCGTACAGCTCGCCGTACGAGCAGTGGAGTTCCGTAATGGCATGCCCCTGTCCCTCTGGTCGGAGGGCGAGCTGCCCACCTGCTTCTGAGTGGCCCCGCGGGCTGCCGGGCGTCGACCAGCTCGGCACGGGCAGTCCAGGTCGGCGCCGACGGCTCCGGGATCGGCTGAGCCGCGCGAGCCACGGGCCCCCTTCGGCTGAATCCAGGTCCTGAGCAGGCAGCCCGGTCGCTCAGTCCGTCATCTGCCGAGCAGCGCGGCGAGCACGCCGACCGGGTCGGTGTCCGGAGTGCCCCGGGGCCACCAGTCCTCGCGGTCCGCGTCCGATTCATAGCCGTACCAGAGGCCGTTGCGGCCGAAGCGGAGCTGCAGCGTGCGGGT
This sequence comes from Streptomyces sp. NPDC002730, assembly GCF_042888805.1. Classification (NCBI taxonomy): domain Bacteria; kingdom Bacillati; phylum Actinomycetota; class Actinomycetes; order Kitasatosporales; family Streptomycetaceae; genus Streptomyces; species Streptomyces sp. NPDC002730. The sequence continues at coordinate 245,608 of NZ_JBIAQG010000006.1, forward strand.
GGAGAGGTGGTTGCGCCAGGGCCGGAAGTGCGGGAAGTCTGCGGCGATCAGGGCCGGGCGGGCGCGGTCGAAGGGGCCGGCGGGCGGGTCCCAGGGTTCTTCGAGTACGGCGAGGGCTTCGAGCCCTCCCTGACGCCAGGCCGCCACCGCGCGGGCCAGGTCGGTCGGAGTGTGATCGGTGGCGGCTGCCAGATCGCGGTAGAGGGCGCGGGTGGAGGCGGTCAGGCCCGAGCCGGGGTGGGCGGCGGCCAGGCGGACCGCGTCCTGCCATTCCGTCAGCTCCGCGGTGGGGTCCGCGCCGGTGGTGAGAAGGGTGTGAGCGCGGGCGGCCGCCTCGGTGGCGAGGAGATCCAGGGCGAGCGGGTCGGGCGCGCCGGGCGAGTGGGGATAGGACGGTGGACGGCCCGGATGGGCCGGAGCCGGGAACGGGGGCGGAAGGGCCGGTAGCGAGCGAGGGGCCAGAGCCTCGCGGGCCGGGACCGTCGGAACGGCAGTGCCGGCGGCCGCGGTGGTGCGCTCGGCGGCCGAGCGGGCCGCGTTGCGATGAGCGAGTGAGGCGAGGATTTCGCGTTCGCCCATGCCGCGCATCAGGAACAGCACGAACGGGTCCTCGTCCAGCAGCCGGGCCGTCTGGTAGCAGAGCGCCGCCGCGTGCTTGCAGGGGTAACCGTCGTCCGGGCAGGAGCAGTCGGGGATCAGGTCGCCCGGCGTGGGCAGGAGGTCCGCCACGGTCGCCAGCGCGTGCGGCACGTCCTTGTCGAGCAGGGCCGCGATGTGGTCGGGTCGGGCCGCCGCGGCGGCCAGGAAGTCGTCCCACTCGCCGTCGGAGAGGGTACGCAGGCGGATCTCCGTACGGTACGGGCGCGGTCTGCTGCCGTGGACGTACGCCACGACCCGGCCCGGCGTGACCGTGATCGCGTCGACATGGCCGCGGCCCGCGTACGCACGGCCCCGGACGAGGCGGGCTCGGTCCAGGGCCGAGTCCTCCAGCGCCTCCACCCAGGTGTTGCCCCACCAGCTGGACGCGAACTCCTCGCCGGTGAGGGGCTCCAGGGCGGGGAACGTACGGCGGCGGTCGTCGTGGCGGGGGCGGGCGGGTTGGGAGCGCGGGGTCATGAGGGCCTCCGCAGGGAGACGAGGTCGGCCAGCTCACGGTCGGTCAGTTCGGTCAGGGCCGCCTCTCCGGAGCCGAGGACCGCGTCCGCCAACGCCCGCTTGGACGCCAGCATTTCGGCGATGCGGTCCTCCACCGTGCCCTCTGCGATCAGTCGGTGGACCTGCACCGGCTGTGTCTGACCGATGCGGTACGCCCGGTCCGTCGCCTGCTCCTCCACGGCAGGGTTCCACCAGCGGTCGAAGTGGATGACATGGCCGGCCCGGGTCAGATTCAGACCGGTGCCGGCGGCCTTGAGGGAGAGGATGAAGACCGGGATCTCGCCGGACTGGAAGCGGTCCACCATGCGCTCGCGCTCGGCCACGGGGGTGCCGCCGTGCAGGAGCTGGGACGGGATCGCCAGGGACGTGAGGTGCGCCGCGAGGATGCGGGCCATGGAGACGTACTGGGTGAAGATCAGGACCGAGCCGTCCTCGGAGAGGATCGTCTCCACCAGTTCGTCGAGGAGAGCCAGTTTGCCGGAGCGGCCCGCCAGCCGGACGGTGCCGACGCCTGTCGCAGCGCCGTGCTCCTTCAGGCTGTGCTCTTTCAAAAACTGCGCGGGATGGTTGCAGATCTGCTTCAGCCCGGTGAGCAGCTTCATCACCAGACCACGGCGCGCGATGCCCTCCGCGCCCTCGATCGCCGCCATCGTCTCCCGTACGACGGCTTCGTAGAGGGACGCCTGCTCGCGGGTGAGCGCGACGGGATGGTCGGACTCCGTCTTCGGCGGCAGTTCGGGCACGATGCCCGGATCGGACTTCTTGCGGCGCAGGAGGAAAGGGCGGACGAGCCGGGACAGCCGCTCGACCGCGTCGTCGTCCTCACCGTTCTCGACGAGGCGCGCGTGCCGGGATCGGAAGGCCTTGAGCGGGCCGAGCAGTCCGGGAGTCGTCCAGTCCAGCAGCGCCCACAGCTCGGAGAGGTTGTTCTCGACGGGGGTGCCGGTCAGAGCGACGCGGGCCGGGGCCGGGATGGTGCGCAGGGCTTTGGCCGTCGCCGAGAACGGGTTCTTGACGTGCTGCGCCTCGTCGGCGACGACCATCCCCCAGGTGTGCGCGGCCAGCCGGTCCGCGCTCGTCCGCATCGTGCCGTACGTGGTGAGGACGAAGCCGCCGTCGAGCTCGGGCAGTGTGCGGTCGGCGCCGTGGAAGCGGCGCACCGGTACGCCGGGTGCGAAGCGGTTGATCTCCCGCTGCCAGTTGCCGAGCAGTGAGGCGGGGCAGACGACCAGCGTCGGGGCCGTCCGGGCACGGTGGAGGTGGAGGGCGATCAACGTGACCGTCTTGCCGAGGCCCATGTCGTCCGCGAGGCAGCCGCCGAGCCCGAGCGAGGTCATCAGGTCCAGCCAGGCCAGGCCCCGCAGCTGGTAGTCGCGGAGTGTGGCGGCAAGGCCCGCCGGAGGCGCGACAGGTGCGGAGGCCGCGGTGAGCCGGTCGCGCAGTGCCGCCAGCGCGCCCGTCGGCACCGCCTCCACCGTCTCGCCGTCCACCTCCGCCGTGCCGGTCAGCGCCACGGCCAGCGCGTCGACCGGCTCGAGCAGCCCCAACTCCCGTTTGCGCGCCTTCCGTACGAGACCGGGGTCGACGACCACCCACTGGTCCCGCAACCGCACGATCGGACGGTGCGACTCGGCCAGCGCGTCCATCTCCCGCTCGGTCAGCGGATCGCCGTCCAGCGCCAACTGCCAGTTGAATTTGAGCAGTTCCTCGCTGTCGAAGAACGGTGTGCCGTCCGTCGCCGAGCCGGGCGCGGACCGTACGACCGCGGCGGCCGAGAGCGTACGCGCCAGCTCCTTCGGCCAGTGCACCGCTACCCCGGCCGCGGCCAGGCGTGCCGCGCCCGGTCCCAGCAGTTCGTACAGCTCGTCCTCGGTCAGCGGGAGCACATCGGGCACGTCCCGTTCCAGCAGCCGGGCAAGTGGCGGCCAGACCCGGGCCGCGCGGCGCAGCGCCAGCACCGCGTCGATCCTGGCGCGCGGCCCGAAGTCCTCGTCGCCGTCGCCCGCCCACAGCCGGGTCGCGTCGATGACGAGCGTCGGGTCGGCGAGGCTGTGCACCTGGACGAGGGCCGCGCCGGCATTGCGCTCCGCGCCGTCCTCCTCGGCGATGTCGAAGAGCTCGAACGCGGACAGGTCGAGGCGGAGCGAGACCCGCACTCCCGCGTCCATGCCCGCCGCGGCCTCCGCCGCCCACTCCCGCGCGGCGGGCAGATGCTGCGCGGAAAGGGCCGCGAACGGCGCTCCCGTTGCATACGGCGCGGCAGGCGTACGCGGCAGGGTGTCGGCCACCGCGTCGAAGAACGACCGCACCAGCGCCTCGGGCTCCGGCAGCCGCAACGGCCGCTGCTCACCGACGGGAACGGCATGCGCCTCGTACGGCATGGCGGCTGCGATCGCCCGCAGCTGGGCGATGTCGTCGGCGTCCAGCGGCCCCGCCCGCCATGCGTCATGGTCGGTCGCGGTCAGGCCGGGCAGCAGCCTGCCGCGCGCCACCAGATGGACCGCGTGCAGCGCGGCAGCGCCCCAGCAGGCCGCGGCGGGGTGCGCGGCCGGGTTCCGACGGGCCCGGGTCAGCAGCGGTACGGCTTCGGCGACCGGCAGCAGCACGGCGGGGACCGTGCGGCTGCGGACGCCGATGCCGTGCCGGCGTACGACCGTGAGCTCGCCGCTCGCGTCCCGGAGCCGGTCGCCGTCCGGGTCCCAGAAAGCGACCCGCCCCTCGCGCGGCAGCGCGGCCGGCACAAAGACCGCAGCGCAGGTGTGCAGCAGCTGCCGCATGTCGGACGTCATCGGGTCACCTCCCTCTGCCGATCACGTACCGAAGTACTGGATCTACGACCTTACGGGTGAGGTCTGACAATGGGCTCCGACAGCCGGCCGGGACGGCTCGGCAGGCACCTCAGCAGGCACCTCGGCAGACGCCTCGGCGGATACGCCCTCAGCGCACCCCGTCCCAGAGCGCCCGCTCCTGTGCCCGCGGGTCCGCCACCGGCCCCGATTCCTCGTCGAAGACCATCGTCGTACGCGATCCGGCGGCGTCGTACGGAGCCCAGCCCGGGTCCCCCGTCGTCGCGAACGCCACCCACGCTCCATGCATCGCGTCCGCGACCTCCTGCCGCGGCCCGTCGCCGATCATCGGCGCGTACGCCGGATCGTGGAGGTTGTCGAAGACGAACGCCAGCTCGGAGCCGTGGCACGCCCCCAGCCGGCCGTCGAAGCGCGGCGAGCGCCGGGCGAACTCGTACATGTACGAGCCGGGCACCGCCTCGGCCAGCCTTATCGCCGGAATCCGGTAGAACCAGTCGGTCGCCACCGCGTCGAAGATCTCTCCGGGCACCGCATCCGGCCGGGTCTCGCGGTAGACCGGAAGGGCCTTGTCCGGATCCAGGCCGTAGGCCGCCGCCGTCGCCCGCAGCTTCCGCTCGGACAGCACGTCCAGGCGCTCCGTCGGCACCAGAAACAGCCGGTACTCCTCGCGGTTGCTGCCCACGAGCAGCTCGACACCGCACTCCGGCGCCGGCAGCCGCAGGCCGTCGGTCACCGGCTCGAAGGGCATCATGTTGAGCGCCGCCTCACCCCACAGCGCCGGGTCGGGACGCGCGCCGATCTCGGCTCTCAACTCCGCCTGCGCACGAAGGAGTTCGGGTGGCGGTAAAGCGGCGAAAGCCTCATGCGTGGGGTCGGCGACGGCCAGCTTCTCCGCCAGCCTGGCCGTGATCAGCCGGGCCGACTCCGGTCGCAGGAAGTGGTGAGCGGCGCCGCTCTGCAGGATCGCCCGGCGGAACAGGCCGTGCGACCGCGCCATCGTCAGCAGTACGCCGATGCTCATCGCCCCTGCCGACTCACCGAACACGGTCACCCGGTCCGGATCGCCGCCGAAGGCCTCGATGTTGTCCTGTACCCACTCCAGAGCGGCTATCTGGTCGAGCAGCCCGCGGTTGTCCGGTACGCCGTCCAGATGCAGGAAACCCTCCGCGCCCAGGCGGTAGTTGAGCGTCACGCACACCACGCCGTCGCGCGCGAACGCACTGCCGTTGTACGCCGAGGCCGACCCGGAGCCGTTCGCGAACGCGCCGCCGTGCAGCCACACCAGCACCGGCAGCCGACTGCCCGGACCCGGCGAGGGCGTCCAGACGTTCAGATTGAGGAAGTCCCTGTCCTGCTCACCGTCCTTGCCGTGCTCACCGTCGCCTCCGGGGATCGAGTCCTCGGGGATGAGGGCGTCGAAGGGCGGTGCGTACGGGACTTTGGGCGCGGTCGGACCGTACGCCGACGCGTCTCGTACGCCCTGCCAGGGCTCGGGCCCCACCGGCGGCGCGAAAGGATGAGCTGCGGCGTACGGAATGCCCAGGAAGGCCGATACTCCCGAGCCGTTGAGACGGCCGCGGACCGCACCCTGACGGGTCGTGCACACCGGTTCACCATGCGTCACGAATCAGGCTCCTTCGGCCGAGGCAGGCGTCCGGTCGTCAGGGACGCCGGGACGTTTCCTACCCGGCCGGGCCCGCGCTCACCCGGCAGCGCGGCCGATGCGGCGGGGCACAGGCGGCGGAGCTTACGCGGCAGGGCTTATGCGGCAGGGGCCTATGCGGCGGGCGGCACCGCGGGCGGCAACGGCGGCACGGGCTGGACCGACTGCACCGGCTGAACCGGCGGCGTCTCCACCGGCCGACTTTCCTGCGACGGTGACTCGGGCTGCGACTCCGGCTGCGCGGGATGCGACGGCAAGGCCTGCTGCGGCTCGGACGGCGACTGCGCGGGCTGCTGGGCCCGTTCCAGGAAGCGCAGCAGCTCCACCGGGAACGGCAGCACCAGGGTGGAGTTCTTCTCGGCCGCGACGGCGACGACAGTCTGCAGCAGCCTCAACTGAAGGGCAGCCGGCTGCTGGGACATCTCCTTGGCGGCCTCGGCGAGCTTCTTGGAGGCCTGGAGCTCGGCGTCGGCGTTGATGACCCGGGCCCGGCGCTCACGGTCCGCCTCGGCCTGGCGCGCCATCGACCGCTTCATCGCCTCGGGCAGGGACACGTCCTTGATCTCGACCCGGTCGATCTGCACACCCCAGCCGATCGCCGGACTGTCGATCATCAACTCCAGTCCCTGGTTGAGCTTTTCACGGTTGGAGAGCAGATCATCCAGATCGCTCTTTCCGATGATCGACCGCAGTGATGTCTGCGCCATCTGCGAGACCGCGAAGCGGTAGTCCTCGACCTGGACAATGGCATCGGGGGCGTCCACGACCTTGAAATAGATCACGGCGTCGACCCTGACCGTCACGTTGTCCCGCGTGATGCCGTCCTGCGCGGGCACCGGCATCGTCACGATCTGCATATTGACCTTACGCAGCCGGTCGATGAAGGGGACGATCATGGTGAAGCCCGGGGCCCTGACGTCGTCACGCAGCCGGCCGAGGCGGAAGACCACGCCCCGCTCGTACTGCTTGACCACCCTCGCGCCCGCCATCGCGTACAGCACACAAGCGGACGCGGCCGCCGCGCCCGCTGCCACCAGCTCCTCGACCATCAGGGCACCCCCTACCGTCCGAGCCGGATGTTAATTACCACGGTATGCCCGGTATACCCCCTCGGTCGAGCTCTCACCCGCCCCTACCGCCCCACCTCAGCAGGAAGGCCGCACCCCGGTGCGGGTGCGGCCCACGGGCGGCTTCTAGAGGCGCTTGCGCACGAGGGCAACGAGCTCGGCCGTGTAATTGCGCCGCACCCAGGCGATCCCGCCGAAGACGACGAAGAGGATGACGGGCGTGATCGCGTACTGACCGTCGAACACAGTCATCTGCGTGATGAAGGCGCCGATCATCAGACCCATGAAGGCGAGCGCCGAAAGACCGGAGAGGATCGGGATCACCAGCGCGATCGCACCGGCCAGCTCCAGGCCGCCCGTCAGATACATGAACCAGTCGCCGAAGCCGATCTTGTCGAAAGCCTCCGTCGCGGAGGAGTGGGCGACAAGCTTGGGCCCGGCGCTCGGGATCGCCATGAACACCGCGAGCACGATCTGGAGCGTGCGCACCGCGAGGTGCGAGCGGCGGCTCAGCGTCGTTCCGGTAGCGGTGGCGGCGGCGGTGTTCGAGGTGGTGGCGCCGGTTGCTGCGGACATTGTGGTCTCCTCCGGTAAGCGTTCCGTAGTGCTTTCGGAGAGGTAGACCGGGAGGGGGCCCAGGACTCATCGCTTACCCGGGCCCCAACTTCAAAATCTTCAACTGCGCGTGTCCGGCGCCTTGGGCCGCGCCCGGACCCGGCTTCGAGGGCTCATATCGCGAACCAACCGTGCCCGCCGTACCAGTGGCGGCCTGCTCGCAGATGGTCGCCGACGGCGCGCTCCACGCCCGTTCGGCGCGGCAGGGCGTCCAGCGGCAGCTCGGGATCGCCGAACACGAACGCAACCGGAGCGCCGTCGTCGGCTTCCTTCTCCTCGTACGCGGTCCGGAAGCGGTCCTGGAAGCGGACGATGTTGGAGTCCTTCGGCAGATACTCGGCGAGCTGGGGGTCGAGCAGCCAGGAGTGGCAGGTGGCCACGCGGTAAGGCTCTTCGGGGAAGTGGCGGGCGAAGAACTCCCGGGCTCTCGCGAGGGATCGGTCGCACACCTCGGGCGGGATCGGCCCGAGGAAGTCCGGGATATGCACATTCAGGGCGAGGTCGCCTGGCCCGAACGGCAGCCCGGCCGCCCGCACGGCTTCACCGGTACGGCCGCCGAGCCGGGAACGCTGGAACTGCAGCCGCCCCAACTGGTAGATCTCGCCCCGGAAGTGCAGCCCGATCCAGCCAGGTATCAACAGCCCGCCCGTGCCGCGCCGCCGTCGGTGAACGGCGATATTGCGCCCGAGGTCGGCGAGCGTACGGCGGGAGACGTCGTCCGGGACGGACTGCTCCCGGTGGTACGCCCGTACGTAAGGGAGCGCGGCGACAAAGACGTACACCGGGAGCCAGCGGCCGACTGCCCCTGACTTCTCGGGCAGCCGCGGCAGTTCCCCGCCACCGCCGATCTTTCCCATGTCCTGGACCAGCTCCCGCACGCCCAACTCCAGGAGCCGGCGCAGCCCGGGGTCCGACATCATCCGGCCCCGCAGGGCGAGGAGTTCATTGATGTCCTCGTGCGGTACTGCCAGATCCAGCAGTGCCTCGGCCAGGCCGTCCGCGTCCGGCAGCTCCACCAGCACGTTCGGCACCAGTGGCCCCTCCCCGGACCGCCGCGGATCCTGGCCCGGCGGACTGCCGTGCTCTGCCATGGGCTGCTTGTCCACTTCTCAGCTCCTTGACGTCGGACTCGGAGATGGGACCGGATGGAAGGGGGACGGATACGGACCGAACACTGACCTGATACTGGTGCATCCTGGAGTAGGAGATGCGAATGTCATGCGCACTGGGAGTGAACCGACAACTGCACGCAGTCCCCTGCGGTTGCGGCTCTGGCTGACTGTATGGGGCCTGATCTGGGCCGCTGCGGGCACAGCGGCCTTCACGCTGGCCGGCCGCCCCGGCTGGGCGGCGGCCTGCGGAGCGCTGCTGCTGATCGTCACGGTCGATCTCGCCATGGTTCTGCGCCATATCCACCAGGGTCCGCACTACCAGCCGGGTCGCGACATACCGCCGTACGAACCGGACCACGGCGGCCGCCGGCCCAGACCCGGTCAGTAGATGTGGACGTTGGACCCGAACAGCCCAAGCCCAGTGGATGCGGCCTGCCGCCAGGCTCGCAAGGGGCCGTCCAGGACGGGCTCCTCGCCCTCGTGGTAGTCGAGCCAGACCTGGTCCTCGGCCGCGACCCGCTCCTGCGGGGTGAAGGTGAGGGCTTCCTCGACCGTCGGCAGCGTCCGCCGGACCTCGTCCGAGGTCAGCAGGAAGTCCCCGCACCACCCCGGCAGCTGCGCGGCCCGCCGGGGACCTATCGCGTGGAACGGCGCGCTGAGGGCGTAGTCCTTGGTGAAGACGGCGATGTACGGAGGCACTGCCTCGGCGAACGCCTCCCATATGTCATAGAGGTGGAATCCGCAGTCGTCGCAGCAGTGCAGATCGTTCAGGGGGATCTCCGACGTCAGCCGCAGGAAGGCATTGACGGCCTCGCCCTGCTCGCTCCCCAACGGCAGGTCGCGCCAACTCCCGTGATCGGGCAGCGGATCGGCACACCATGCCTGCCAGGCCCGCTGCGCCTCCGGCGACTCCCGGTGCCGCTCGATCAGCGGCTGGACCCGCGGCACCAGGCTCGCGATGACGTCGTCCTCGTGCGCGGTGATCGACCACGCGGAAGTGATCCCCATGGCAGTACCCTTCCCCCGTCTCCACCGTGGAACTACGACGTTACGGGGTGGGTCTGACAACGGAGCGAAACGGCCTTCCCCAGGCCTCCGTCGGACCTCCGCCGGGCCTCCATCGGGCTTCCGCCGGGCTTCCTCACGCCTCCGCGTCGAAGCGCGCAGCCTTCAGATACTCCGGCTTCGGGTCCAGCGCCGCCGCCAGGCGGAAGTGACGCTTCGCCTGCTCCGGGCGGCCGGCCCGCTCGAAGGTGCGGGCGAGTGCGAAGTGCGCGAAGGCATTGTCCGGCTCGCGCTCCAGGACCAGCTCGAACTCGAGCTCGGCCGGACGCAGTTGGGCCGCGGCGAAGAAGGCGCGAGCCCGCAGCAGCCGCGCCGCGGTGTTCTCCGGGTGGGCCGCGATCACCGAGTCCAGCAGCTTCACGGCCCCGCGCGGATCCCTCGCCGCCAGCAGATGCTCGGCCGCGCGGTAGTCGATTACGTGCGTATCCGGGTTGCTCTTGGGCACGGTCGCATCCTTCCCTCAGTTGGACGGTTCCAACACCGGGTCCGGCAGCCATATTCCGAACAGAAGACAAACCAACAGCTCAGCCGGGCGGCCGGACAGCCGAATCGGAGTGCACGCTGCTCCCCGAAACCGACACGACACCCTGCGGCACGAACGGGCGCCACGATCGGCGGATGCCTAACGGGAGCCGGACTCCGCGGCTGCCCGCTGGGTCAGCTCCGCCCAGACCTTCCGCACCTGCGGCTCCAGCTGTTCCAGCGGCCCGTCGTTGTCGATGACCAGATCCGCGATGGCCCGCCGCTGCTCCCTCGTGGCCTGCGCGGCCATCCGCGCACGCGCCTCGGACTCGGCCATCCCGCGCAGCCGTACGAGCCGGTCCAGCTGGGTCTCGGGCGATGCGTCCACCACGATCACCAGGTCGTACAGCGTCGCCAGATTGTTCTCGGTGAGCAGCGGTACGTCATGGATCACGACCGCGTCGGGCCCAGCCGTGCCCTCCAGCTCCATCGAGCGCGCTCCGACCAGCGGATGGACGATCGCGTTGAGCGCCGCCAGGCGGTCGGGGTCGGAGAAGACGATCGAGCCGAGCCTCGGCCGGTCCAGGGTGCCGTCGGCAGCCAGGATGTCGGGGCCGAAGGCTTCGACGACGGCAGCGAGCCCGGGCGTTCCGGGCTCGACGACCTCGCGAGCGATCTTGTCGGCGTCGATCAGCACCGCTCCGTACGAGACGAGCAGACGGGAGACTTCGCTCTTGCCGGCTCCGATTCCGCCGGTCAGGCCCACCTTCAGCATGAGCCGCAGCCTACGCGAGCGCTCTACGCGTCACCCTCCCGCTCCGCGAGGAAGCGTTCGAATTCGAGGCCGATCTCGTCGGCGGACGGCAGGTCCACCGGCTCGGCGACCAGACTGCCCCTGGTCTCGGCACCCGCCACGGCGTCGTACTGGTGCTCAAGTCCCTGCACCAGCGCCACCAATTCCTCGTCGCCCTCGCCGATCTGCCGCTCTATCTCGGTCTGGGTGCGATGCGCCTCGGTACGCAGAGAGTGGGCAACGCCCGGCAGGACCAGGCCCGTCGCGGCCGTGATCGCCTCCAGGGCGGTCAGCGCGGCGTCCGGGTACGAGGAACGGGCGACATAGTGCGGCACATGCGCGGCAACGCCCAGAACGTCGTGTCCGGACTCCATCAGGCGGTACTCGATCAGCGACTCCGCACTGCCCGGCACCTGCGCCTCGTCGAAGGGGCTGCGGTGGCCCGGCATGAGGTCCGTGCGGTTGCCGTGCGGGGTGAGCCCGACGGGGCGGGTGTGCGGGACGCCCATCGGGATGCCGTGAAAGTTGACCGAGAGGCGCACTCCGAGCCGCTCGACGATCTGCGCGACGGCGGCGGCGAAGCGCTCCCACTCCACATCCGGCTCGGGTCCCGACAGCAGCAGGAACGGCGCGCCTGTGGCGTCCTGGACGAGCCGGACCTCGAGTGTCGGGGTCTCGTAGCCGCTCCAGCGGTCGCGCCGGAAGGTCAGCAGCGGGCGGCGGGCCCGGTAGTCCACGAGCCTGTCGTGGTCGAAGCGGGCCACGATCTGGTGGGGAAGCGTGTCGAGGAGGTTGTCGACGATCTGCTCGCCGGTCTCACCCGCGTCGATGTATCCGTCGAAGTGGTACAGCATGACCAGGCCGCCCGAGTCCTGCGCGAGCGCCATGTCGACGACCGCGAGGCCCTTCGGCTCCCATTCGTACAAATCCTGCGGATCAAGCACGGTTACCGCTCCTCCTCGTGTCCGTAGAGAAGAACGCGTGGTGACGTACGGGCATTCCCGCCTCACACGATGAACACCTCTGAGGGGAAGCCCAGTTCACGGCAGCAGGTTCACACCGAACTGGTCCAGACCTTGACATGGCCATAGCCCGTCCCTACGGTCACAGGCAGTCGGAGTTCACAAACTCGACCGTCATTCATATACAAGAACGGGAAGGCACCCCACATGCGTACCCGAAAACTGCTCCCCGCCTTACTGTCCTCCGCGCTCTCGACCGGCGGCCTGTCCTTGCTGGCCATCCCGGCACAAGCCGCCACAGTCATCGATGTGACCACCGCCGCCCAGCTGAAGTCCGCACTGTCCGCCGCCCGCCCAGGCGACACGATCCAGCTCGCCGACGGCACCTACAGCGGGAACTTCAAAGCGACGACGCCCGGCACCTCCGGCGCCCGCATTACACTGACCGGCTCCTCGAAGGCGGTGCTCAAGGCCGGCGGCGGATACGGGCTCCACCTCAACGGCGCCTCGTACTGGACCGTCAGGGGCGTCACCGTCACGGGCGGCCAGAAGGGGATCATGACGGACACGGCCGACGGCGTCGTCATCGACTCGGTGACCGTGCACGGCCTGGACATGGAGGGCGTCCATTTCCGCACGTCCAGCCGCAACGGCGTGATCAGGAACTCGCGGATCTACGACACCGGCAACAACGGCAGGGGCATGGGCGAGGGCGTCTACGTCGGCTCCGCGAGCACGCTCTCCGACAAAAGCGACAACATACAGATCCTCGGCAACACCATCGGCCCGGATGTCGGCGGCGAGGCCGTCGACATCAAGGAAGGCACCACCGGGGCGAAGATCACCGGCAATTCCTTCGACGGCCGCGGCCTGACCGGCGCCAACTTCGACGACTCCTGGATCGATGTGAAGGGCAACCAGGTCCTCGTCGAGAACAACACCGGCAAGAACACCACCAACAACGGCTACGAGACCCACAGCCAGCAGAGCGGCTGGGGCTGCGGCACCGTCTTCCGCGGCAACACATCCGATCTGCGCGGGGCCACCGGCTCCAAGCAGCTCGCCATCAATGTCACCAACCACAGCTCGAGCTGCCCGACGACCGTCTATGTGAGCAACACCGTCACCGGCGGCAAGGGCCTGACCAACATCCCTGTCACGCCGTAGCCAGAAATGCGGCGGACTGAAGGTAATGAAGGTGCGGAATGACGTAAGGCCCGCTCCCCAGGGGGAGCGGGCCTTACTTTCAGCTAGTCACCAGCTGGGGCAGAGCGTCAGCTCTGGCCGCCGGCCAGCTTCTCGCGCAGGGCAGCCAGGGCCTCGTCCGACGCCAGGGCGCCGGAGTTGTCGTCCGACTCCGAGGAGTACGAACCACCCGAGACACCCGCCGGGGCACCGCCGGCCGGGGCAGCAGCACCCTCGGCGGCAGCGGCCTCGTCGGCCTCGCGGGACTTGATGACCTGGGCCTGGTGCTGCTCGAAGCGCTGCTGCGCCTCGGCGTACTGGGTCTCCCACGCCTCGCGCTGGGTCTCGAAGCCCGCCAGCCAGTCGTTGGTCTCCGGGTCGAAGCCCTCGGGGTAGATGTAGTTCCCCTGGTCGTCGTACGACGCGGCCATGCCGTACAGCGTCGGGTCGAACTCGACCGAGGCCGGGTCGGCACCGAAGGACTCGTTGGCCTGCTTCAGCGAGAGGCTGATGCGACGACGCTCGAGGTCGATGTCGATGACCTTGACGAAGATCTCGTCGTTGACCTGGACGACCTGCTCCGGGATCTCCACGTGGCGCTCGGCCAGCTCGGAGATGTGGACCAGGCCCTCGATGCCCTCGTCGACGCGGACGAACGCACCGAACGGAACGAGCTTGGTGACCTTACCCGGGACGACCTGACCGATCTGGTGGGTCCGGGCGAACTGCTGCCACGGGTCTTCCTGCGTCGCCTTGAGCGACAGGGAGACGCGCTCGCGGTCCATGTCGACGTCGAGAACCTCGACGGTGACTTCCTGGCCGACCTCGACAACCTCGGAGGGGTGGTCGATGTGCTTCCAGGAGAGCTCGGAGACGTGGACGAGACCGTCGACGCCACCCAGGTCCACGAAGGCACCGAAGTTGACGATCGAGGAGACGACGCCGGAGCGGACCTGACCCTTCTGCAGGGTGGTGAGGAACGTCTGGCGAACCTCGGACTGGGTCTGCTCGAGCCAGGCGCGGCGGGACAGGACCACGTTGTTGCGGTTCTTGTCCAGCTCGATGATCTTCGCCTCGAGCTCCTTGCCCACGTAGGGCTGGAGGTCGCGGACGCGGCGCATCTCGACGAGGGAAGCCGGCAGGAAGCCACGGAGGCCGATGTCGAGGATGAGACCACCCTTGACGACCTCGATGACGGTACCGGTGACGATGCCGTCCTCTTCCTTGATCTTCTCGATGGTGCCCCAGGCACGCTCGTACTGAGCGCGCTTCTTCGAGAGGATCAGGCGGCCTTCCTTGTCCTCCTTCTGGAGAACCAGGGCCTCGATCTCGTCGCCGACCTTGACGACCTCGTTCGGGTCGACGTCGTGCTTGATCGAGAGCTCGCGGCTCGGGATGACACCTTCGGTCTTGTAACCGATGTCGAGCAGGACCTCGTCCCGGTCGACCTTCACGATGACGCCGTCGACGATGTCGCCGTCGTTGAAGTACTTGATCGTCTCGTCGATCGCGGCGAGGAAGGCTTCCTCGTTACCGATGTCGTTGACCGCTACCTGCGGAGTGGTGGCGGTGGTCTCGGTGCTGCTCGTCATGTGGGAAAGGGCTCCGGTACGGACAGTGAGTCGTAGGTACTGCTACGCCGAGAGCCCGTATCGCAGCTGTAGAAGCCGGACAGCCTGGGAAGCGCCGACCCAAGAAACTTGGGGGGCGCCTCGTGAACCGAGGGGACATACATACAGATGCGAGCGCGGCCTGCTCTGTCTGAAGCGCGCAGGCCCGCAGCGCAACTTGTAGCATACGGGGGCAGCCGGGCACGGTCAATGCGCGAAGGCGCACACCCGGGGCGGAACGCCCCATACCCGGCACAACTAATGTTTGCCGAGGCCACCGTGGCCGCCATTGGTCGCGCTGAACGCAAACTACAACGACGGTGACGATGTTCCAAGATTTTGAGCCGGAAGCCACCCGCCGTAACGCCGGGGACTCGGAGAGCAGCCGCGCCAGCCGCGGCTGGTGGGACCGGAACGCCGACGAGTACCAGACCGAACACGGCGCGTTCCTGGGGGACGACCGTTTCGTGTGGGGGCCGGAGGGCCTCGACGAGGCGGAGGCCGGTCTGCTGGGGCCCGCCGGATCGCTGAAGGGACTCTCCGTTCTCGAGATCGGCGCGGGCGCGGCGCAGTGCTCACGCTGGCTGACCGCACAGGGCGCGCGCCCGGTGGCCCTGGACCTCTCC
Source organism: Streptomyces sp. NPDC002730 (assembly GCF_042888805.1). Taxonomy (NCBI): domain Bacteria; kingdom Bacillati; phylum Actinomycetota; class Actinomycetes; order Kitasatosporales; family Streptomycetaceae; genus Streptomyces; species Streptomyces sp. NPDC002730. The sequence goes on from NZ_JBIAQG010000006.1 coordinate 260,730, forward strand.
CACCGACAGCTCCAGCACGCGCTTCGGATCGGCGACAGTGCCGGCCACATACCGCTGGTGGAAGCGGACGCGGGGGCGCTGCCGTTCCGGGACGGCTCCTTCGACCTGGCGTGCTCGGCCTACGGCGCGGTTCCGTTCGTGGCCGAGCCGGTGAAGGTCTTCCAGGAGGTACGGCGTGTACTGCGGCCGGGCGGGCGGTGGGTCTTCTCGGTGACGCACCCGATCCGCTGGGCCTTCCCCGACGAGCCGGGGCCCGAGGGGCTCTCGGTGGCCGCTTCGTACTTCGACCGCACTCCGTACGTCGAACAGGACGAGCGGGGGCGTGCGGTATACGTCGAGCACCACAGGACGCTCGGCGACCGGGTCCGGGACGTGGTGGCGGGAGGCTTCCGGCTGGTGGACCTGGTCGAGCCGGAGTGGCCGGCCTGGAACAGCCAGGAGTGGGGTGGCTGGTCCCCGCTGCGCGGACATCTGATCCCGGGGACTGCGATCTTCGTCTGCGAGCGCGACTGAGGTCATCGGCCGAGCCTGTGGAACGAGCTCGGGCAATGAGCTTGTGGAACGAGCTCGCGGAACGAGCTTGTGCACCGAGCTTGCGTCAGGGCCTGCGCCAGGACCATCTGAATCAGCTGCCCCGGCATCTTGCGAGACTGGGGCGGTGATCCGCGAAGACGTCCTCGCCGGCCTGCCCGTACAGAGCGCCGTGCCCGCGCTCAGGCATGCGCTCGACACGCACGGCTGCGCGGTGCTGTGCGCGCCGCCCGGGACCGGCAAGACCACGCTCGTACCGCTGGTGCTGTCCGGGCTGGTGGGTGGCGGCCCTGTGCGGCGTGTGGTGGTCGCCGAGCCGCGGCGGATCGCGGCGCGGGCCGCGGCGCGGCGGATGGCGTGGCTGCTCGGCGAGCAGGTCGGCGGGAAGGTCGGTTTCACCGTGCGCGGGGAGCGGGTGGTGGGGCGCGGGACGGTGGTGGAGGTCGTGACCACCGGTGTGCTGCTGCAGCGGCTGCAGCGCGACCAGGAGCTGGCCGGGGTCGATGCGGTGATCCTCGACGAGTGCCACGAGCGGCATCTGGACGCGGACACGGTGGCCGCGTTCCTGCTGGACGTACGGGCCGCGCTGCGGCCGGAGCTGCGGCTGGTCGCAGCCTCGGCGACCACGGACGCACAGGGCTGGGCGCGGCTGCTCGGCGATGCGCCGGTGGTGGAGGCGGCCGGGGTCGCGCATCCGGTGGAGGTGGTCTGGGCGCCGCCGGCGCGGCCCGTACGGCCGCCGCACGGGATGCGGGTCGATCCGGCGCTGCTGACCCATGTGGCCTCGGTGGTGCGGCGGGCGCTGGCCGAGCGCGCGGGCGATGTGCTGTGTTTTCTGCCCGGAGTGGGTGAAATCGGCCGGGTCGCGAGCCAGCTGGCGGAGGTGGGCGCGGAGGTGCTCCAGGTCCATGGGCGGGCGCCGGCCGCAGTGCAGGACGCGGTACTCGCGGGCTCTTCAGGGGTACGGAGGGTGGTGCTGGCCACCTCGGTCGCGGAATCGAGCCTGACGGTGCCGGGCGTGCGGGTCGTCGTGGACGCGGGTCTGGCCCGCGAGCCGCGTACCGATCACGCGCGGGGCCTGAGCGCGCTGACCACGGTGCGGACCTCGCAGGCGGCGGCGCGGCAGCGGGCGGGGCGGGCCGGCCGCGAGGCGCCGGGCACGGTGTACCGCTGCTGGACCGAGGCGGAGGACGCCCGGCTGACGCGGTTCCCGTCGCCCGAGATCAAGGTCGCCGACCTGGCTGCGTTCGCTCTGCAGGCGGCGTGCTGGGGCGATCCGACGGCCTCCGGCCTGGCGCTGCTCGATCCGCCTCCGGCCGGTGCGCTGGCTGCGGCGCGTTCGGTTCTTGCCGTGATCGGCGCGGTGGACACGGCAGGCCGGGCGACCGAACGGGGCGTACGGATGGCCCGGCTTGGCCTGCATCCGCGACTGGCGCGGGCGCTGCTGGACGGCGCACAAGAGGTGGGCACGCGCCGGGCCGCGGAGGTGGTCGCACTGCTCAGCGAGGAGCCGCCGCGGGAGTACGGCGACGACCTGGCCGCGGCCTGGCGCACGGCGCGCCGTGGCGGCGACGCGTATGCGGGGCGCTGGAGGGCGGAGGCGGGGCGGCTGGAGTCGTCGCTGTCCGTTCGCCACCCCGCGTCGTCCCGCAACAGGGGCTCCGCCCCGCACCCCGCGCCGCAATCGCCGGCGGGGCTTGGTTCCGACGACGCCGTCGCCGGGCTCGTCGCGGCGCTCGCGTTTCCCGAGCGGGTGGCCCGGGCCCGGGGCGAAGGGGCGTTTCTGATGGCCTCCGGGACGGGGGGCGAGCTCGTCGCCGGGTCGCGGCTGCGCAGCGCGCCCTGGCTCGCCGTCGCTGTCGCGGACCGGCCCGCGCATGCCGCCTCGGCACGGGTGCGGCTCGCCGCCGTCATCGACGAGGACACGGCGCGTACAGCCGCATCGCATCTGCTCCTCGCCGGCGAGGAGGTCCACTGGGAGAACGGCGATGTCGTCGCCCGCGAGGTGGAGCGGCTCGGGGCCGTCGAGCTCTCCGCGCGCGCACTGAAGGACCCGGCCCCCGCTCTCGTGCGCGAAGCCCTGCTCGAGGGGCTACGGCGCGAGGGACTCGGGCTGCTGCGCTGGACGCGGGAGGCGGAGGGGCTGCGCGAGCGGCTCGCCTTTCTGCACCGGGAGCTGGACGCGCCCTGGCCGGATGTGTCGGACGCCGCGCTGCTGGACCGCACCGATGAGTGGCTGGAGCCGGAGCTGTCCAGGGCCCGGCGGCGGGCCGATCTCGGACGTGTCCAGGCCGGCCAGGCGCTGCAGCGACTGCTGCCCTGGGCGAGCGGCGACGCGGCCCGGCTCGACGAGCTGGCGCCGGAGCGGATCGAGGTGCCGAGCGGCTCGCGGATCCGGGTGGAGTACGGCGGGGCCCAGCCGGTCCTGGCCGTGAAGCTTCAGGAGCTGTTCGGGCTGCGCGAGACGCCCACGGTCTCGGGCGTGCCGGTGCTGGTGCATCTGCTCTCCCCCGCCGGGCGGCCGGCGGCGGTCACCGCGGACCTGGCGTCCTTCTGGAAGGACGGATACCGGTCCGTACGGGCGGAGTTGCGCGGTCGCTATCCCAAGCATCCCTGGCCCGAGGACCCGTCGACGGCCGAGCCGACCCGGCACACCAAGGCGCGGCTCAGCAGGGAAGCCGGGAGCTGACCCGAAGCCGGCCCGGAGCCGACCCGGAGCTGAGTCGGAGCTGAGTCGGAGCTGAGTCGGAGCTGATCCGAAGATCATTCCTGAGCTGATTCGGATGCCGGCGGGTCGGAGGCGCAGTGGGCCGTCAGGCAGGGACCGGCTCCGGCTCGCGCTCCGCGGCCGGGGCCCGCGGCCGGCGCCCGCGGGCCTCGAGGACCAGCGCGAGTGCCAGCAGTCCACCGCCCAGGCCCAGGAAGCCCCATGGCAGGTACGAGGTCATCAGCAGCACCAACTGCCTCTGAGACTTGACCAGTTCGACGGTGGAGTCCACATAGTCCGGGCGCATCTTCACATGCCCGGCGAATGCGGTGACCTTGTCCCGGCCGCCCAGCAGCGTGCCGCCGCGCAGCTCCTCCCGGTGGATCTCCTCGCCGTTCACGGGACCGCCGGTGACCGGGTCGACCCAGAACATCCGCTTGGTGGTGTACCAGCGGGTGGTGCCGGTCTGCTTCTCCAGCGTGGTCGCGTCGATGCCGGGGATCGGCATCTTCTTCGGGTACGGCACCTTGGTCCACGGGATGGTCTGCTCGAAGTAGTAGACGTCGAGCCCGCGGAACTTCTGCGTCCCCTTGTAATGAATGGGCGCGGACGTACGCGCCTGGGCGTCGAAATACTGGTAGTCCCGCTTCTCGGCGAGGAACGGCCACTTGAACTCGATGCCCTCGCGCCGCACCGCGTCGCCGTCGACCATTTCGCCGGTGGCGTGCACGGGCGCCTGGCTGTGCGCGTCGAAGATGTAGCGCTCGGGGATCTGGGAGACCATCTTGCCGTCGGGGCCCTGGACGTAGGAGAGCGAGTCCCAGACGACGACGTCACGGCCGGCGCTGCGCTCGATCTTCTCGGACTCCTCCACATTGCCCTTGAGGGTCTGCACGATGGTGACCTTCTCGACCTGCTTGGCCTGCAGGGAGCCGTAGTCGAGCAGGGTCGCGGGCTTCGCCTCCAGCACCATCTCCTGGTACTGGCTGGGCGGGATCTTCACCAGCCTCGGGAAGGCGTACCAGCGCAGCAGCGGTGAGAGCGCGGCGAAGAAGACGGCGAAGGCGAGGAGTACGAGGCCGGCTCTGCGGCGCATGGTCCGGCCCTCCTACTTCTTGGGGCCGGGGACGGTGGTCAGCAGCGGCTCGGGTGAGGTCTCGCCGGGAGGTGCGCCGATCGCCGTGATGGTGAGGACGAGGGCGAAGGCGGCGGCCAGCCCGATGGCGGCGGCGACAAGGGCGCGCATGCTCGGCCTCCCGGGGAACTCGGATCCGTTCCGGATCTGATAGAGCGTCAGGGCGGGGGCACCGTAGCAATCCAGCCGTGAGATGAGAACACGTTGCACCACCGGCACATGGCACCGCCCCCCTGCCCTGTGGCGGCAGAGGGGCGGTGCGGAAGTACTGAATGGCTGGTCGGACGGCCGGACTGGCCCTGGGTCAGGCAGCCGGTGCGGCGACCTTGAGCTCGATGGTCACGGTCGCGCCGCCGGCGGTGGTGAGGCGGAGCAGGAAGGTGCCCGTCGCATCGTCCGCGTAGATCTTCGGGAGCTTCAGGACTCCGTTGGCGTCGGTCTTCAGCTCGGTGAGCGTGCGGACCGTCTTGCCGTCGGCGTCCTTGAAGTACGGACCCTTGTCGTTGACCACCGGCTTGTCCGCCGGGTTGTCCGCGGCGATGATCATAGTGGCGGTCACCGCCACACCCGAGGCGATGGCGCCCTTGTAGGTGGCCTTGACCTCGACGGCGTCTGCGAACTCGGTTCCGGGGGCTGCGGTCAGAACCTTGCCGTCGGTCCTGGCGATCGCGTCCGCGGCCCGCACAGTGACAGTCGCGGTGAAGTCGACGACGGGCACCCGCGGGCCCACCACCTTGGCCCGGACCGTGAACGTGCCGGTCTTCTCACCCGCCTGGAGGGTCGGCGCCGCGACCGTTCCGTCCGCGCCGGTGTGGAGGACGACGCTCTTCTTCCCGCCGGCGAAAAGGGCATCCGTGTCGCCGACGATCTCGAAGCCCACGGCCTGCAGCGGGACGGTCCGGCCTGCGGCGTTCTTCACCCGCACCGTGGGCCGCGCCGTGAACTCGTGGCCGGCCATGGCGGCCAGCTCGGCGGTGCCCGCGTCCTCGAGACGGGTGACGGGCGACGGGCTCGGCGGCGGCGTCGGCGTGGGGGGCGGGGTCGGGGTCGGGCTGGGCTTTCCGCCCGTGCCGCCACCCGGCTTCGACGGTGAGGGAGCCGGGGTCGGGCGGTGGCTGCCGGGAGTGGACGGGGTCGGCGTGGGAGTGGGGGTCGGCATGGGGCCCGAGCTGTCGGGAATGTCGCCGACCGGCAGCACGCCGGTGCCGTCCGGAACCCCGTGGGTGCCGCGCTTGTAGAAATCGAACCAGGACAGGACCGTACTCAGATACTCCTGCGAGTGGTTGTAGCCGAGGATCGCGCGGTCGAGGTCGGCCTTGAGCGCCAGGTCGCGGCCGTCGGCGCAGAGATAGCGTCCCGCGGCGAGCGCGGCGTCGTAGATGTTGTTGGGGTCCCTGCGTCCGTCGCTGTTGGCATCCTCGCCCCACTTTTCCCAGGTGGAGGGGATGAACTGCATCGGGCCGACCGCGCGGTCGTGCGTCGCGTCGCCGTCGTAGGCGCCTTTGTCGGTGTCCGAGATGTTCGCGAAGCCGACGCCGTTGAGGACCGGCCCGAGGATCGGGGAGAACGTAGTGCCGTTGGCGTCGACCTTGCCGCCGCGCGCCTGTCCCGACTCCACCTTGCCGATCGCGGCGAGCAGTTGCCACGGGACGTGGCAGCCGGGGTCCGAGCCCGCGATGGTCTGCTCGGCCTGCTTGTACGCCGCGAGTACGGTGGCCGGAATGCCCGCTTCGGCTGTACCTGTCGCGGGCAGATCGATCGAAGTGCCTGGTTTGTCAGGTGTGTTCAGCGGCGGAAGGTCGGTGTAGTACGGGGAGTTGCCGGTGACCGGAGTGCCGGGGGGCGGGGTCGCATCGGACGCTTCCCGACTGCCGCCCGCGGTGGCGTGCGTGGCGCCGGGCGCCCCGGAGGCGGAGAGCGCGGCCACGGCAACCGCGGCAACCGCGGTCGTCGTCGCTCCCTTGCGCAGTCGGCGGCCGAATTGCGCTGCCATACGTCTGTTTCCTCCCCGTCGGCGACTGTTCGCGCTCCCCAGCGCGCACCCACGTGACCCTACGACACCTACGGGCCCCGGAACACCGGACCTTGACCGTATTTCACCCTTCCGCTACCTGCCGGTCGCCCGGGATTCCCGATCAGCAACTTCACGCATACTGGGCGCCATTGATCGACGACGGTCCAGGGGGACACCATGCCGTTCACGCTGAGCCATGCCGCGGCGGTGTTGCCGGGCATCAGGAGAGACGGAACCGCGCGCGGACCGCTCGTCGCGTCCGCGCTCGTCACCAGCTCGTTCGCCCCCGACATGACCTACTTTGCGGACACCGCCATCCCGGGCGCCATGGAGTTCGGCGATATGACGCACTCGGCGACCGGCATCTTCACGGTGGACGCGCTGATCGCCGCGGCGCTGGCGGGGCTGTGGCTTCTGCTGCGCGAGCCGCTGCTTGCCCTGGTGCCGTACGCATGGCGCGGCAGGGCCTACGCCTTCGTCCGGGGAGAGGACTGGCGTGGGCGTGGACTCCCGGCGCTCGTGGCCCTGTTCTATGTCTCGGCGGTCCTCGGATCGACCACCCATGTGGTGTGGGACAGCTTCACGCATCTGGACCGCTGGGGCATGAAGGTCTTCCCGTTGCTCGGCGAGATCGTCGCGGGCTTCCCGATGTATCTCTACTTCCAGTACGGCGGCTCCGCGCTCGCCCTGCTGGCCCTCGGCTGGTTCACCGGGTCCGCCCTGCGTCGGCAGTCCCGCTCGGAGGCGCCCGCCTCCCTCCCCGTACTGCACGGGCGGGAGCGATGGTGGGCCTGGGTGCTGCTGGCGGGGTGCGTGGCGGCCGGGGTCGTGCACCGGTGCCTGCGCTATTACGCGTACTGGGGAGAGATCCGCACGCCGCTCGACATCATCCCGACGGCGTGCTTCGGGGCGGGCGCAGGGCTCGCCCTGGGGCTGGTGCTGTACGCCGTGGGGGTACGGCTGCGGCACCGCTCGCGCACGGACACCCCCGGTTCCCTGCTGCCGCCGGTGCGTTCCGGCAGGGGATCAGGCTGATCCCCTGCCGGAACGCACACGGTCCGGGTCAGTGCGCGGCGGACTCCCAGTCGGGGCCGACGCCGACCGAGACATCCAGCGGTGCGCGCAGGGACACGGCCGAGGACATCTCCCGGCGGACCAGCTCCTCCACCCGGTCGCGCTCGCCCGGCGAGACCTCCAGGACGATTTCGTCGTGGACCTGGAGCAGTAGCCGGGAGGAGAGCTTCGCCTCGCTCAGCGCCCGGTCCACGTTCAGCATCGCGATCTTGACGATGTCCGCGGCCGTGCCCTGGATCGGGGCATTGAGCGCCATCCGCTCGGCGGCCTCGCGGCGCTGGCGGTTGTCGCTGTTGAGGTCCGGGAGATAGCGGCGCCGGCCGAGCATCGTCTCCGTGTATCCCGTGGCGCGTGCCTCGTCGACGACGCGGCGCAGATAGTCGCGGACTCCGCCGAACCGCTCGAAGTAGGTGTCCATCAGGCCGCGCGCCTCGGCCGCCTCGATGTTCAGCTGCTGGGAGAGGCCGAACGCCGAGAGGCCGTACGCCAGTCCGTACGACATGGCCTTGATCTTGCGGCGCATCTCCGCGTCGACCGCGGACCGCTCCACGGCGAACACCTGGGAGGCGACGGTGGTGTGCAGGTCCTCACCGGAGGCGAACGCCTCCAGCAGGCCTTCGTCCTCCGACAGATGCGCCATCACACGCAGCTCGATCTGGCTGTAGTCGGCGGTCATCAGCGACTCGAAGCCCTCGCCGACGACAAAGCCGTGGCGGATGGCGCGGCCCTCGTCCGTACGCACCGGCACATTCTGCAGATTCGGGTCGGTGGAGGAGAGCCGGCCGGTCGCGGCCACGATCTGGCTGAAGCTGGTGTGGATACGGCCGTCGGCCGCGATCGTCTTGATCAGGCCCTCGACGGTGGAACGCAGCCGGGCCTGTTCACGGTGGCGCAGCATGATGACCGGCAGCTCGTGCTCGGTCTGGCCGGCCAGCCAGGCGAGCGCGTCCGCGTCGGTGGTGTAACCGGTCTTGGTCTTCTTGGTCTTGGGGAGGTTCAGCTCACCGAAGAAGACTTCCTGCAGCTGCTTGGGCGAGCCGAGGTTGAACTCGTGCCCGACGGCGGCGTGCGCCTCCTTCACGGCCTGCTGCACGGCGCCCGCGAACTGCTGCTCCATGGCCTCCAGATGGGAGCGGTCGGCGGCGATGCCGTGCCGCTCCATGCGGGCCAGCAGCTCGGAAGTGGGCAGCTCGACGTCGTGCAGCAGGTCGGCCGCACCGACCTCGATCAGCCGCGCGGTGAACGCTTCACCGAGGTCGAGGACCGCGCGGGCCTGCGCCATCAGCGCGTCGGCCTCGGCCTGTTCGTCCGAGCCGAAGGCGAGCTGGCCGTCGGCGGCGGCCGGGGCGAGCTCACGGCCCAGATACTCGACGGCGAGCGCGTCCAGCGCGAAGGAGCGGCGGCCGGGCTTGACCAGATAGGCGGCGAGCGCGGTGTCCATGGTGACGCCGTCGACGCTCCAGCCGTGCTCGGGGAAGACCCGCATCGCGCCCTTGGCGTTGTGCATGACCTTCGGCCGGCCGGCATCCGCGATCCAGTCGGCGAAGGCCCGCTCGTCGGCCTCGTTCAGCTGGGTGGTGTCGAACCAGGCGGCAGGTCCTGCGGCCGCGGCGAGCGCGATCTCGGCGACGCTGCCGGTGCCCAGTGCCCAGGTGTCGACGGTGGCCACGCCGAGCGGCTGCCCGCCGTGCTGCTCGAGCCAGGGGGCGAGCTCGCCGGTGGAGAGCACCGTACCGTCCAGCTCGACGGCGGCGGCGGGGGCCGGGGCCTCGTCCTCCTCGGCGCCCGGGTCGACCGCGAGGAGCCGCTCGCGCAGGCTCGGGTTGCGGATCTCCAGGACCTCCAGGAACCCCTTCAGCGCGGTCCTGTCGTACGGCGCGCGCTTGAGGTCGTCGACGGCCCTCGGCAGCTCCACGTCCCGCACCAGCTCGGTGAGGTGGCGGTTGAGCTTGACGGAATCCAGGTGGTCACGGAGGGCCTGTCCGACCTTGCCCTTGATCTCGTCGGCGCGCTCCACCAGCTCCGCGAACGAACCGAACTGACTGATCCACTTCGTGGCGGTCTTCTCACCGACACCGGGGATGCCCGGAAGGTTGTCCGACGGGTCGCCGCGCAGGGCCGCGAAATCCGGGTACTGCTGAGGCGTGAGTCCGTACTTCTCCTTCACCTTCTCCGGGGTGAAGCGGGTCAGCTCGGAGACGCCCTTGGTGGGGTAGAGCACGGTGGTGTGCTCGCTGACCAGCTGGAAGGAGTCACGGTCGCCGGTGACGATCAGCACTTCGAAGCCGGCGGCCTCGGCCTGGGTGGCGAGGGTGGCGATGATGTCGTCCGCCTCGAACCCGTCCACCGCGAACCGCACGGCGTTCATGGTGTCCAGGAGCTCGCCGATCAGCTCGACCTGGCCCTTGAACTCGTCCGGGGTCTTGGAGCGGTTCGCCTTGTACTCGGGGAAGTCCTGTGAGCGCCACGTCTTGCGCGAGACGTCGAACGCCACCGCGAAATGCGTGGGCGACTCGTCGCGCAGCGTGTTCGCCAGCATCGACGCGAAGCCGTAGATGGCGTTGGTCGGCTGACCGGTCGCGGTCGTGAAATTCTCCGCGGGCAGCGCGAAGAACGCCCGGTACGCCAGGGAATGCCCGTCCATGAGGAGCAGGCGCGGTCGGTTGTCTGGGGTCTTCGATGCTGTCTCAGCCACGTCCACGATCCTGCCACGTGCCACTGACAATCCCGACCGTGGCAGGATCGGGTGGAACAGCACGCCGCAGGCTCGAAGGAGAGCGCGATGGCCAGCAAGCCGCCCACTGGTGACCCGGTCCAGGACGCGCCGCAGGTCGCGGCCCCGCAGCAGGCGGCCGCCGGTCTTCCCGCCATCGGGCACACCTTGCGCATGGCCCAGCAGCAGATGGGAGTGCGCCGCACGGCGCAGACCCTGCTCAAGGTCAATCAGAAGGACGGCTTCGACTGTCCGGGCTGCGCCTGGCCCGAGAGCGACAAGCGGCACATGGCGGAGTTCTGCGAGAACGGCGCGAAGGCGGTCGCCGAGGAGGCGACGCTGCGCCGCGTCACACCGGACTTCTTCGCCGCGCATCCCGTCGCGGACCTCGCCTCGCGCAGTGGGTACTGGCTGGGGCAGCAGGGCCGTATCACGCAGCCGATGTACCTGCCGGAAGGCGCCGACCGATACGAGGCGGTGACCTGGGAGCGGGCCTTCGCGATCATCGCGGAGGAGCTGACCGCACTCGCATCGCCCGACGAGGCGCTCTTCTACACCTCGGGCCGCACCAGCAACGAAGCGGCGTTCCTGTTCCAGCTCTTCGCCCGCGAATTCGGCACCAACAATCTTCCCGACTGCTCCAACATGTGCCACGAGTCCTCCGGCTCGGCGCTCACCGAGACGATCGGCGTCGGCAAGGGCAGCGTCTCGCTGGAAGACATCCATGAGGCGGACCTGATCATCGTCGCCGGGCAGAACCCCGGGACCAACCATCCCCGGATGCTCTCCGCCCTGGAGAAGGCCAAAACAGCGGGCGCAAAGATCATTTCGGTGAATCCGCTGCCCGAGGCCGGCCTCGGGCGGTTCAAGAATCCGCAGACCCCGCGGGGCATGGTCAAGGGCGTCGCGGTCAACGACCTCTTCCTGCAGATCCGTATCGGCGGCGACCAGGCTCTCTTCCGGCTGCTGAACAAGCTCATCCTCGAGACGGACGGGGCCGTCGACGAGGCGTTCGTACGCGAACACACCCATGGCTACGAAGAGTTCGCGGCCGCGGCGCGTGCCGCCGACTGGGACGAGACCCTCGCCGCGACCGGCCTCGAACGCGCCGTGATCGAGCAGGCGCTCGCGATGATCCTCGCGTCGAAGCGCACCATCGTCTGCTGGGCGATGGGCCTGACCCAGCACAAGCACGCCGTGCCGACCATCCGTGAGGTGGTCAACTTCCTTCTGCTGCGCGGCAACATCGGCCGCCCGGGCGCCGGCGTCTGCCCCGTGCGCGGGCACTCCAACGTCCAGGGCGACCGCACCATGGGCATCTTCGAGCGGCCCGCCCCGGCCTTCCTGGATGCCCTGGAGAAGGAGTTCGGCTTCGCTCCGCCGCGTCACCACGGCTTCGACGTCGTACGGTCCATTCAGGCGCTGCGCGACGGGGAGGCGAAGGTCTTCTTCGCCATGGGCGGCAATTTCGTCGGCGCGACGCCGGACACCGAGGTGACCGAGGCCGCGATGCGCAAGGCCCGCCTCACGGTGCATGTGTCGACGAAGCTGAACCGCTCGCACGCCGTCACAGGCACCAGGGCGCTGATCCTGCCCACCCTCGGCCGCACCGACAAGGACATACAGGCGGGCGGCAGGCAGGTGGTGACCGTCGAGGACTCGATGGGCATGGTGCACGCCTCCCGCGGCAATCTGACTCCGGCGAGCCCCCACCTGCTGTCCGAGCCGGCCATCGTGGCCCGACTGGCGCGTGCCGTACTCGGCCCCGGTTCGGTCACGCCCTGGGAGGACTTCGAGAAGGACTACGGGGCAATCCGCGACCGCATCGCGCGCGTGGTGCCCGGCTTCGAGGACTTCAACGCCAGGATCGCCCGCCCCAGCGGCTTCACGCTCCCCCACGCACCGCGCGACGAGCGCCGCTTCCCCACAGCCACCGGCAAGGCCAATTTCACCGCCGCGCCCGTCGAGTTTCCCGAGCTGCCCGCGGGTCGGCTGCTGCTGCAGACGCTGCGCTCGCACGACCAGTACAACACCACGATCTACGGCCTCGACGACCGCTACCGCGGTATCAAGGGCGGCCGCCGGGTCGTCATGGTGAACCCCGAGGACGCGCGGGAACTGGGCCTGGCGGACGGCTCGTACACCGATCTCGTCAGCGAGTGGAAGGACGGCGTCGAACGACGTGCCCCGGGTTTCCGGGTGGTGCACTACCCCACCGCCCGTGGCTGCGCGGCCGCGTATTACCCGGAGACCAATGTGCTGGTGCCGCTGGACTCCACGGCGGACACCAGCAACACCCCGGCGAGCAAGTCCGTGGTGGTCCGGTTCGAGCGCGGGGCGTGAAGCTCGCCGGCTGGGGACGGGGAATGAGGCATCCCGTCTAAGCGTTCGCTCAGGCATCTGATAAGACGGTGCACACAGCACGCAACGTACTGACGATCGGAGCCGGGCCCCATGGGCGAGCAGACCAATGTGAAATTCCCGCAAGAGGTCATCGACGAATACGCCGCGCTCGGGGTCGATCTGCCCGCGCTCTTCTCCGCCGGCCATCTGGGCGAGCGCATGGGCGTGCAGATCGTCGAAGCCTCGGCCGACCGCGTCGTCGGCACGATGCCCGTCGAGGGCAACACCCAGCCCTACGGACTGCTGCACGGCGGCGCGTCCGCCGTGCTGGCCGAGACCCTCGGCTCGATCGGCTCGATGCTGCACGGCGGGACCTCCAAGATCGCCGTCGGTGTGGACCTCAACTGCACCCACCACCGCGGCGTCCGCTCCGGCCTGGTCACCGGAGTCGCCACACCGGTGCATCGCGGCCGCTCCACCGCCACGTACGAGATCGTCATCACCGACGAGCAGGACAAGCGGGTCTGCACGGCCCGGCTGACCTGTCTGCTGCGCGACGCCGGCGGGCCGGCCGGGGCCGGCAGCTGATCCTCCGCAGGCTTGTTGTGTCACCGATCGTGACGGCCTAGCGTGCCCCCATGGGGACCAAGCCGCACATCTCGGTCGGGTACGCCACCTACGCACTTCTGGTCACGCTTGCCGTCGCGGGCTGCACGGAATCCTCCTCGTCCGGGCAGCCCGCCACGTCAACACCCGTACCGCAGAAGTCCTCACCCGCCGATATATGCACAAGTCTCGTTTCCTACTGGGCGAAAGAGACACTCAAAGGCAGCAAGTGGTCGGGAATCGACTGGGAGCAGAAGGGGCTGTCCAACGAGCAGTACGCCATTCATGAGGAGATCGTCGCCGCGGCCCGTGCCGAGGAAAAGCGCCAAGGCCGTGTCGCGGCCCTCGCCTTGATCGATGTCCAGGCCCGGCAGAAGTGCGCTGCCCAGAACGGCGCGACCGGCAGCTCGGAGAACTGGCGTCCGCCGAAACCAGCGGCGTCATCGGACCGGTAGAACCGTCCACCGGGGGTCCGCGCACCGAGTCCCCCGAGATCATCTGCAACGCCAACACCGATTACCGGACGGCTCGTTGGCCTCGCCCCGCGCTCGCCGCCGCCGCGGCCACCGCTCTGGCCCCGCCACGGCGCAGCTCGTCCCGCACCGGCCCGAGCCGAACTCGGGCTCGCACCCGGACCCGCACCCGGGCTCGTCACGCGTATCGCATACGAGGGGCCGATCGGCCAATCGGACGTCAGCGCCCGCGTCTTCACACCGCGCCTTCGGCTCGCCATCGCCTGCGGATCACCGATCACCGATCATCGATCACCGATTACCGATTACGCATCCGCCGGCCATGTCGCCACGACGCAGACCAGCGTCCCGCCGGCCCCACCCTTCGCCATACGCCCTGGTACGACCCGCAACATCACTGTTCAAGCCACGGCGCGAAGCTGCACGGGGATCCCCCGCGACATGAAACTGCCCTTCCGCGATGTAACGCTACGTAACAAAGACGCAATCAAGAATCCGGGCTCCGTTCTCAACCGGGCCCACGCTGCCGATCTCGCCGGGGCTCTCCGCGCCCCCTCCGGGCCGCTGGCACCAAGATCAACTCAATCCCCTTAGCGGAACTGCACGTTCTCACCATGTGGTCAAAACTCCGGGACGCGGAAAGCCCGATCTGTCCACAGTCCCACCACGGAGCCTTGGCCTCGGCATAACAAGAACGTCACATCCTGTCGCCCTGCCTCCCTGACCCCGCCACCTCCGCTTAGAGTCACCGCCAGTCACCGCGCCGCCGGGCGCATCACAGCACGGCCGTGTACCCCCCAGTACGGCCCGGCGACCAAACGGCACCTCAGGAGAGGTGCCGCGCCAGGGAAAGGATTTATCGTGCGAAAGCGTTCCTTGCTCATCCTCACCACCGTGGTCACCACGGGAGCACTCACACTCTCCGCCTGCGGCTCGCGCGACGACAGCAAGGGGACCGACAGCGGCAACAAGACCACTGTGGTCATCGGTGTCGACGCACCGTTGACGGGCTCGCTGTCCGCACTGGGCCAGGGGATCAAGAACTCCGTGGACCTTGCAGCCAAGACCGCGAACAAGAACAACGAAGTCCCCGGCATTGAATTCAAGGTCGAATCCTACGACGACCAGGCAGTTCCTGCCTCCGGCCAGGCCAATGCCACCAAGCTCGTAGGCAACAAGGACGTTCTGGGCGTAGTCGGCCCGCTGAACTCCGGCGTCTCGCAGTCGATGCAGGGCGTCTTCAACACGGCGAACCTCACGCAGGTCTCTCCGGCCAACACCAACCCGTCGCTGACCCAGGGCGACAAGTGGGGCAAGGGCGAGAAGAAGCGTCCGTTCAAGACGTACTTCCGTACCGCCACCACGGACGTCATCCAGGGCAAGTTCGCCGCCCAGTACCTGTACAACGACGCCAAGAAGAAGAAGGTCTACGTCGTTGACGACAAGCAGACCTACGGCGCCGGCCTCGCCGCGATCTTCGCCGACGAGTTCAAGCGTCTCGGCGGCACCATCGCCGGCACCGACCACGTCACGGTGAAGGAGACCGACTTCTCCAGCACCGCCGACAAGGTCAAGTCCTCCGGTGCCGACTCGGTCTACTTCGGTGGCCAGTACCCCGAGGGCGGTCTCCTCTCCGACCAGGTCAAGAAGGCCGGAGCGAAGATCCCCACCATGGGTGGCGACGGTATCTACGACCCCGCGTTCATCAAGGCCTCCGGTGAGGCGAACGACGGCGACCTCGCGACGTCCGTCGGCTACCCGGTCGAGAAGCTCCCGACCGCCAAGAAGTTCATCGACGACTACAAGGCGGGCGGCTACAAGGACCCGTACGCGGCGTACGGCGGCTACTCGTACGACGCCGCCTGGTCCATCATCCAGGCCGTCAAGTCTGTCGTCGCCGCCAACGACGGCAAGGTGCCGGCCGACGCCCGCGCCAAGGTCACCGAGGCCATGTCCAAGGTCTCCTTCGACGGTGTGACCGGCAAGGTCGCCTTCGACGAGTTCGGTGACACCACGAACAAGCAGCTCACCGTCTACGCCGTCAAGGGCAGCAACTGGGCGGACGTCAAGAGCGCCACGTTCAAGGACTGATCCACCGCATTGCCCCGCACCAAATGAACCAGACCGCGCGAGGGCGCAACAAGCGCCCTCGCGCGGTGTCATATCCGACACGCTCATCGGAGGCCCTGCGGTGAACGAACTGCCGCAACAGCTGGCCAACGGCCTTGCCCTCGGTGCCCTTTATGGCCTCATCGCCATCGGGTACACCATGGTCTACGGCATCGTCCAGCTCATCAACTTCGCCCACGGCGAGATCTTCATGATCGGGGGCTTCGGCGCCCTCACCACCTACATCTGGCTCCCCAGCGGAACCTCACTCCTGGTGGCGATACCCCTCATGATCATCGGCGGCGCAATAGCCTCCGTCGCCGTCGCCACCGCCGCGGAACGCTTCGCCTACCGGCCGCTTCGCACCGCGCCACGGCTTGCCCCGCTGATCACCGCGATCGGCCTTTCCATCGCCCTGCAGCAGCTCGTCTGGGGCTTCTACCCGGACGCCAAGAAGGCCAGGAGCTTCCCGGAGTTCACGGGTGAGTCCTTCAAGATCCTGGACAACCTGTCGATCCAGCGCGCCGACGCCTTCGTCCTCGTCCTCGCCCCGCTGTGCATGCTCGGCCTCGGCATCTTCGTCTCGAAGAGCCGCAGCGGCCGCGCCATGCAGGCCACCGCGCAGGACCCGGACACCGCGAAGCTGATGGGCATCAACACGGACCGCATCATCGTGATGGCCTTCGCCATCGGCGCCGCGTTCGCCGCGGTCGCCGCGGTCGCCTACGGCCTCGACAAGGGCCAGATCAACTTCGAGATGGGCTTCATCCTCGGACTGAAGGCGTTCACCGCCGCAGTCCTCGGAGGCATCGGCAACATCTACGGAGCCATGGTCGGCGGCGTCGTCCTGGGCCTCGCGGAATCCCTCTCGATCGCCTACATCGAAGAGATCCCCGGCATGCAGCAGCTCGGCGGCGGCGCCTGGTCCAACGTCTGGGCTTTCGTACTTCTCATCGTCGTGCTTCTCGTCAGGCCACAAGGTCTGCTCGGTGAGCGCGTCGCGGATCGGGCGTGAGAACCATGACTGACACCACCAAGACGGCCGACGCCGCCCCGGCGGACAGCGCCTCCCGCGCCACCGCACTCCGCTGGCTCACCGCGGTCGGCGGCCTCGCCACCATCCTCAGCACCTTCCTGTCCTGGACGTACACCAGCAAGTTCCCCGGAGACCTCACCGTCTACGGCTACCCGGGCGGCCTGCAGGTCCTCACCCTCGTGATGGGCCTGGTCATCGTCCTGTACGCGCTGGCCTCGCTGGGCATCAAGGGGCTGGGCTGGCTCGCGCCGGCCGGCACGACCAATGCCCTGAAGCTGCTGGCCCTCGGCGCCTTCGGCACCACCTGGTTCGCCGTGATCGCCATCGCCGTCGAGCTCGGCGGTGTGATCAACCTCGAACCCGGTGGCTACGTCGCCGCCGTGGCCTCCGCGCTCCCCGTCGCCACGGCGTTCATGCTGCCGGACGACAGCCGCACGGTCTCCCGGCCCAAGGCCCTCCCCTCCTGGGCCGAGATCCTGATCATCGTCGGCTCCTTCGCCGTCGGCATGTACGTGATCACCTACGGCATCGACACCGAGTACGCCGAACTGTTCACCGGCTACCTCATCGCCGTCGCCTTCGCCGCCGCCGCGCTCTCCAAGGCCGGCCTCGTCGGGCGGCTCTCGGCGCTCACCGCCAAGTACCGCCAGGTGACCCTCATCGCCGCCTTCGTCGCCGCCGCGGCGTTCCCGTTCACCCAGAACACCGACACGTACACGCTCATCGCGGTCAACATCCTCATCTTCGCGACCGTCGCCCTGGGCCTGAACATCGTCGTCGGTCTCGCGGGACTCCTCGACCTCGGATACGTCGCCTTCCTCGGCGTCGGCGCGTACACCGCCGCCCTCGTCTCCGGGACAACGGCGTCCGCCTTCGATGTGCACTTCCCCTTCTGGGCCGCCGTCCTCACCGGCGCCGCCGTCTCGCTGATCTTCGGCGTCGTCATCGGCGCTCCGACCCTGCGACTGCGCGGCGACTACCTCGCCATCGTCACCCTCGGCTTCGGTGAAATCTTCCGAATCACCGTGGGCAACCTCGACGGCGTATCGGGACCGCAGATCACCAACGGCCCGAACGGCATCCCCAACATCCCGGACCTCGTGTTCTTCGGCTTCAACTTCGGCGAGCCCCACACGATCCTGGGCATCGAGCTCGGCAGTTACGCCAACTACTACCTGCTGATGCTGCTCGCGATGATCCTGGTCATCCTGGTCTTCAGCCGGGCGGGCAGCTCCCGTATCGGCCGAGCCTGGGTCGCCATCCGCGAGGACGAGACCGCCGCAACCGCCATGGGCATCAACGGCTTCCGGGTCAAGCTCATCGCCTTCGCCCTCGGCGCCACCCTCGCCGGCCTCGCCGGCACCGTGCAGGCACACGTCCAGCACACCGTGGTCCCCGAGATGTACCAGTTCGCCGGCCCCGTCCCGCCCAACTCCGCCTTCCTCCTGGCGGCCGTCATCCTCGGCGGCATGGGCACCATCAGCGGACCACTGGTCGGCGCCACCCTGCTCTACATGATCCCGGCGAAGCTGCAGTTCCTCCAGGACTACCAGCTCCTCGGCTTCGGCATCGCGCTGATCCTGCTGATGCGCTTCCGTCCCGAGGGCCTCATCGCCAACCGCCGCGCCCAGCTCGAATTCCACGAGACCGACCAACTCGACGTCCCGGACAAGGGCCTTCCGGACTCCGGCGTCGGCATCGCCAAGGCGGGGGCGTGAAGGACATGACGACCACCACCACGAACACCACGACCGACACCGTGCTGGACGCCAGCGGAGTCACCATGCGCTTCGGCGGCCTCACCGCCGTGCGCTCGGTCGACCTCACGGTCCGGGCGGGCGAGATCGTCGGCCTCATCGGCCCCAACGGCGCCGGCAAGACCACCTTCTTCAACTGCCTCACCGGTCTGTACGTCCCCACCGAGGGCAAGGTCACCTACAAGGGCACCGTCCTGCCGCCCAAGCCCCACCTCGTCACCAAGGCAGGCGTCGCCCGCACCTTCCAGAACATCCGGCTCTTCGCCAACATGACGGTCCTGGAGAACGTCCTCGTCGGACGCCACACCCGGACCAAGGAGGGCCTCTGGTCCGCCCTGCTGCGCGGCCCCGGCTTCAAGAAGGCCGAAGCCGCCTCGCACGAGCGAGCCATGGAGCTGCTGGAGTTCATCGGCCTTGCCCACAAGGCCGATCACCTCGCCCGCAACCTCCCCTACGGCGAGCAGCGCAAGCTCGAAATCGCACGCGCCCTGGCCAGCGAGCCCGGCCTGCTGCTCCTCGACGAGCCCACCGCCGGAATGAACCCGCAGGAAACCCGGGTCACCGAAGAACTCATCTTCGCCATCCGGGACCAGGGCATCGCCGTTCTCGTCATCGAGCACGACATGCGCTTCATCTTCAATCTGTGCGACCGCGTCGCCTGCCTCGTCCAGGGCGAGAAGCTCGTCGAGGGCACGGCCGAAGTCGTCCAGGGTGACGAGCGCGTCATCGCCGCCTACCTCGGTACGCCCTTCGAAGGCGCACCGGGCGCAGCGGAGGTCGCCGAAGTCGAGGCGGCCGAAGCACAGAGCACCACCAGCACGGAAGGGGAAACCCAGTGACCGCTCTGCTCGAGGTCGAAGACCTCAGGGTCGCCTACGGCAAGATCGAAGCCGTCAAGGGCATCTCCTTCAGCGTCGAGGCCGGCCAGGTCGTCACCCTCATCGGCACCAACGGTGCGGGCAAGACCACCACCCTGCGGACGCTGTCCGGGCTCCTCAAGCCCTCCGGCGGCCGGATCATCTTCGACGGCAAGCCGCTGAGCGGCGTTCCGGCCCACAAGATCGTCTCGCTGGGCCTGGCCCACTCGCCCGAGGGACGGCACATCTTCCCGCGGCTGACGATCGCCGAAAACCTCCAGCTCGGCGCCTTCCTGCGCACCGACAAGGCGGGCATCGAGAAGGACATCCAGCGCGCCTACGACCTCTTCCCGATCCTGGGAGAGCGCAGGAAGCAGGCGTCCGGCACCCTCTCGGGCGGCGAGCAGCAGATGCTGGCGATGGGCCGTGCGCTCATGTCACAGCCGAAGCTGCTGATGCTGGACGAGCCGTCGATGGGTCTCTCCCCGATCATGATGCAGAAGATCATGGAGACCATCGTCGAACTGAAGTCCCAGGGCACCACCATCCTGCTCGTCGAGCAGAACGCCCAGGCCGCCCTCTCGCTGGCCGACCACGGCCATGTGATGGAGGTCGGCGAAATCAAACTGACGGGCACCGGCCAGGACCTGCTGCACGACGAGAACGTCCGCAAGACGTATCTCGGCGAGGACTGAGCCGTACGCATACGGAGAGGCCCGCACCCCGAGCCCGGGGTGCGGGCCTCTCCGTATGCCCTACTCGCCCTTCGCGGCCTTCTTCTCCTCGGCGTCCTCGATGACCGCCTCGGCAACCTGCTGCATCGACAGCCGCCGGTCCATCGAGGTCTTCTGGATCCACCGGAACGCCGCGGGCTCCGTCAGCCCGTACTGCGTCTGCAGAATGCTCTTCGCACGGTCGACCAGCTTCCGCGTCTCCAGCCGCATCGAGAGATCCGCGACCTCCTGCTCCAGCGCCTTCAGCTCGGCGAACCGGGAGACGGCCATCTCGATCGCCGGCACGACGTCGCTCTTGCTGAACGGCTTCACCAGATACGCCATGGCTCCGGCGTCCCGGGCCCGCTCCACGAGATCGCGCTGCGAGAACGCGGTCAGCATCAGGACGGGAGCGATGGACTCCTCGGCGATCTTCTCGGCCGCGGAGATCCCGTCCAGGACGGGCATCTTCACATCGAGAATGACCAGGTCGGGGCGGTGCTCCCGGGCGAGCTCGACGGCCCGCTGACCATCACCGGCCTCGCCGACGACCGCGTAGCCCTCTTCCTCGAGCATCTCTTTGAGGTCGAGCCGGATGAGCGCCTCGTCCTCGGCGATCACGACGCGGGTCGTCAGCGGAGGGACGTGCGACTTGTCGTCATCGGCGACGGGCTGGGGCGAGTCGGGGGCGGTCACGGGACTCCTCATTCAAAGGCAGGGTGCTCACCATGAGCCTACCCAGCAGCAGCGGCGTGTGGTGACCCGGTACACTTCCGGGCAGCTGATCGCGCCGGGTTGGTGGAACGGTATACACGGAGGTCTCAAACACCTCTGCCTGAGAGGGCTTGCGGGTTCGAATCCCGCACCCGGCACTTCTTCCCAGAAAGCGGATGTCCACGTTCTCGTGAACATCCGCTTTTTGCTGCTCGTCGCCACAATCAGTCACACAGAGTGGCGGCATGAACTTCCATGGCACAGAGGTGCGACAGCAAGCCCTCACGCTGCTGCGAGGCGGGACGAAGAATGCGGAGGTAGCCCGCCAGCTGGATGTCCCGCCCGGCACCGTCAGCTACTGGCTGCACATGGATCGCGCCAAGCGCGGAGAGTGTCCAGGCAAACACGACCCCAAGTGCCCTCGGTGCGATGGCCGAGAGCTCGATGAGGCCGCATACTCCTACCTTCTCGGGCTCTACCTCGGGGACGGGCACATCATCCAGTACTCAGGACACAGAGTGCCCAGCCTCATGATCACCTGCGCCGAGTCCTGGCCAGGCCTGATGGACGAGTGTGAGCGCGCGATGCGCGCAATCTTCCCGGACAACTCAGTCTGCCGCGTCCGCAGGACCGGGTGCCGCAACGTGAAGGTCTACTCGAACCACCTGTGGTGCATGTTCCCCCAGCACGGAGCAGGCATGAAGCACGAGCGGCCAATCATCCTGGAGTCCTGGCAGCAGGAGATCGTGGACGCGCACCCGTGGGAGTTCGTCCGCGGCCTCATCCACTCCGACGGATGCCGGAACATGAACTGGACCACTCGCCTCGTCGGCGGCGAGCGGAAGCGCTACGAATATCCCCGCTACTGGTTCACCAATGTCTCGGACGACATCCGGCAGCTCTACACGGACACTCTCGACAAGCTCGGCATCGAGTGGAAGCACTGCACCCGCGCAGGGAAGCCGTACAACATCTCCGTCGCCAAGCGCGCGTCTGTCGCGCTGATGGACGCACACGTCGGGCCGAAGTACTGACGCCCCGGCCCGACAGACGTACCCGCACCTACTTCGGGCTGTCGTCCTCGCCGATGTGGTGTACCCGTACGAGGTTCGTTGAGCCCGCGACTCCGGGCGGGGAGCCGGCTGTGATGACCACGATGTCGCCCTTTTCGCAGCGGCCGATCTTCAGCAGCTCCTCGTCGACCTGGGCCACCATGGCGTCGGTGGAGTCGACGTGCGGGCCGAGGAAGGTCTCCACGCCCCAGGTGAGGTTGAGCTGGGAGCGGGTGGCCGCGTCCGGTGTGAAGGCCAGCAGTGGGATCGGCGAGCGGTAGCGGGAGAGTCGCCTGACGGTGTCGCCGGACTGTGTGAAGGCGACCAGGAACTTCGCGCCCAGGAAGTCGCCCATCTCGGCTGCCGCTCGGGCCACCGCGCCGCCCTGTGTACGGGGCTTGTTGCGCTCGGTCAGCGGCGGCAGGCCCTTGGCGAGGACGTCCTCCTCGGCCGCCTCGACGATGCGGCTCATTGTCCTCACCGTCTCGACGGGGTATTTCCCGACGCTCGTCTCGCCCGACAGCATCACGGCATCGGTGCCGTCGATGACGGCATTGGCGACGTCGGACGCCTCCGCGCGCGTGGGGCGGGAGTTGTCGATCATCGAGTCGAGCATCTGGGTCGCGACGATGACTGGCTTGGCGTTGCGCTTGGCGAGTTTGATGGCGCGCTTCTGGACGATCGGCACCTGTTCGAGGGGCATTTCCACGCCGAGATCGCCGCGGGCGACCATGATGCCGTCGAAAGCGGCCACGATGTCGTCGATGTTCTCGACGGCCTGGGGCTTCTCGATCTTGGCGATCACGGGAAGACGGCGGCCTTCCTCCGCCATGATGCGGTGCACGTCGTCGGCGTCGCGTCCGGTGCGTACGAAGGAGAGGGCGATGATGTCGGCGCCGATACGCAGTGCCCAGCGGAGGTCTTCGATGTCCTTCTCGGAGAGCGCGGGTACGGAGACGGCCACGCCGGGGAGGTTGAGGCCCTTGTGGTCGGAGACCATGCCGCCTTCGACGACGGTGGTGTGGACTCGGGGGCCGTCGACCGCGGTCACCAGGAGGGCGACCTTGCCGTCGTCGACGAGGATGCGCTCTCCGGTGGTGACATCGGCGGCGAGGCCTTGGTAGGTGGTGCCGCAGATTTCGCGGTCGCCTTCCGTCTCTTCGACCGTGATGGTGAATTCATCGCCGCGTTCAAGCAGTACGGGTCCTTCGCGGAAGCGTCCGAGTCGGATCTTCGGACCTTGAAGGTCGGCGAGTACGCCGACGCTGCGGCCCGATTCGTCGGAGGCTTTGCGTACGCGCTGGTAGCGCTCCTCGTGCTCGGCGTAGGTGCCGTGGCTGAGGTTGAAGCGGGCGATGTCCATTCCGGCTTCGACCAGTGCCTTGATCTGGTCGTATGTGTCGGTGGCGGGCCCAAGAGTACAGACGATCTTTGCTCGGCGCATGATTCGAGCGTAGGGCTTACCGGCCGGTAGAGAATTGGCCGCGCATGACTACTCAACAACCTTTACGTGAAGCCCTATTGACAAGTGTTGAATTGCGCGCGGGGGCGCTCCGATGAGCATTTCGGTCGCCGGAGCGCACCCCCGGGGCACGCGCCCCTGTTACAGCTGCGGCGGCGTCATCGTAAAGCGGGCGTTGACCTGGGCGTAGACGGTCTGGCGCTGCGGCTCCAGATCGAGGGCCGGGGCCATTTCGGCGCTGTCGGTGCCGCCGTATGCGGCCATGCGCATGCCGCCGGGCGTCGGAGGCAGTCCGTACTCGACGGCGTTTTCCGCGCCGAGATCGGCCAGCTCTACCAGAGCGGCCAGCCGCGCACCCAGGGCCTCGGCGTACTCGCGGGCCCGCTGGACGGCCTCCTTCACCGCCTGGCGGCGGGCCTCGCCATGGGCCGGCGAGTCCGGGCGCAGGGCCCACCAGGGGCCGTCCACTCGGGTCAGCTCAAGGTCCGCGAGGCGTGTGGTGAGCTCGCCGAGCGCGGTGAAGTCGCTGAGCTCGGCGGTGATGTGGACGCGGCCGTAGTAGGCGCGGACGCGTTCGCCGCGGCCGTGCCGCGTGAGCTCCGGAGTGATCGAGAAGGCGCCGGTCTCCAGCTTCTCCACCGATTCGCCGTAGGACTTGATCAGGTCAAGGACTGCGGAGTTGCGGCGGGTGAGGTCCTCCAGCGCGCTGCGCCGGTCCGTGCCGCGTGCGTTGACCGCGACGCCGATCCTGGCGATTTCGGGGTCGAACTCCAGGCGCGCCTCGCCGCGTACGGCGACGCGCGGCGTCTCCGGTGTGCCGTACGGCGCGGCGGTGTTGGGTGCGTCGGTGGTCACGGGAGGCTCCCTCGTACTTCGTGGTTGTGCCGGCGGACGTCATGGACACTCTCGCATCCCGGGCGGGACAACCGGCGGACACCAGATCGAAACCCGCGAGGGGTGTTGCCGGATACTGCTCCTGCGTCAGAATCTACGCGCGTTGTGCACCGATACGAGGGAGACGAAATGCCGCTGAACCGTAGGACGTTCCTGGAGCGGTCGGCCGCCGCCGGGGCCGGTGTGGCCGTCGCGGGCGCCACCGCCCTGCCTGCCGGGGCGGTCGAGCAGGGCCACAGCCAGGGGCGTCCGCCGAAGCGGTACTCCTTCACCGTCATGGGCACCACGGACCTGCACGGCAATGTCTTCAACTGGGATTACTTCACGGACAAGGAGTTCGACGACAAGACCCACAACGACGTGGGCCTGGCGAAGATCTCGACGCTCGTGGAGAAGGTCCGCAAGGAGAAGGGCCGGCGCAACACGCTCCTCATCGACGCCGGTGACACCATCCAGGGCACCCAGCTCTCGTACTACTACGCCAAGGTCGACCCGATCACGGCGAAGCGCGGTCCGGTGCACCCGATGGCGCAGGCCATGAACGCGATCGGCTATGACGCCGCGGCGCTCGGCAACCACGAGTTCAACTACGGCATTCCGGTGCTGCGCAAGTTCGAGGAGCAGTGCGACTTCCCGCTGCTCGGTGCGAACGCGCTGGACGCCAAGAC
The DNA here is from genome assembly GCF_042888805.1 of Streptomyces sp. NPDC002730. NCBI lineage: Bacteria > Bacillati > Actinomycetota > Actinomycetes > Kitasatosporales > Streptomycetaceae > Streptomyces > Streptomyces sp. NPDC002730. The sequence continues at coordinate 285,588 of NZ_JBIAQG010000006.1, forward strand.
GCTCCGGCCAGCCTTCCGTCCGTACAGCATGCACCGGCTGCGCACGCCCTGCGGCCGCGATGTGAAGGTCGCCGTCCTCGGCCTCACCAACCCCGGCATCGCCATCTGGGACAAGGCCAACGTTCAGGGGAAGATGACTTTCCCGGGTCTGGAGGAGCAGGCCGCGAAGTGGGTGCCGAAGCTGCGCTCCATGGGCGCGGACGTGGTGATTGTCTCCGCCCACTCGGGCTCCAGCGGCACGTCCTCCTACGGTGACCAGCTCCCGTACATCGAGAATGCCGCCGGTCTGGTGGCGGAGCAGGTGCCCGGTATCGACGCGATTCTCGTCGGCCACGCGCACACCGAGATCGCCGAGTACTTCGTCGCCAACAAGGAGACCGGTAAGAAGGTCGTGCTCTCCGAGCCGCTGAAGTGGGGCCAGCGGCTCACGCTGTTCGACTTCGATCTGGTGTGGGAGAAGGGCCGCTGGACGGTGGAGAAGGTCGGCGCGCAGGTTCTCAACTCCAATACGGCCGACGAGGACCCGAAGATCACCGGGCTGCTCGGCGACGAGCACAAGAAGGTCGTCGCGTACGTCAATCAGGTCATCGGCACCTCCACCACCGCCATGACCACGGCCGACGCGCCGTGGAAGGACGAGCCGATCATCGATCTGATCAATCACGTCCAGGCGGAGACGGTGAAGGCGGCGCTGGCCGGCGGCCAGTACGCGGCGCTTCCCGTCCTCTCGCAGGCGTCCTGCTTCTCGCGCACGGCGGCGATCCCGGCCGGCCAGGTGACCATCAGGGACGCGGCCGGGCTCTATGTCTTCGAGAACACCCTGGAGGCGCGGCTGCTGACCGGCGGGCAGCTGAAGGACTATCTGGAGTTCTCGGCGCGGTACTACGTGCAGACGCCGGCCGGCGGTCCCGTCGACACCGCCAAGCTGACCAACGCCGACAACACTCCGGACTACAACTACGACGCGGTCTCGGGTCTGACGTACGAGATCGACGTCGCCAAGCCGGCGGGTTCGCGGATCGTGAATCTGTCCTTCGACGGCAGGCCGATCGACGCGGCGGCGCAGTTCGTGCTGGCCGTCAACAACTACCGGGCGAGTGGCGGCGGGAACTTCCCGCATGTGGCCAAGGCCCAGCAGCTGTGGGCGAATTCGGAGGAGATCCGGAACACGATCATCAACTGGGTGAAGGCGAAGGGCACGGTCGACTCCGCGCAGTTCGCGACGGTGGGCTGGAAGCTGACCCGGGACGGCACGCCCGTCTTCTAGCGGTTTCGTCGCGAGGCGTTCAGTTTCCCCGGGCGAGGGGCGTCAGCTCCGGCGCCGGTGCGGGGATGCCGGGCGCCTCGCGTCGTTCCAGGCCGAAGCTGGTGAAGGCGGTGCGGCGCGGCAGCGGGTAGGGCTCCTTGCCGGTGAGGGAGTTGAGGATGCTCGCGCTGCGCCAGGCCGCGAGGCCGAGGTCGGGGGCGCCGACGCCGTGCGTGTGCCGTTCGGCGTTCTGTACGTATACGGAGCCGGTGACCGAGCCGTCGAGGACGAGCCGGAACTGGTCGTCGATGTGCGGTCGGCCTGCCGCGTCGCGGCGCACATAGGGGTCGATACCGGCGAGCATCCGGTCGAGCGGGCGCTCGCGGTAGCCGGTGGCGAGGACCACGGCGTCGGTGGTGAGGCGGGTGCGGGTGCCCTGCTGGACGTGCTCGAGGTGGAGTTCGATCTTGGTGGTGGCGACGCGGCCCGCGGTGCGTACACAGACGCCGGGCGTGAGGACGGCGTCGGGCCAGCCGCCGTGCAGGGTGCGGCGGTAGAGCTCGGCGTGGATCGCGGCGATGGTGTCGGCGTCGATGCCCTTGTGGAGCTGCCACTGGCGTGGGACGAGCGCGTCGCGGGTCCGCTCGGGCAGGGCGTGGAAGTAGCGGGTGTAGTCGGGCGTGAAGTGTTCGAGGCCGAGTTTGGAGTACTCCATCGGCGCGAACGCCTCGGAACGGGCCAGCCAGTGGATTTTCTCGGCTCCCTCGGGCCGGGCGCGCAGCAGATCGAGGAAGACTTCGGCGCCCGACTGTCCCGAGCCGATGATCGTGATGTGTTCGGCGGCCAGCAGTCGTTGCCGGTTGTCGAGATAGTCCGCGGAGTGGATGACCGGGACGGCGGGGGCTTCGGCGAGGGGCTTGAGCGGTTCGGGGATGTACGGCTCGGTGCCGACGCCGAGCGCGATGTGCCGGCTGTACGCGCGGCCCAGCGCCTCCGCCCCGCCGTCGGCGTCGAGCTGGGTGAAGTCGACCTCGAAGAGGGAGCGTTCGGGGTTCCAGCGGACGGCGTCGATCTGGTGGCCGAAGTGCAGGCTCGGGAGATGGTCGCTGACCCAGCGGCAGTAGTCGTCGTACTCGGAGCGCTGGATGTGGAACCGCTCGGCGAAGTAGAAGGGGAAGAGCCGGTCCCGGGCGCGCAGGTAGTTGAGGAACGACCAGGGGCTGGCCGGGTCGGCGAGGGTCACCAGGTCGGCGAGGAAGGGGACTTGGAGCGTCGCGCCCTCGATCAGCAGGCCGGGATGCCAGTGGAAGGCGGGCCGCTGCTCGTAGAAGGTGGCGGCGATACCGCCGGGGACGCGATCGGCGAGCGCGGCGAGGGAGAGGTTGAACGGGCCGATACCGATGCCCACGAGGTCTTGGGGCTGAGCGAGTTCGGTCGGGGGCGTGCCGGTCATCGGGGGGTGCTGCCTTCCGCGAGTTCGATCAGGACTTCTTGGATCAGAGCTGCCAGGTCGCCGGGGGTGGCGTGGGGGTTGAGGAGGGTGGCCTTGAGCCAGAGGCGGTCGTCCGCGCGGGCGCGGCCGAGGACCGCGCGGCCTTTGGCGAGGAGCGTGCGGCGGATGTCGGCGGTCCGTTCGTCGGTGGCGGTGGCCGGTCGGAACAGGACGGTGGAGAGCGTGGGCCGCTCGTACAGCTCGAGGCCGGGGGTCTTCTCGATGAGGTCGGCGAGGTGGTGGGCGGCGGCGCAGGTGCGGTCGACGAGTGCGCCGAGGCCGGTGCGGCCCAGCGCTCTGAGGGTGACGGCGATCTTGAGGATGTCGGGGCGTCGGGTCGTACGCAGGGAGCGGCCCAGCAGGTCGGGCAGGCCGGCTTCGGTGTCGTCGTCGGCGTTGAGGTAGTCGGCGGTGTGGCCGAGTGGGGCGAGGCGGGCCCGGTTCGGTACGGCGAGCAGACCTGCGGCGACCGGCTGCCAGCCCATTTTGTGCAGATCGATGGTGACGGAGTGGGCTCGGTCCAGGCCGTTCAGCAGGGAGCGGCGGGACGCGCTGAAGAGCAGCGGCCCGCCGTAGGCCGCGTCGACATGGAGCTCGGCGCCGTGCCGCTCGCAGAGGTCGGCGATCTCGGGCAGCGGATCGATTCGCCCGGTGTCGGTGGTCCCCGCGGTGGCGGCGACGAGGAGCGGGCCGTACAGATCGGTGAGGGCGTCGTCCAGGGCGGCCAGGTCGAGGGTGCCGGAGGGGGCGGGGACGGTGACCGGCTCGGGCAGGCCCAGCAGCCAGGCGGCGCGGTGTACGGAGTGGTGGGTGCCGGCTCCGCAGACGACCTGGACGGCGCCGTGGCGTTCGCGGGCCAGCAGCAGGGCGAGCTGGTTGGACTCGGTGCCGCCGGTGGTGACCAGGGCGTCGGGGTCGGGCCCGCGCGGGTAGATCTCGGCGGCGAGGGTGCGGGTGGCGGCGGCCTCCAGCTCGGAGGCGGCGGGGGCCTGGTCCCAGGAGTCCATGGAGGGGTTGAGCGCGGACGCGGCGAGATCGGCGGCGACGGCGAGTGCGAGTGGCGGGGAGTGCAGATGGGCGGCGCACAGCGGGTCCGCCGGGTCGGCCGCGCCCTGCGCGACGGCGTGGACGAGGCTGCGGAGGGCCTCTTCGGCGCCGGTGCCGCGCTCGGGGAGCAGCGGCTCGGCGGCCTCGCGCAGCCGCGCGGCGACGGTCTCGGGGCCGCCTGCGGGGAGCGGCCCGCCGCGTTCCGCCGCGCCGTCGTGGAGTGCGTCGAGCACGACGGCGAGCAGCGGCCGCAGGGCGTCGGGTCCTGCGGTGCCTCCGGCGAGGGCCGGGCCAGGGGGCGGCGTACTCATGCGGGGTCCTTCGGGGAGCGCGGAGGTGGCACAACCCCAGGGTGTACGGGTGATCCCGTGGGGTGTCCGCAGAGCTCAACGATCCGGACCCGAAAGTGGTACCGCGGTGGGGAAGGGGGGAGTTGGGGTGGGGGTCGCTGGTATGGCGGGTGGGGTTCCGTTTCCCCGTCCCGCCCCGTCCCGCTGTGCTGATGTGCGGCTCCGCCGCGTGCCGGACGGGCTGGAATTCAGCCCGCCCGGCGATTGAGGACACGCCCGAGGGGCGTCCGGGGGCGGCGCAGCCCCCGGCCCACCGGCTACCCGCCGCGTACCACCAACGCTCGGCGCAGATCGTCGAGTTGGTCGACGAGCTTGCGGCGCAGCGCCGGGATCATCTCCGCGTCGCGCAGACACTGCTCGCCCAGCCCCAGCGTCTCCGCGTCCACGGCGTGCAGCGGGAAGGCATAGCGGCCCGCGGCATCCGCTATCGCGGGTCCGCGGCGGGCGGCGAGCGCGACCGAGTCCGGGTAGTAGCGGGGCACGTACTCGCGTACCAGATCGGCCTGTTCGGGCTGCCAGAAGCCCTGGGCTGTGGCGGTGAAGAGGTAGTTGGAGAGGGTGTCGGAGGTGAAGAGACGTTCCCAGGCGGCCGCCTTCGCCTCCGGAGTGGGCAGTGCGGCGCGGCAGCGGGCCGCGCCTTCCTGGCCGGTGGCGCTGGGGTCCCGGTCCAGTTCCGCGGCGATCGCGGTGTCGTCGGTCGCGCCGAGGACGGCGAGGCGGTACAGGATGCGCCAGCGCAGCTCCGGGTCGAGCTCCGGGCCGCCGGGCACGCTGCCGTCGCCGAGCCACTCCTGGAGCGTCTCCGGCTGCGCGGCGGCGTCGATGAAGTGGCGTACGGCGGTGAGGCGCAGGCCCTGGTCGCTGCCGTCCTCGGTGCGGCGCAGCAGTGCGCGGCAGATGTCCCTGAGCGCGGCGAGGGCGGCGGGCCGGTCCTCGGCGGGGAGGTAGCGGTCGGCGAGCTGCGTCGCGGCGAAGGTGAGGATGCCCTGGACGACCGCGAGGTCCGACTCGCGCGGGAGGTGGGCGCGGGCCGCCTCCAGATAGGCGGTGGGGGCGAGCTCGCCGTCGCGGACCATGTCGCGCGCGGCGTTCCAGACGACGGCGCGGGTCAGCGGGTCCGGGATGCCGGAGAGGGACCGTACGGCCGTGTCCCAGGAGGCGGCGTCCAGCCGGACCTTGGCGTAGCTGAGGTCGCCGTCGTTCAGGACGACGAGGGCCGGGCGGCGGCCCGGGTGGGCGCCGTTCCGGCTCTGCGGGATGTCCAGTTCGATGCGGTCGCGCAGCACCAGCCGGCCCGCGTCCACCGGGTCGGCGTCGTATGTGCCCACGGCGATGCGGTGCGGGCGGCTGCCGTCGTGCGCGACGGTCAGCGACCATCCGCCCTCGGACTCGGCGATCGCCGGGGTGAGGGTGTCGACACCTGTCGTACGCAGCCAGGACTCGGCCCAGCCGTGCACATCTCGGTCGGTGGCATGTGCGAGTGAGTCGATGAAGTCGGCGAGGGTGGCGTTGGAGAACTTGTGCCGGGCGAAGTGGGTGTTGATACCGGCGAGGAAGTCCTTCTCGCCCAGCCAGGCCACCAGCTGGCGCAGCGCCGAGGCGCCCTTGGCGTAGGAGATGCCGTCGAAGTTGAGCATCGCGGACGCGGTGTCGGGGACGGCTTCGGGGTCGGGGGCGACCGGGTGGGTGGAGGGCCGTTGGTCGGCGTCGTAACCCCAGGACTTGCGGCCGATGCCGAAGTCGACCCAGGTGTCGGTGAAGCGGGTGGCCTCGGTGAGGGTCTGGTAGCCCATGTATTCGGCGAAGGATTCGTTCAGCCAGATGTCGTCCCACCACTTGAGGGTGACGAGGTCGCCGAACCACATATGGGCCATCTCGTGGGCGATGACCATGGCGCGGGTCTGCCGCTCGGTGTCGGTGACGGCGGAGCGGTAGATGAACTCGTCGCGGAAGGTGACCAGGCCCGGGTTCTCCATCGCGCCGGCGTTGAACTCGGGCACGAAGGCCTGGTCGTACGAGTCGAAGGGGTACGGCTCCTCGAACTTCTCGTGGTACCGGTCGTAGCACTGGCGCGTGATCTCGTGGATCTCCTCGGCGTCCGCGTCGAGGTACGGCGCCAGCGAGCGGCGGCAGTGGATACCGAAGGGCAGTCCGGCGTGCTCGCTGCGCACGGAGTGCCAGGGGCCGGCGGCGACGGCGACGAAGTAGGTGGCGAGCGGCGGCGTTTCCGCGCAGGTCCAGCGGCCTTCGCCGCTCGGGGTGGCGATGCCGTTGCCCAGCACGCTCCAGCCCTCGGGCGCGGTGACGGAGAGCTCGAAGACGGCCTTGAGGTCGGGCTGGTCGAAGGCGGCGAAGACGCGCTGGACGTCTTCCATGAAGAGCTGGGTGTAGACGTACGTCTCACCGTCGGTGGGGTCGGTGAAGCGGTGCATGCCTTCGCCGGTGCGGGAGTAGCGCATGTCCGCCTCGACGCGCAGCTCGTGCTCGCCCGCGGTGAGGCCGGTGAGCGCGAGCCGGTTCTCGGCCAGTTTCTCGGGGTCGAGCGGCTGCCCGTCGAGGGTGACGGAGCGCAGTACGGCGGGCTTGAGTTCGACGAAGGTGTCCCCGGCCGCACGTGCGGTGAACTGGATGACGGTTCGGGAGTCGAAGGTCTCCTCGCCGGTGGTGAGATCGAGGTCGATCGTGTACCGCTGGACGTCGAGGAGCTGGGCTCGGGTCTGCGCTTCGTCGCGCGTCAGTACGGGCATGGGGGCCATGCTGCCCGATGGGTCCTGCTCCGCACACGGGGTATTGATTGCGCTGTCAGCGCACGCGCTTCCACGCGCCGGGGCCTCGACCGGCAAGTCCCCCGGCAGCGTGCGGCTCTTTCGCCCTGAGGAAGTATGCAGGGGCGGTGCGGTCAGGAGCGGTGCGGTCAGGAGCGGTGCGGTCAGGAGCGGGCGATCGTCTCGTGGTGGCGGATGACCTCGGCGATGATGAAGTTCAGCAGCTTCTCGGCGAACGCCGGATCCAGTTTGGCGCTCTCCGCCAGCTGCCGCAGCCGCTCGATCTGGCGGGCCTCGCGGGCCGGGTCGGCGGGCGGCAGATGGTGCCGCGCCTTGAGGTGGCCGACCTGCTGGGTGCACTTGAAGCGCTCGGCGAGCATATGGACGACCGCCGCGTCGATGTTGTCGATGCTCTCGCGCAGCCTGTTCAGTTCGGCGCGTACGGTCTCGTCGGTGTCCCTCGTGGTCATGGTCAGCGAGCTTACGTCGATCACGTGGTGATCGTCGGGGGGTGTTCGGGGTCCGGGATCTGGTTGCTCCAGCCGCCGGGGACGGTGCGGCCCTGCTGCTCACGGAAGCGGATGGGCGCGATGCCGACACGGCGGGTGAACAGCCGGGAGAAGTAGGCCGGGTCTTCGTAGCCGATGCGGCGGGCGACGGCGGCGACGGGCAGTTCGGTGGCCGCGAGCAGTTCCTTCGCGCGGCCGAGGCGGATGCCGAGCAGGTAGTCCTTGGGGCTGCAGCCCGCGCCGCGGCGAACGGCGCTGCGCAGTTCGGCGGGGGTCATCCCGTGCCTGGCCGCGTGTTCGGCGACGGACAGCGGCTGGAAGGCGTCACGCGCGAGTGCGGTGAGCACCGGGTCGCCCTCGGTGTTGGTGTCGGCGCGGGCGCGGCGCAGGGCGACCAGGAGTTCATGGACGGCGGCGCCGGTCTCGACCTCCAGGAGCGGGTTGCCGCGGCGTGCGGCGCGGGCGATACGGCCGACGGCGGCGCGGGCCCCGGCGGCGTCGGAGAGCGGGACGACGGGCCGGTCCGGCTCGATGTAGCCGAGTTCGGTGTAGGTGGCGGTCGCGGGCCCGGTGAAGTCGACGAAGCTCTCGTCCCAGCCGCCTGCCGGATCGGGACCGTAGTGGTGCGGAACGCCGGGCGTGAGCCAGATCAGAGCGGGCGCGGTCACGGTGGCGCGCCGTCCGTCGGGGCCGCGGAACCAGCCGCGGCCGGCACTGATCACGACGGCGACATGGTGGTCGAGGGTGCGGGGTCCGACGGTGGGCAGGACACCGTGCTGGAGGCCGACGCCGAGACAGGCCAGACCGAGGCGGTGCTGGACGGGGCTCGGGGTGAAATAGCGCATCCAGGTGTGGTACATCCGCCTCTGTCCTCTCCCTGGGCGCCGGGTGCCGACCTTGCGTCCGACGTTGCGTCCAAACAGCGCCGATCTTTGTCCATGGACCGGCTCGCCGCCAGGGGGCGATGGTGGGCGCGGGTTCCTCTCCGGGTTCGCCCGGTCCAGCGAGTGAGCCGAAGGGCGCGCCGCCCGCGGCCGAAGGCTGCTGATGGACACAGCGAAAGCGACGAGACCCAGCGAGCGAGGAACGAGCGGTGCAGTGTCGAGGAACGTCGACAACGGGTACGAGCGCCCGGAGGTGAACCGAGCGCAAAGGGGGGTGGACGGTGGCTGAGTTCACTGTGGGTGATACGGACTTCCTGGTGGACGGGCGGCCCGTGCGGCTGCTGTCGGGAGCGCTGCACTACTTCCGGGTGCACGAGGCGCAGTGGGACCACCGGCTGGCGATGCTGCGGGCCATGGGCCTCAACTGCGTCGAGACGTACGTCCCGTGGAATCTGCATGAGCCGGAGCCCGGCCGGTACGCGGACGCCGACGCGCTGGGCCGGTTCCTGGACGCCGCACAGGCGGCAGGCCTGTCGGCGATCGTGCGGCCGGGGCCGTACATCTGCGCCGAGTGGGAGAACGGCGGGCTGCCGCACTGGCTGACCGGACGGCTCGGACGGCGGGTGCGCACGGATGACGCCGAGTATCTGGGGCATGTGGAGCGGTGGTTCACCCGGCTGCTGCCGCAGGTGGTGGAGCGGCAGATCGGGCTCGGCGGCCCGGTGATCATGGTGCAGGTCGAGAACGAGTACGGCAGCTACGGCTCCGACCAGGGCTATCTGCGCCATCTCGTGGATCTGCTGAGGGGCTGCGGGGTGACCGTGCCGCTGTTCACCTCCGACGGACCGGAGGACCATATGCTCACCGGCGGCTCGGTGCCCGGGGTGCTGGCAACGGTGAACTTCGGGTCGGGGGCCCGTGAGAGCTTCCGGACGCTGCGCCGCCATCAGCCGCAGGGGCCGCTGATGTGCATGGAGTTCTGGTGCGGCTGGTTCGACCACTGGGGCGGGGAGCATGTCGTACGGGACCCGGCGGATGCCGCGGCGGCGCTGCGCGAGATCCTTGAGTGCGGCGCCTCGGTCAATGTCTATATGGCACACGGCGGCACGAACTTCGCCGGCTGGGCGGGGGCCAACCGGGGTGGCGGCGCGCTGCACATGGGCGGGCTCCAGCCGGACGTCACGTCGTACGACTACGACGCGCCGATCGACGAGTACGGGCGGCCGACGGAGAAGTTCCGGCTGTTCCGGGACGTGCTCGCGCTGTTCCAGGCGGGTCCGCTGCCGGAGCTGCCACCCGCGCCCGCCGCTCTGGGTGCGCCGGTGCGGGTGGAACTCACCAAGTGGGCGCCGCTCGACGAGGTACTGGAGACGCTCGGCGACGATGAGTCGGAGGGGCCCGTTCCGCCCACGTTCGAGGAGCTGGGCGTGGACCGCGGTCTGGTCCGCTACCGGGTCGGTGTTCCGGGCCCGCGGCAGCCGTACCCGCTGGGCGTGTCCGGCCTGCGGGACCTGGCCGTCGTGTATGTCGACGGGGTGCGGGCCGGGGTGCTGAGCGGCGAGGACGACGCGCTCGAGGAGCCGGTGGCCGGGCCCGCCGCGGTGGAGCTGTGGGTGGAGTCGCTGGGGCGCGTCAACTACGGGCCGCGCACGGGCGAGCCCAAGGGCATTGCCGGAGGTGTACTGCACGAGCGGCAGTATCTGCACGGCGTACGGGCGCGGGGGCTGCGGCTGGATGCCTTCGAGGAGCCGGACGCGGTCACGAAGGTGCCGTTCCGCGCGTCGGCCGAGGACGGGTCGACGGGCCTGTACCGGGCCTCGTTCGAGGTGAGCGAGCCCGGCGACGCGTCGCTGGAACTGCCGGGCTGGACACGGGGTTTCGTCTGGGTGAACGGCTTCAATCTCGGCCGATACTGGTCGGCGGGCCCGCAGCACACGCTGTACGTTCCCGGGCCGGTGCTGCGCGTGGGCACGAACGAGGTGTGGGTGCTGGAGCTGGAGGCGGCAGGGACGTCCGTCTGTCTGGGGTGACCTTTTCCCTGGGGCTCCGCCCCGGACCCCGCGCACGGCCGCAGACCGTACGGGGGCCCGGGCGGAGCCAACCAGCGAAGCCCCGGTAACTAGAGGCCTGCCGCCGCGGACTTGATGGCGGCGGCGAAGGTGGACACCTCGGTGTAGACACCCGGGAAGTTGGGCCGTGCGCAGCCCTCGCCCCAGCTCACGATGCCGACCTGGATCCACGCGTTGTTGTTGTCCTTGCGGAACATCGGGCCGCCGGAGTCACCCTGGCAGGTGTCCACGCCGCCCTGCTTGAGCCCGGCGCAGATCTCCTCGCCGGACACGAGCTCGGGGTACGCCTGCTTACAGCTGGCGTCGGAGACGAACGGCACCTGGGCCTTGCGGAGGTAGCGCTGCTGGCCGCCGCCCTCGGTGGCCGCGCCCCAGCCGGCGACCGTGAAGGTGCCGTTGTCGTACGCCTTCGTGTCGGCGATCTTCAGGGTCGGGAGGTCGATGTTCTTGGCGAGCTTGATCAGCGCCCAGTCCTTGCCGGTGCCGTTGTAGCCGGGGGCCTGCAGGACCTTGGTCGACTTGACCTTGATGGCGCTGGAGCTCTGCAGGTCGACGACGCCGGCGGTCGCGGTGATGCTGGTGTTGTTGCCGGAACCGTTCACACAGTGGGCGGCGGTCAGCACTATGTTCTTGGCGTACAGCGCACCGCCACAGCCCATGGAGAGCCGGACCATGAACGGGAATTCGCCCTGAGCGGCGCGGGTTCCGCCGACGACGGGCGCCGTGGCGGCCGAGGACGAGGTGGGCTGAAGGCTGATGGCGGCGAGGACGACAGCGCCGGCGGCGGCGCATCTCTGGAGCACTCGCACAAACTGCTTCTTCAACGGACTGCCTTTCGTGGGGGGTTGAGATTTACGCCTGCGCCGGAGTCCACCTCAGCATCGCGCGCGCTGTCATGGGCCGGACAAGCGTGATCCGGATTATGGAGAGTGGATCACCACGCCACAAGGAGCAGTTTTCGGCCATGTCACCAGCGAGGATTCGACCTCGCCTCCCCGTACAGTTGAATTGGGCCGACCGTCGTGCATGGGGGGTACGGGCAGTGGTGGCGAACGGCAACGAGGTCGTACACGGCTTTCCGCACCTCGACACCGTGCGGGCGGCCATCACCGCGCTCTACAGACGCCTCTCGCGGGAGACCGTGCTCTCCTACGCCCCGAGCGTCCTCCCGGCCGATGTGGCCTTTTCCGACCAGGACGATCTGCATCTCGGCGCGCAGCGCGTCGCCCGCGCCCTGGTCCAGCATCTGCGGCTGCCGGACGCCCGGATGATTGTGAGTTTCCGCGAGATGCACCATGCCGCGAGCGTCGAACTGGCCGCGGGACCGGAGTACTTCATCGAGCTCAACGACCGCTTCCGCACTCATCGCAGGGACATCGGCGCGGCTCTCGCCCACGAGATCATGCATGTGCTGCTGCACCGGATCGACCTGTCCTTCCCCGGCACCCGCGACAACGAGATCCTCACCGACACCGCGACCACGTATCTCGGCGCGGGCTGGCTGCTCCTCGACGCGTTCCGGGAGGACAGCGTCTCCAGCCAGAAGCTCGGCTACCTCACCCCGGAGGAGTTCGGCTACGTCCTCGCCAAGCGGGCGATCGCCTTCGACGAGGACCCCTCCCCCTGGTTCACCAGCCCGCAGGGATACACCGCCTACACCAAGGGCCGCGCCCAGGCACTGCGCGACGCACAGCAGCCGCCGCTCACGACCGCGGGCTGGACGGGCCGCCATCGCTACGCCAAGGACCGGCGCCACGCCCGGGAGCACCCGGGCCCCGCCCACGCGGCTGCCGCATCGTCCGCGTATGCCTTCGAGCGCGGGCCGGACGGGCTGCTCGTCTCCTTCTCGTGCCCCACCTGCCATCAGCGCATCCGGGTTCCCGTGCGGGGACGGGCGCGGGTCCGCTGCGGGCTGTGCCGCACGATTCTGGAATGCGACACCTGACCGATCTTCCGTAGTGTCGAACCATGACGAAAGAGCCGACAGCGGGCGCCCGCGAACTGTTCGAGGCGGTGCACGGCGGCGCGGAAGACGCTGTCGTAGGGCTGCTGAGGGCCGGGACCCCCGCCGATGTGACCGACGAGGACGGGCAGACGCCGCTCTATCTGGCGGCGGTGAGCGACGAGGTGGGCATCGTGCGGCTGCTGCTGGCCGCGGGAGCCGCGCCCGAGCGCGCGGGCGGCCCCGAGGCCGGGGACCTGCCGCTGTGCGGGGCCGCGGTCGGCGGACACACCGAGGTGGTACGGGCGCTGCTCGCCGCGGGCGCCAGGCCCGATCTTCCGGAGGCGTACGGCTTCACGGCCATGGTCTGGGCGGTGGGGCAGGGGCACGCCGGGACGGTGGAGGTGCTGCTGGAGTACGGCGCCGACCCCGATCTGCCGGGCCCGAGCGGCGAGCCGCCGCTGGTGCTCGCCGCCCGGCGCGGCTCTCCTTCGACGGTGCGGGCCCTGCTGCGGCACGGCGCCGGCGCGACGGAGGCGGCGCTGGCGGAGGCCAGGCAGTGGCTCGTACGGGATGTGGAGCGGGAGCTGCGGGAGGGACTGCTGCGGGCGTACGGGGTGCGGGACGGCGAGGAGTACGAGATCTTCGCGCGCCGGGTCGAGGAGGACGGCGGGGTGACCGTCGTCGTCGAGCTGCTGCGGGACGGCGGGTCGCTGGCCGGCACTGAGCAGCAGACCGGCCACGGTGCGATCGCGACGCTGCTGGAAGGCGAGCTGGGGATCCTGACTCCGTATGCGGAGCTGGCCGAACGGGCCCTGCGCTGCGGGGATCCCGATCAGGACGACTGGGTCGAGTCGGTGACGGCGCTGTGGAGCCGGGGAGACGAGGAAACCTTCCAGGCGGCGGCCGCGTGGTGCGCGAGCGACGATCCGTTGCGGCAGGCGTTCGCGGCGGATGTGCTGGCGCAACTGGGGTTCGTGGGTCCGGGGCCGGATGAGGACGCCGGGCGGGACGGGGCCGCCGGGCGGGATGCGGACGCCCGGCCCGACGGGTCCGGCCCGCGGCGGCCGTTCGCCGCGCGGGCGTTGCCGCTGCTGCGCGAGCTGTCCCGGGAGGCGCGGGATCCTGAGCTGATCCAGGCGGTCGTCCTCGGTCTCGGGCACCACGGGGATCCGGCCGCGCTGCCCGAGATCCTGCGGCATGCCTGGCATCCGGACGCGGAGGTGCGCCACCGGGTGGCGCTGGCGCTGTGCGGGCTGATTCCGGGCGGCCATGCGGAGGGCATCGAGGCGGTGATCGCGCTGAGCCGGGACGCGGACACCCATGTCAGGGACTGGGCGACGATGGCGCTGGCGGGCGTTGAGGCCGATACGCACGAGATCCGCGAGGCGCTGGCGGCACGGCTCAACGACCCGGACGCGGACACGGCTGCGGAGGCGGCCCGGGGGCTGGCGATGCGTCAGGATCCGCGTGCGGCTGCGGCGTTGGCCAGGATTCTCGCGGACGAGGATCCGGACGGGTATGCCCGGGACACGGCGGTGGACGCGGTGCGGCATCTGCAGGACGTACCGCTCAGGCGTCGGCTGGAACAGACGTCACCGCGCTGCCGCTGACCCGGTTCAGCGCAGCCGTAGCCCGCCGGGTACCCGCTCCTCGATGATCTGCGCCAGCCAGTCGAAGACGGTCGCGCCACGACCGGCCTCCGCCTCGTCCAACTCCGCCTGGATGGAGGCCCTGTTGAGCGGATGGCCGCGCTCCAGCCGCAGCCGCAGCTGGCGTACGGTTTCGTCCCGCCCGAGCGCCCGGCGGGAGAGTTCGTGGTCGCGCCACTCGATGACGAAGTCGCCGTCGTCCGGCGTGCCGAAGCCGCCGCTGAGGCAGTCGGCGAAGGCGTCCAGGTTGCGACCGAAGTATCCGCCGTTCCCGTTCACGGCTTCGCCGATCACCCGCCAGAAGCTCTCCAGGCCGGTGACCTCCGCCCCGTCGATCACATAGGTCTTCGTCACGGGGCGGAGGATACCGGCTCAGCAGCCGTAGTCGACGAGGTCGAACGAGGCGTAGTGGTCGGCGGTGTAGTAGTCCTCCTGGGCCGCGTTGCCCGTGACGATACGGCGGGCGCCGCGAGTGGAGGAGCCCGGCGTCTTGACGGTGTACTCGTGGTAGTAGCCGGACGAGTGTGACGGCAGGACGCCTTCGCGGTTCGAGAAGACGGTGCCGTCCTGGGGGTACGGGAACGGCCCGTCGGACTCGATCAGGTCGAGCGTGTCGTGCGCCTGGGAGGGGAGGTCGGAGTAGCAGATGTCACCGACCGTGGCCATGGTCGTGGGGGTGGCTGTGGCCTGTCCGCCGATGAGGAGGGTGGAGGCGAGGGCGGCGATGCCGCCGAGAGTGGCGATACGTGGGGGGATTCGCATACCGACATCATGACGCGCGTAGACATGAACGCGTCAACCCCAACGTCCTTGAGTTTTCTACAAGTTAACCTGGGTGTACTCAGGACTCCGGGGCTGTGAAGGACCTGGTGCGTGGCGGCGATGCTTCCCGGGCCGGCGGCATCGTCACCGCTCCTGCCCGCACCATCACCGAGCCCCGTAGACCGGTTGCGGAGTCTCGGCGTCCGCCAGCAGCTTCAGCGCGGCCTCGCCCGCTTCGGACGGAGTCCAGCGCGTTCCCTTGTCCGCGGTGGGGCCCGGCCGCCAGCCCTCCATGACAGTGATACGGCCCGCCTCGGCCTCGAAGACCCGGCCGGTCACACCCGTACTGGCGGCGGAGCCGAGCCAGACGACGAGCGGCGAGACATCCTCGGGCAGGGCGGAGAGGCCGGCGAAGGTCTCCTCGGTCATACGGGTACGGGCCGCCGGCGCGATGGCGTTGACCTGGACTCCGTACCGGCCCATCTCCGCCGAGGCGACCAGCGTCAGGCCGATGATCCCGGCCTTGGCGGCCGCGTAGTTGCCCTGGCCGACACTACCCAACAGCCCCGCTCCGGAAGTGGTGTTGACCACCCGGGCCGCCACCGGCCGACCCGCCTTGGCCTCGGAACGCCAGTGCGCGGCGGCATGCTTGAGCGGCAGGAAGTGGCCCTTCACATGCACCCGCATGACGGCGTCCCAGTCGTCCTCCTCGAGGTTGACGAGCATCCGGTCGCGCAGAAACCCGGCGTTGTTGACGAGGGTGTCGAGGCGGCCGTACGTCTCCAGCGCGGCGGCGACGAGAGAAGCGGCACCGTCGGTCGTGGCGATGTCGCCGCCGTGCGCCACCGCGGCACCACCCGCCGCCGTGATCCCGTCGACGACCTGCTGGGCCGGGCCGGCGGAGGAGCCCGCCCCGTCCGGTCCGACGCCGAGGTCGTTGACGACGACCTTCGCCCCCTCGGCGGCGAAGGCGAGCGCATGGGCCCGTCCGAGACCGCGCCCGGCACCCGTGACGATGACGACGCGTCCTTCGCAGATTCCGGTTGTCCCAGTCATCTCACGTCTCCTTGTTGACAGTTGCGGCATCGAGGAAGGCGGGGCGCTCCCCGCCCCCGTGCACCAGCAGCGAGGCTCCGCTCACATACGCCGCCCGCTCCGAGGCGAGGAAGACGGCCGCGTCACCGACCTCCGACGGCTCGGCCAGCCGCCCCAGCGGCACGGTGCGGCCGACCGCCGCGACGCCCTCCTCGTCCCCGTAGTGCAGATGGGACAGTTCGGTACGCACCATCCCGAGGACGAGCGTGTTCACGCGTACCTCGGGCGCCCACTCCACTGCCATGGACCGGGCCAGGTTCTCCAGTCCCGCCTTCGCCGCCCCGTACGCCGCC
Organism: Streptomyces sp. NPDC002730; assembly: GCF_042888805.1. Lineage (NCBI taxonomy): Bacteria > Bacillati > Actinomycetota > Actinomycetes > Kitasatosporales > Streptomycetaceae > Streptomyces > Streptomyces sp. NPDC002730. Next base: position 301,694 of record NZ_JBIAQG010000006.1, read on the forward strand.
GTGCCCGGGGACGGCCGGCCGCCGCTGACGCTGCCGATCATCACGATCGATCCGCGGGCCGCCTTGAGAGGTCCGTACGCCGCGAGCGAGGCGGTCAGTGGCGCGGTGAGATTGAGCTCGACCACGCGGGCATGGCGGGCCGCGTCGCCTTCGCCGAGCAGCCGGTACGGTGTCCCGCCCGCGTTGTTGACGAGAGCGTCGAGCCGGCCGTGCCGCGCCACGACCGAGTCGAAGAACTCCCCCACCGCGGCGGGATCGCGCAGATCGACCGGTACGAACTCGGCTCCGGCGACGGGGACTTCCGGTGGTCTGCGCGCACAGACCACCACCTCGGCGCCCGCCCGCAGGAAGGCCCGCGCGATGCCCGCGCCCACGCCCCGCGTGCCGCCGGTGACGACGGCGACCCTCCCGTCCAGCTCCATCGGCTGCTACCTTCCTCACCTAACAAATGTTTGGTGGAAAGGTAGCTGATCCGCTCATGGGTGTCTCCACCGCACGCCCCGAGAAGGGCATCTGTGTCGTCACGGCCGACTTCCCACCCGTCAACGCCCTTCCCGTACACGGCTGGTACGACCTCGCCGACGCCCTCCGCGCGGCAGGCCGCGACCCCGGGATCCGCTGTGTCGTCCTGGCCGCCGCGGGCCGCGGCTTCAACGCGGGCGTCGACATCAAGGAGATGCAGCGCGACACCGGACACACCGCGCTCGTCGGCGCCAACCGCGGCTGTTACGAGGCCTTCGCCGCCGTCTACGAGTGCGAGGTGCCGGTCGTCGCGGCGGTGAACGGCTTCTGCCTGGGCGGCGGTATCGGCCTTGTCGGCAACGCGGACGCGATCGTCGCCTCCGACGACGCCACCTTCGGCCTGCCGGAGCTGGACCGGGGCGCGCTCGGCGCGGCCACCCATCTCGCCCGTCTCGTCCCCCAGCATCTGATGCGCGCCCTCTACTACACCTCGCGCACCGCGACCGCGCGGGAGCTGCACGCCCACGGATCGGTCTGGAAGGTCGTCCCGCGCGAGGAACTTGCGGCCGCGGCCCTGGAGTTGGCGCGGGAGATCGCCCGGAAGGACGGTTGTCTGATCCGGCTGGCCAAGGCCGCCATCAACGGCATCGACCCCGTCGACGTACGCCGCAGCTACCGCTTCGAGCAGGGCTTCACCTTCGAGGCCAACCTCAGCGGTGTCGCCGACCGCGTCCGCGACACCTTCGGCAAGGACACCTTCGGCGAGGAGGACCGAGCGTGACCGACAAGACCATGACGCCCGACGAGGCGGTGTCCGGGTTCCGCAGCGGAATGACGATCGGCATCGGCGGCTGGGGCTCGCGCCGCAAGCCGATGGCGCTGGTGCGGGCACTGCTCCGTACCGAGATCACTGATCTCACCGTCGTGTCCTACGGCGGCCCCGACATCGGCCTCCTCGCCGCCGCCGGCCGGATCCGCAGACTCGTCACGGCGTTCGTCACCCTCGACTCGATCCCGCTCGAACCGCATTTCCGCGCCGCCCGCGAGCGCGGCGGCTTCGCGCTCACCGAGATCGACGAGGCGATGTTCATGTGGGGGCTGCACGCGGCCGCCAACCGGCTGCCGTTCCTCCCGGTCCGGGCCGGTATCGGATCCGACGTCATGCGGGTCAACCCCGGGCTGCGGACGGTCACTTCACCGTACGAGGACGGCGAGGAATTCGTCGCCGTACCGGCCCTGCGGATGGACGCGGCGCTCGTCCACCTCAACCGCGCCGACCGGCTCGGCAACGGCCAGTATCTGGGCCCCGATCCGTACTTCGACGATCTGTTCTGCGAGGCCGCCGACTCCGCGTACGTCTGCTGCGAGCAGCTCGTGGAGACCGCCGAGCTCACCAAGGACGCCGCACCGCAGACCCTGCTGGTCGGACGTCACTCGGTCACCGGCGTGGTCGAGACACCGAACGGCGCGCACTTCACCTCCTGCGACCCCGACTACGACCGCGACGAGGCCTTCCAGAAGCTGTACGCGTCCACCCCCTGGCCGGAGTTCGCCGAGCGTTTCCTCTCCGGCACGACCGAGCGTGACTACCAGTCCGCCGTCCGGACCTGGCACAAGGAGCAGCAGTGACCGTCAGCCGTTCCGAGTACTGCGTCGTCGCCTGCGCCGAGGCCTGGCGGGAGAACGGCGAAGTACTGGCCGCCACCATGGCCCCCGTCTCCTCCTTCGGCGCCCGGCTGGCCAAGCGCACCTTCTCCCCCGATCTCCTTCTCACGGACGGCGAGGCGATGCTCGTCGACCTCGACGGCGCGACGGAGGGCTGGCTGCCGTACCGCCGGCACCTGGCCATGGTCACCGGCGGAAAGCGGCACGTCATGATGGGCGCGAGCCAGATCGACCGCTTCGGCAACCAGAACATCTCCTGCATCGGCGACTGGGAGCGGCCCGCCCGCCAGCTGCTCGGCGTACGCGGGGCACCCGTCAACACCCTCAACAATCCGGTCAGTTACTGGGTGCCCAGGCACTCCGCCCGCGTCTTCGTCGAGCGCGTCGACATGGTCAGCGGCGTCGGTTACGACAACGCGGCCGCCGCGGGCCCGTCCGCGGCCCGCTACCACCGCATCCCGCGCGTCGTCTCCAATCTGGGCGTCTTCGACTTCGCGACCCCCGACCGCTCGATGCGGCTCGCGTCCCTGCACCCGGGTGTCACGGTCGAGCAGGTCCAGCAGGCGACCGGTTTCGCGCTCACGATCCCCGCCGACGTCCCCTGCACCCGCGAGCCCACCGCTGCGGAGCTGCGGCTGATCCGCGAGGTGATCGACCCGAAGGGCACGCGCGAGCGCGAGGTCCCGGCATAGTGGAGACGGCCCTCACCGGACTCACCGGTGTCCGGCATCCCATCGTGCAGACCGGCATGGGCTGGGTCGCAGGGCCTCGCCTGGTCTCCGCCACCGCCAACGCCGGCGCACTCGGCATCCTCGCCTCCGCGACGATGACCACCGACCAGCTGCGCCAGGCCGTCCGCGAGGTCATGTCCCGTACGGACGCGCCCTTCGGGGTCAATCTCCGCGCCGACGCCGGGGATGCCCGCGACCGGGTACGGATCATCATCGACGAGGGCGTGAAAGTCGCTTCCTTCGCTCTCGCGCCGTCCCGCGAGCTGATCGCCGAGCTGAAGGACGCGGGCGTGGTCGTGATCCCGTCCATCGGGGCCCGCCGGCACGCGGAGAAGGTGGCGGCCTGGGGCGCGGACGCGGTGATCGTCCAGGGCGGTGAGGGCGGCGGCCATACCGGCGATGTCGCAACGACCGTGCTGCTGCCGCAAGTTGTCGACGCGGTCGATATTCCGGTGATCGCGGCGGGCGGCTTCCACGACGGGCGGGGACTGGTCGCGGCGCTCGCCTACGGAGCGGCGGGCGTCGCCATGGGCACCCGCTTCCTGCTCACCTCGGACTCGACGGTGCCGGACGCGGTCAAGGCCCGCTACCTCGAGGCGACCGTCAAGGACATCACGGTGACCACGGCCGTCGACGGGCTCCCGCACCGCATGCTCCGTACGGAGCTGGTCGACTCGCTCGAGCGGGCAGGCCGTACAAGAGCGCTGGCGCAGGCCGTACGCCGTGCCGCCGGCTTCAAGAAGCTCTCGGGTCTGTCCTGGTCACACATGATCCGCGACGGTCTGGCGATGAAGCACGGCAGGGAGCTGAGCTGGAGCCAGGTCCTGCTGGCCGCCAACACCCCGATGCTGCTGAAGGCTTCGATGGTCGACGGCCGCACGGACCTCGGCGTGATGGCATCGGGGCAGGTGGCGGGGCTGATCGAGGACCTTCCGAGCTGCGAGGAGCTGATCGCCCGTGTGATGACCGAGGCGGCGCGGGTACTCGACGCGCTGCCGCGGGCTGCTCCCCCACCCCGCCCCTTCCCGTGACTGGGGGCAAGCCCCCAGCCCCCCGTACGGCCTTCGGCCGTGTCCTCAATCGCCGGACGGGCTGGGTTTCCCGGACATCCCAGCCCCGCCGGCGATTGAGGCCCGGGGCCCGGGACGGGGCCCCGACACGACCGGCGGCGCTACGCCGCGGTGCGGCGACCGCCCTGACCGCCCCGCGCCGGACGACCGCCCTGACGAGCCTGTCCGCCCTGTCCGCCCTGAGCGCCCTGCCCGCCCTGTCCACCACGCCGGCCGCGGCTGCGGCCGCTGCCACTGCCACCGCCACTGCCACTGCCACCGCCCTGCGCGGACCGGCCCCCCTGGCCCGGAACCTGCGCACGACGCCGCTGCGGCCGCTGCTGCTGCACGACCGGCTGCGGCACCTCGATGGTGATGGCGACACCGGAGGGCTCGCGCGCCCCGGTGATGCGGCTGAGCTCCTCGTCGCTGGACTTGACCCTGGCCGTGCGCGGGTTGATGCCCGCGTCCGACATCAGACGGGTCATCTCGCGGCGCTGCTCGGGCAGCACCAGCGTCACGACGCTGCCGGACTCTCCGGCCCGGGCGGTGCGGCCGCCTCGGTGCAGATAGTCCTTGTGGTCGACGGGCGGGTCGACGTTCACGACCAGGTCGAGATCGTCGACATGGATGCCGCGGGCCGCCACATTGGTGGCGACCAGCGCGGTGACCTGCCCGTTCTTGAACTGGTCGAGGGTGCGGTTGCGCTGCGGCTGCGAACGGCCGCCGTGCAGCGCCGCCGCCCGTACGCCGCTGGACAGCAGCCGCTTGGCGAAACGGTCCGCCGCGCGCTTGGTGTCCACGAAGAGGATCACCCGGCCGTCACGGGCCGCGATACGCGTGGCCACGGCCTTCTTGTCGGTCTCGTCCGCGACGTGCAGCACATGGTGCTCCATCGTGGTGACCGCGCCCGCGGACGGGTCGACGGAGTGCACAACGGGGTCGGTCAGGAACATCCGTACGAGCCGGTCGATGTTCTTGTCCAGCGTCGCCGAGAAGAGCATCCGCTGACCGTCCGGCTCGACCTGCTTGAGCAGCGCCGTGACCTGCGGCATGAAGCCCATGTCGGCCATCTGGTCGGCCTCGTCGAGGACGGTGATCGACACCCGGTCGAGCGCGCAGTCGCCGCGCTCTATGAGGTCCTTGAGCCGCCCGGGCGTGGCCACGAGCACCTCGGCGCCGCGCCGCAACGTGCCCGCCTGCTTGCTTATCGACAGACCGCCGACGACCGTGGCCAGCCGCAGCTGCACCGAGGTCGCGTACGGCGAGAGTGCGTCGGTGACCTGCTGCGCCAGCTCACGGGTCGGTACGAGAACGAGCGCGAGCGGTGCCCGCGGCTCGGCCCGCCGGCCCGCGGTGCGGGCGAGCAGCGCAAGCCCGAAGGCCAGGGTCTTGCCCGAGCCGGTGCGCCCGCGGCCGAGGATGTCGCGGCCGGCGAGAGAGTTCGGCAGCGTGGCGGCCTGGATCGGGAAGGGCTCGGTCACGCCCTGGGCCACGAGGGTCTTCAGCAGGGCGGCCGGCATGTCCAGCTCGTCGAACGCCTCGACGACAGGCAGCGCGGGGGTGGTGGATTCCGGCAGCGTGAATTCCTGCGGGGCCGCCACCTTGCGGGCGGGAGCCTTGCCGGAGCCCTTCGCAGGGCCCTGGGCGCGGGAATTGACCGGGCGCTTTCGGGTCGGGCGGGCCGGGCGTTCGGAGCGAGTCATGCGGATATTGCCCTCCTGGGCATGTGAGACAGCACAAGCCGGGGCCCGCACCTTGACGGTGCGGGCCCCGGCTGCGAGGTTCGCGTCCGGATATTAGGCCGGGACGATGTTCTCCGCCTGCGGGCCCTTCTGGCCCTGCGTGACGTCGAAGGAAACCTTCTGGCCTTCCTGGAGCTCACGGAAGCCCGAGGTGGCGATGTTCGAGTAGTGGGCGAAGACGTCGGCGCCGCCGCCGTCCTGCTCAATGAAGCCGAAGCCCTTTTCCGAGTTGAACCACTTCACGGTTCCAGTAGCCATGTCATTCTCCTAAAACAGGGGCAAGCCGGAAACTCACACCTCGTGAGTTTCCCGTCGCTGCATTGAGCCCCATCCGGAGAACCGGAAACAAAATGTGCGCCTGAGGAAGCATTCCCGTCAGGCGCACACGAAGTTCATGGGTACCAAAACTGCAACGCCGCTACCGTAGCACGACCCGACGGAAAAGGCCCGTGATCACAGCCGCTCGATGATCGTCACGTTCGCCTGACCTCCGCCTTCACACATCGTCTGCAGTCCGTATCGCCCACCGGTGCGCTCGAGTTCATGCAGCAGCGTCGTCATCAGCTTCACGCCCGTCGCGCCCAGCGGATGCCCCAGCGCGATCGCTCCGCCGTTCACATTGACCTTGTCCGGGTCCGCGCCGGTCTCCTTCAGCCAGGCGAGCACCACGGGCGCGAAGGCCTCGTTGATCTCGACCAGGTCGATGTCGCCGATCGACATGCCGGTCTTCTTCAGCGCGTACGCCGTCGCCGGGATCGGGGCCGACAGCATCCGGATCGGGTCCTCGCCGCGTACCGAGAGGTGGTGGATACGGGCGCGCGGCACAAGGCCGTGCTCGGCGACGGCCCGTTCGCTCGCGATCAGCATCGCCGCCGCTCCGTCCGAGACCTGGGAGGAGCAGGCCGCCGTGATGGTGCCGCCCTCCTGGACAGGCTTCAGGCCCGCCATCTTCTCCAGCGTTGTGTCGCGGCGCGGCCCTTCGTCCGCCGTGACCTCGCCGTACGCCACCAGCTCCCGTTCGAAGCGGCCCTCGTCGGCGGCGCGGACCGCCCGCCGGTGGGAACGGAGCGCGAACTCCTCCATGTCGCGCCGCGAGATCCCCCACTTCTCGGCGATCAGCTGCGCGCCGTGGAACTGGTTGACCGGCAGGTCGCCGTAGCGGGCACGCCAGCCCTCGCTGCCCGCGAAGGGGCCCGCTGTCAGCCCGAGCGGTTCGGCCGCCTGCCGGGACGCGAAGGCGATAGGGATCTGCGTCATGTTCTGGGTGCCGCCGGCGACCACCAGGTCCTGGGTGCCGGAGAGCACTCCCTGTGCGGCGAAGTGGACCGCCTGCTGCGAGGAGCCGCACTGCCGGTCGACCGTCACGCCCGGCACCTCCTCGGGCAGACCTGCCGCGAGCCATGCCGTACGGGCGATGTCGCCGGCCTGCGGGCCCACCGTGTCCAGGCAGCCGAAGACGACGTCCTCGACCGCCGCGGGGTCCACACCGGTCCGTGCGACCAGGGCCTTGAGGACATGCGCGCCGAGGTCGGCCGGGTGGACACCGGCCAGTCCCCCTCCGCGCCTGCCCACCGGCGTGCGTACCGCTTCGACTATGTATGCCTCGGCCATGACGGCTCCTCGATCGGTCAGCTGCGTACGGCGATACCGTCCAGCACCATCGACAGGTACTGACGGGCGATCTCCTCCGGGCTGTGCTGCCCGCCCGGCCGATACCAGGACGCCGCGACCCACACCGTGTCGCGGACGAACCGGTACGTGAGGCGAATGTCCAGGTCGGCGCGGAAGACCTGGCCCGCAACCCCGCGCTCCAGCGTCCCCAGCCACGCCTTCTCGAACTTCTGCTGCGAGTCAGTGAGGTAGTGGAAGCGCGGCTGAGCCGCCAGATGCCTGGACTCCTTCTGGTAGATGGCGACGGCGGCGCGGTGCCGGTCGATCTCCCGGAAGGACTCGGTGACGAGCGCCTCGATGGTCTCCCTGGGCCCGAGCCCGGCGGCGAGCACGGCGTCGTAGCCCTGCCAGAGCTCGTCCAGGAAGGTGGAGAGGATCTCGTCGAGCATCGATTCCTTGGAATCGAAGTGGTAGTAGAGGCTGCCGGCGAGCATTCCGGCCTGGTCCGCGATGTTGCGGACGGTGGTGGCGTTGTAACCCTGCGCGGCGAACACCTCGGCGGCGGTGTCGAGGAGCTCGCGGCGGCGCTCGGGCGTGGCGCTCACCTGGTTCTTCTTCTTGCTGTTGGTCGGCACGGGACCATTCTCGTCCTACGCATGCTGGCTGCTGATGGAGACGACCTCGCCGGTGAGATACGAGGAGTAGCCGCTGGCGAGGAAGACGATGGCGTTGGCGATCTCCCAGGGTTCGGCGTACCGCCCGAAGGCCTCCTTGGCGGTCAGCTCTGTCAGCAGTTCGGCCGAGGTGACCTTCACCAGGTGCGGGTGCATGGCGAGGCTGGGGGCGACGGCATTGACGCGTACGCCGTACTCGGCCGCCTCGACCGCCGCGCACCGGGTGAGCGCCATGACTCCGGCCTTGGCGGCGGCGTAGTGGGCCTGACCGGCCTGGGCGCGCCAGCCGACAACGGAGGAGTTGTTGACGATCACTCCGCCGCGTCCGGTTGTCCTGAAGGAGCGCAGGGCGGCGCGGGTGCAGCGGAAGGTGCCGTTCAGGGTGACGTCGAGGACCTTGCCCCACTGGTCGTCGCTCATGTCGACGAGGGCCGCGGTGCCGCCCAGGCCGGCGTTGTTGACGACGATGTCGAGGCCGCCGTGCTGCCGTACGACCGTGTCGAACAGCGCCTGGACCCGGGCCTCGTCGGTGACGTCGCAGGGCAGTGAGGTCACGGCCGCCGCGCCGAACTCCTCGGCGAGTGCCTCCTCCGACTCCTTCAGGCGGCGGGCGTGCGCGTCGCTGATGAGGATGCGCGCGCCCTCCTCCAGGAATTTGCGGGCGGTCGCTCCGCCGATCCCGGCTCCGGCCGCGGCGGTGATGACGGCGGTACGGCCCTTCAGAAGGCCATGACCGGGTACGTACTGCGCCCTGTTGTTCGTCACAGCGGCACGTTAACCTACCAAACACTTGTTAGGGAAGGATGCGCGAATGGACCTGGACCGCTCCGCCGACGAGGAAGCCCTCCGGGCCGAGGCCCGCGCCTGGCTCGCCGCGAACGTGCCCGCCGAGCCCCTCCCCTCCCTGGAGACCGAGGAGGGCTTCGCGGCCCACCGCGCGTGGGAGGCGCGGCTGTACGCGGACCGCTGGTCGGTCGTCTCCTGGCCGCGGGAGTACGGCGGGCGGGGCGTCGACATCTTCGGCTGGCTGGCCTTCGAGGAGGAGTACTACGCGGCGGGCGCGCCGGGACGGGTCTCGCAGAACGGCATCAACCTCCTCGCCCCGACGCTCTTCGACCACGCCACCGACGAGCAGCGCGCCCGGGTGCTGCCCGCGATGGCGAGCGGCGAGGTCGTCTGGGCACAGGCCTGGTCCGAGCCGGAGTCCGGCTCGGACCTCGCGTCGCTGACGTCGCGGGCCGTACGGACGGACGGCGGCTGGCTGCTCAGCGGCCAGAAAACCTGGTCCTCGCGGGCCGCCTTCGCCGACCGCGCGTTCGGCATCTTCCGCACCGGTTCGGGCGCGCGGGTCGCCGGTCCGGAGGCGCGGGTCGCCGGTCCGGAGGCGCGGTTCGCCGGTCCGGAGGCGCGGTTCGCCGGTCCGGAGGCGCCGCGGCCGCATCAGGGTCTGACGTATCTGATGTTCGACCTGTCGGCGCCGGGTGTGACGGTCCGGCCGATCGGCAGGCTCGACGGCAAGCCCGCCTTCGCCGAGCTCTTCCTCGACGATGTCTTCGTCCCCGACGAGGACGTGATCGGCGAGCCGGGCCAGGGCTGGCGGATCGCGATGTCCACGACCGGCAACGAACGGGGGCTGACCCTGAGATCGCCCGGCCGTTTCCTGGCTGCGGCGGAGCGTCTCGTACGGCAGTGGCGCGCGTCGGCCGGCCGGCCGGAAGGCCACGACACCGCGCTGCGCGACCGGGTGGCGGACGCGGTGATCGGCGCGCGTGCCTATCAGCTTTTCACCTACGCCAACGCGTCGCGCTTCGCGGCGGGCGAGAGCATCGGCGCCGAGTCCAGCCTGAACAAGGTCTTCTGGTCCGAGTACGACATCGCGCTGCACGAGACCGCGCTCGATCTGCTGGGCGCGGAGGGGGAGTTCGCCGACTCCGACTGGTCCGAGGGCTATGTCTTCTCGCTGGCGGGCCCCATCTATGCCGGTACGAACGAGATCCAGCGCGACATCATCGCCGAGCGTCTGCTCGGCCTCCCGAAGGGCCGCCGCTGATGCGTTTTCTGCTCACCGATGAGCAACAGGCGTTCGCGCGCTCGCTGGACGCGATGCTGACCGCCGCGGACACACCGTCGGCGGTACGGGCGTGGTCGGCGGGCGACCACGCCCCGGGCCGGGCGCTGTGGTCGCGCCTCGCGGAGGCGGGGGTCTTCGCGCTTGCGGCCCCGGAGGCGTACGAGGGCGTGGGGCTGCTACCGGTGGAACTGGCGGTTGCCTTCGTGGAGTTGGGCCGCCACGCGGTGCCGGGCCCGGTGGTCGAGACGGTCGCGACGGCGGCGCTGCTGACGCATCTGGCCGAGCACGGCGACGCGTCACCGGCGAAGCGGCTGCTGCCGGGGCTGGCGACGGGTGAGTCGACGGCGACGCTGGCGATGACGCTGCCGCTGACGGGGTGCGGTCCGTACGCGCTGGACGCGGACGCGGCGGCGGTGACTTTGGTGGTGTCGGGAGGGGACGCGGCGGACCCGTCGGGCGTGTTCCGCGACACGGCGACCGTCCCCGGCCGGGCGACGGCCCGCACAGGCGCGAAGCCAGCCGCCGCCGCGGGCACCGGTGCGGGTGACCGCGCCGACAGGGGCAGTGGCACCGCCCCCTGGCAGGCCACCCCCCGCGCGGACGCGACAGCCGCCGTCGGTGCCGGTACAGGTGACCGTGCCAGTACGGGCATGAGCGCCCGCCCCGGGCAGGCCACCCCCCGCGCGGACGCGACAGACGGCTCTCCGTACGCGCAGCTGCTCATCGCCCCCGGGCACGGCCCCGTACACACGTCCGCCGACCCCGCGCGGCGGCTGGCGAGGCCCGGCGCCGGGGGCGAGGTTCTTGCCGAAGGGCCCCACGTGGCTGCCGCCGCCGCGTATGCGGCGGATGTCGCCGCCTTGACCACCGCCGCGCAGGCCCTCGGCGTCGGGCTCGCGCTGCTCGACCGGACCGTTGCCCATGCCAAGCGGCGCCATCAGTTCGGCGCGGCCATCGGCTCCTTCCAGGCGGTCAAGCACCGGCTGGCCGACACTCTGATCGGTCTCGAATTCGCCCGGCCGCTCCTCTACGGAGCCGCCCTCTCGATGGCTGCTGCCGATATCGCCGCGGCCAAGGCCTCCGCGGGCGAGGCCGCGTACGCCGCCGCCCGCGCCGCTCTGCAGCTGCACGGCGCGGTCGGTTACACCGATGAGCTCGACCTTTCGCTCTGGCTGCGCAAGGCACGACCGCTGCGGGATGCCTGGGGCACCCCCGCCCAGTGCCGGGCGCGGGTGCTGGCGGCATGAGCGGAGGTCTCAGCGACGCCGGACGGTGCGTACGGCTCCGCCCGGCCGCCAGGACCGTACGACCAGCTCGTCTCCGTCGACGGACGTCTGCACCACCTCGCCCAGCTCGACCCGGAACAGATGGAACGGCTCCGGCGGCTTGACCTCAGCCACGAATCGCCCGATCACCTCAGGATCCGTCACCTCCACCGCACGCCCGCCGATCCGGACGTCGCCGCCCGCCATGGAGTCGTCGGGGCCGGGATTCGCCTGTACCGCGAAGCGCGGATCGCGCTGGAGGTCCTGCGCCTTGCGGGAGTTCGGCATCATGCCGAGCCACAGCTCGCCGAAGCGGAAGTCCACTTCGAGTCCGGTCACCCGCGGGGATCCGTCCTTGCGGAGGGTGGCCAGGACATGGTGCTTGTACTGCTGGAACCGCCGCTGAACGGTCTCGGCGAAGTCCGGCTCCGCCGCCCGGAAATCTGCCCATGTGCTTGATGTCATGACGCTATCGAACCGCGAAACCCCGACATCTTCTGTCGGGATTCTCTGTGCGTGGCTCGGACAGTGTGAGGACCGCCGCGTGCCCCTCCGTGTGCAGCGAGCCGGGCGAGGCGTCCAGCACCGCGGCGTCGTACTGCCCGAGCGTCACGCGCGCCTCCTCGAGGACCGTCGTCCCGTCCAGCGCGACGATCACCACCGTCGAGCCGGACGGGACCAGGACCAGCAGTCCTCCCCGTACCACCGAGGTCAGGCACGCCGTACGGCTCCTGCGGCGCATGACGTTGAAGTTGACGACGGGCCCGGCGAGCAGCCGGCCGTCGGTCTCCGCATCGCCGGGGAAGTCGTAGGGCCGGTACCGCTCGTCCGCGAGCATGCGCTTCCCGCCGACCGTGAGGTCCATCCCCGCGCCCTCGACCACGGTCAGGGTCCGGTCCACGTCCGGGAACGCGGAGAACGGTCCGTCCGCGCCGACGTCCGCGAGGCTGATCCGCCAGTGGAAGGCGTCCAGGGGCGCGCCTTCGGGCGAGGCGGCGATCTCGCGGGTGACGCCGCCGCCGTTCTTCCAGGGCACGGCCGTACGGTCGGCCGCGCGCAGCACCCGTACCGTCATCGCACGATGCCCTGCGCACGCGCCGCCGCCAGCCAGAGCGGGAACTCGGCGACCAGCCGGTCGTACAGCTCGGCGTCGGGGACCTGGCGCGGATCGAGTCCGGCGTGGAAGAAGCCGGCGTTGTCGACGGCCCGCCTGGCGGGTACGGCCAGCTCGTCGAGCTTGTGCAGGAAGTCGAACTGCGAGCTGCGCTTGTTGCCGAAGCCGATGAACTGCCAGAACAGCGGGAGCTTCGCCGCCTTGCACAGATAGCGTTCCGCGGCGTGCTTGCTGATCGGACCGCCGTCCGTCTGGAAGACGACGAGCGCGGGCGCGGTCGAGCCGCTGTCGAGGTAGTGGTCGATGACAGCGTCCATGGCCAGGTGGTAGCTCGTCTTGCCCATGTGCCCGAGGCCCGCCACGATCCGGTCGACCCGCCCGTGGTGGTTGTCCAGGGCGATGTCCGTGACTGCGTCGACGTCCGTCGAGAAGAAGACGACGGGCACCCGGCCGTCGTCGTCGAGATGGGCGGACAGGCCGAGCACCCGGTCGGCCAGGGCCTGCACGCTGCCGTCCTTGTAGTAGTCCTTCATGGAGCCGGAGTAGTCGAGCACCAGATAGACGGCGGCGCGCTCCTCGTTCAACCGGTGCTTCTCCAAGGAGACACCGGCGCTCTTGTAGAGGCTGACGAGCGCGGGCGCGGTCTCCTCGATCTTGCGGAGACTGATGGCCGCCATGCGGGGCTCCGTTCATTCACCGGGACGGGAGAGTTGAGGTTACGTCACCCGTACGGGGACCCTTCGCGCTCGGCAGCGTGCCCCGCCGCATGGGGCGACTTCGTCCCGTATGCCGCCCCCGGCTGAACGTGCCGCGGCGCCCACCCAGTGTCCGGTCGGGGACAGGGCAGGCGCCGCGTTGAGTTCCGTACGCCGTTGTACGGGACCGTATGAGGGGCTGAAGCGGTGATCAGACCATCAGCGAACGATCCGTCGGGCGGATCGGAGCCGGCAGCTCACTGGCACCGGTCAGGAAGCGGTCCACACCGCGCGCCGCCGAGCGGCCCTCGGCGATCGCCCACACGATCAGCGACTGGCCGCGGCCCGCGTCACCGGCGACGTACACGCCGCCCACGTTGGTCGCGTAGTCCGCGTCCCGCGCGATGTTGCCGCGCTCGTCCAGCGCCAGGCCGAACTGCTGGACCAGACCGTTCTCCTGGTCCGTGCCCGTGAAGCCCATCGCCAGCGTGACCAGCTGCGCCGGGATCTTCCGCTCCGTGCCCGGCTTCTGCTCCAGCTTGCCGCCCTTGAACTCCACCTCCACGAGGTGCAGGAACTGGACGTTGCCGTCCTCGTCGCCCTCGAAGTGGGTGGTGGAGACGGAGTAGACCCGCTCGCCGCCCTCCTCGTGCGCCGACGTGACCTTGTAGAGCATCGGGAAGGTCGGCCACGGCTGACCTGCCGGACGGTCCTCGCCCGGTCGCGGCATGATTTCCAGCTGCGTGACGGAGGCCGCGCCCTGACGGTGGGCCGTACCGACACAGTCCGCGCCCGTGTCACCGCCGCCGATGACCACGACGTGCTTGCCCTCCGCGGTGATCGGAGGAGCGACGAAGTCGCCCTCCTGCACCTTGTTGGCGAGCGGCAGGTACTCCATGGCGAAGTGGATGCCGTTCAGCTCACGGCCCGGGACCGGCAGGTCGCGCGAGACAGTCGCGCCGGCCGCGATGACCACCGCGTCGTACCGCTTGCGCAGCTTCGCCGCGTCGATGTCACGGCCGATCTCGATCTCGGTGCGGAACTTGGTGCCCTCCGCGCGCATCTGCTCGATACGGCGGTTGATGTGCACCTTCTCCATCTTGAACTCGGGGATGCCGTACCGGAGAAGGCCTCCGATGCGGTCCGCGCGCTCGTAGACGGCGACCGTGTGACCCGCCCGGGTCAGCTGCTGGGCGGCGGCGAGGCCCGCCGGGCCCGAGCCGATGACCGCGACCGTCTTGCCGGACAGACGCTCCGGCGGCTGCGGCTTGACGTCGCCGGTGTCCCACGCCTTGTCGATGATCGAGACTTCGACGTTCTTGATGGTGACGGCCGGCTGGTTGATGCCGAGGACGCAGGCCGACTCGCAGGGCGCCGGGCACAGCCGCCCGGTGAACTCCGGGAAGTTGTTGGTCGCGTGCAGCCGCTCGCTCGCCGCCGACCAGTCCTCGCGGTACGCGTAGTCGTTCCACTCGGGGATGAGGTTCCCCAGCGGACAGCCGTTGTGGCAGAACGGAATGCCGCAGTCCATGCAGCGCCCGGCCTGCTTGCTGATGATCGGCAGCAGCGAACCGGGAACGTAGACCTCGTTCCAGTCCTTGACGCGATCCGCGACGGGGCGGGTCTCGGCGACCTCTCGGCCGGTGGACAGGAAGCCCTTGGGGTCAGCCATTGGTCGCCGCCTCCATCATCTTCTCGGTGGTCTCCTGCTCGGAGAGACCGGCGAGCTCAGCGGCGTCCTTGGCGGCGAGCACTGCCTTGTACGTGGTCGGGATGATCTTGCTGAAGCGGTCCACCGCAATGGACCACTCGGCCAGCAGCTTCGACGCGACGGTCGAGCCCGTCTCCTCCTGGTGGCGGCGCACGACATCGTGCAGCCACTGCTTGTCGGAGTCGTCGAGGGCCTCGACAGCGCCGAGGTTCCCCACGTTGACGTTGTCGCGGTCGAGGTCGATGACATACGCGACGCCGCCGGACATACCGGCCGCGAAGTTACGTCCGGTCTCGCCGAGCACCACCGCGTGACCGCCGGTCATGTACTCGCAGCCGTGGTCGCCCACGCCCTCCGAGACGACCGTGGCACCGGAGTTTCGGACGCAGAACCGCTCGCCGGTCCGGCCGCGCAGGAACAGCTCGCCGCCGGTCGCACCGTAGGCGATGGTGTTGCCCGCGATGGTGGAGTACTCGGCGAGGTGGTCGGCGCCCCGGTCCGGGCGGACGATGATGCGGCCGCCGGAGAGGCCCTTGCCGACGTAGTCGTTGGCGTCGCCCTCCAGCCGCAGCGTCACACCGCGCGGCACGAACGCGCCGAAGGACTGGCCGGCCGATCCGGTGAAGGTGATGTCGATGGTGTCGTCGGGCAGGCCCGCACCGCCGAACTTCCTGGTCACCTCGTGGCCGAGCATCGTGCCGACGGTGCGGTTGATGTTGCGGATCGCGACCTGCGCACGCACCGGCTGGGCGTCCTCGGCGGAGGCGGCGTTCAAAGCCTCGGCGGCGAGCTCGATCAGCTCGTTGTCGAGCGCCTTCTCCAGACCGTGGTCCTGCTCGACCAGCTGGTGGCGTACGGCGCCGTCCGGCAGCTCGGGGACGTAGAAGAGGGGCTCGAGGTTGAGGCCCTGCGCCTTCCAGTGGTCCACGGCCCGCTCGGTGTCCAGCAGCTCGGCGTGGCCGACGGCCTCTTCGATCGTACGGAAGCCCAGCTCGGCGAGGAGCTCGCGGACCTCCTCGGCGATGAACTCGAAGAAGTTGACGACGTGTTCGGCCTTGCCGGCGAACCGGTCGCGCAGCACCGGGTTCTGCGTGGCGATGCCGACCGGGCAGGTGTCCAGGTGGCAGACGCGCATCATGACGCAGCCGGAGACGACGAGGGGCGCGGTCGCGAAACCGAACTCCTCGGCGCCCAGCAGCGCGGCGATGACGACATCGCGGCCGGTCTTCAGCTGGCCGTCGGTCTGTACGACGATGCGGTCGCGCAGGCCGTTGAGCAGCAGGGTCTGCTGGGTCTCGGCGAGGCCGAGCTCCCACGGGCCGCCCGCGTGCTTCAGCGAGGTGAGCGGCGAGGCGCCGGTACCGCCGTCGTGGCCGGAGATGAGGACGACGTCCGCGTGCGCCTTGGAGACACCCGCGGCCACCGTGCCGACACCGACCTCGGAGACCAGCTTCACGTGGATACGCGCGGCCGGGTTGGCGTTCTTGAGGTCGTGGATCAGCTGAGCCAGATCCTCGATGGAGTAGATGTCGTGGTGCGGCGGCGGCGAGATCAGACCGACACCCGGGGTGGAGTGCCGGGTCTTGGCGACCCAGGGGTAGACCTTGTGGCCGGGCAGCTGGCCGCCCTCGCCGGGCTTCGCGCCCTGCGCCATCTTGATCTGGATGTCGTCCGCGTTGACCAGGTACTCGCTCGTCACACCGAAGCGGCCGGAGGCGACCTGCTTGATGGAGGAACGGCGCTCCGGGTCGTACAGCCGGTCCGCGTCCTCGCCGCCCTCACCGGTGTTGGACTTGCCACCCAGCCGGTTCATGGCGATGGCGAGGGTCTCGTGCGCCTCGCGGGAGATGGAGCCGTACGACATGGCGCCGGTGGAGAAGCGCTTGACGATCTCGGAGACCGGCTCGACCTCGTCGATGGAGATCGCTTCCCGGTCGGACCGGAAGCCGAACAGACCGCGCAGCGTCATCAGGCGCTCGGACTGCTCGTTGACCCGGTCCGTGTACTTCTTGAAGATGTCGTAGCTGCGCGAGCGCGTGGCGTGCTGCAGCCGGAAGACCGTCTCCGGGTCGAAGAGGTGCGGCTCGCCCTCGCGGCGCCACTGGTACTCGCCCCCGATCTCCAGCGCACGGTGCGTGGCGGAGATGCCGGAGGCGGGGTAGGCCTTGGCGTGCCGGGCGGCGACCTCCTTGGCGACGACCGCGAGACCGGCTCCGCCGATCTTCGTGGCGGTGCCGTTGAAGTACTTCTCCACGAAGGCGTCTTCGAGACCGACGGCCTCGAAGACCTGCGCGCCGCGGTAGGAGGCGACCGTCGAGATGCCCATCTTGGACATGACCTTCAGGACGCCCTTGCCGAGGGCGTAGATGAGGTTGCGGATGGCCTGCTCGGGCTCCAGGCCCTGGATGAACGTACCGGCGCTGACCAGGTCCTCGACGGACTCCATCGCCAGGTACGGGTTGACGGCGGCGGCGCCGTAGCCGATGAGGAGCGCGACATGGTGCACCTCGCGGACATCGCCGGCCTCGACCAGCAGACCGACCTGTGTGCGCTGCTTGGTGCGGATGAGGTGGTGGTGCACGGCGGAGGTGAGCAGCAGCGACGGGATCGGCGCGTGCTCGGCGTCCGAGTGCCGGTCGGAGAGGACGATCAGTCGGGCGCCGTCCTCTATGGCCGCGTCGACCTCGGCGCAGATCTCCTCGAGACGGGCGGCGAGGGCGTCACCGCCGCCGCTGACCCGGTAGAGACCGGAGAGCGTCGCGGCGGTCATGCCCGGCATGTCGCCGTCGGCGTTGATGTGGATGAGCTTGGCCAGCTCGTCGTTGTCGATCACCGGGAAGGGCAGGGTGACGCTGCGGCAGGTCGCGGCGGTCGGCTCCAGGATGTTGCCCTGCGGGCCGAGCGAGGAGCGCAGCGAGGTGACGAGCTCCTCGCGGATGGCGTCCAGCGGCGGGTTGGTGACCTGCGCGAAGAGCTGGGTGAAGTAGTCGAAGAGCAGCCGGGGGCGCTGGGACAGGGCCGCGATCGGCGAGTCCGTGCCCATGGAGCCGAGCGGCTCACCGGCGGTACGGGCCATCGGCGCGAGGATGACGCGCAGCTCCTCCTCGGTGTACCCGAAGGTCTGCTGGCGGCGAGTGACCGAGGCGTGGGTGTGGACGATGTGCTCGCGCTCGGGAAGGTCCTCGAGCTCGATCTCGCCGGCTTCCAGCCACTCCTGGTACGGCTGCTCGGCGGCGAGGGAGGACTTGATCTCGTCGTCCTCGATGATGCGGTGCTCGGCGGTGTCGACGAGGAACATCCTGCCGGGCTGGAGGCGGCCCTTGCGGACCACCTTCGCGGGGTCGATGTCGAGGACGCCGACCTCGGAGGAGAGGACGACGAGTCCGTCGTCGGTCACCCAGTAGCGACCGGGTCGCAGACCGTTGCGGTCGAGGACCGCGCCGACCTGGGTGCCGTCGGTGAAGGTGACGCAGGCCGGGCCGTCCCAGGGCTCCATCATCGTGGAGTGGTACTGGTAGAAGGCGCGCCGGGCCGGGTCCATGGAGTCGTGGTTCTCCCACGCCTCGGGGACCATCATCAGCACGGAGTGCGGCAGCGAGCGGCCACCGAGGTGGAGGAGCTCGAGGACCTCGTCGAAGGAGGCGGAGTCGGAGGCGTCCGGCGTACAGACCGGGAAGATCCGCTCCAGCTTCTCGGCTCCGAAGAGGTCGGACACGAGCTGCGACTCGCGGGCGCGCATCCAGTTGCGGTTGCCCTTGACCGTGTTGATCTCGCCGTTGTGCGCGACGAAGCGGTACGGGTGGGCCAGCGGCCAGCTCGGGAAGGTGTTCGTGGAGAACCGCGAGTGGACGAGCGCGACGGCCGTGGCGAAGCGCCGGTCGGAGAGGTCCGGGAAGAAGGGCTCCAGCTGGCCGGTGGTCAGCATGCCCTTGTAGACGATCGTGCGGGCGGAGAGCGACGGGAAGTAGACCCCGGCCTCACGCTCGGCGCGCTTGCGCAGCACGAAGGCCTTGCGGTCCAGCGCGATACCCGTGCTCGTACCGTCCGAGACGAAGAGCTGCGAGAAGGCCGGCATGGTGGCGCGGGCGCCGCTGCCGAGCAGATCCGGGGTGACCGGGACCTCGCGCCAGCCGAGGACGTTCAGGCCTTCCTCGGCGGCGATCGTCTCAATGTGTGAGACGGCGTTGGTGCTGTCGTCGGCCGGCAGGAAGGCGATTCCGACGGCGTACGCACCGGCCTCGGGAAGGTCGAAACCGCTGACCTCGCGCAGGAAGGCATCCGGGACCTGAAGCAGAATGCCGGCGCCGTCACCCGAGTCGGGCTCGGAGCCGGTGGCACCGCGGTGCTCCAGATTCCGCAGTACGGTCAGCGCCTGCTCGACCAGCTCATAGCTGGGAACACCGGTGAGGGTGGCCACAAACCCGACGCCGCATGCGTCGTGTTCGTTACGGGGGTCGTACATCCCCTGGGGGGTGGGGCGACCGTCCATGGGCGACCAGGCGTCGGAACGCATCGGCTCTCCCGTCGTCGTCGTGGCAAATACAGCTACCGAGGGACGACGTTGGCCCTCCGCGAAATTTCGTGCAGATTACATGATGGAGTGCTTCTCGAAAAGTGGATAGCTGGTTCCAGCATGCGGACACCGCGCGAAGCGGTGGAGGTGGGTCAAGTCGGACAGATCGTTGTCCGCAAGCCCGTCGCAGAGCAGGCCTCATTGCCCGCAGTGTGTACGGCTCATGCCCGGTGGTTAAGGACTCGAAACCGTCGAGTAAACGGCTACCTATGTAGCGCCTCGCATAGTGTCTCACTCCTCGGCGGATCCGCAGAGAGGACGTACGTCACAACTTGCGGGACCGGTGCGCATTCGACTGCCCACCGGCCCCTGGCGAGGGGCCGGTGCGCAGGTGTCGGAGGAGGGGGCGGGGTGACTGCCGGAAGGTGTCAGACCGCGGCGCCGAACAGCGCTCCGAGCCCGTAGGTGAGGGCCGCCGCCGCGCCACCGAGGACCAGCTGACGCAGCCCGCTGTACCACCAGCTGCGCGCCGTCACGCGGGCGACGAGCGCACCGCAGGCGAAGAGTCCGACGAGCGCCAGCAGCACCGCCGGCCACAGAGCGGTCGCGCCGAGCAGATACGGCAGTACGGGCAGCAGCGCGCCCAGCGCGAACGAACCGAAGGACGAGATCGCGGCGACGGTCGGCGACGGCAGGTCGTCCGGGTCGATGCCGAGCTCCTCGCGGGCATGGATCTCCAGCGCCTGCTCGGGGTCCCTGGAGAGCTGCATCGCCACCTCACGGGCGAGCGAGGGCTCCACGCCGCGCGCGACGTACAGCGCCGCCAGCTCCTCCATCTCGTCGATGGGGTGCTTGCGCAACTCCCGCCGCTCGACGTCCAGTTCGGCCTGTACGAGCTCGCGCTGGGAGGCGACGGAGGTGTACTCGCCGGCCGCCATGGAGAAGGCGCCCGCCGCGAGGCCGGCCAGGCCGGTGATGACGATGGTCTGGTGGGAGACCGAGCCACCCGCGACACCGGTCATCAGCGCCAGGTTGGAGACGAGTCCGTCCATCGCGCCGAAGACCGCGGGGCGCAGCCAGCCGCCGTTCACATCACGGTGCGTGTGATTGTCGCGGTGCGCTTCGTGGAGCGTCGCTTCGGTTTCGATGATGGACACAGTTCTCCCCTTTTCCTGCAGCGGGCCCGGTGGTCCCGCTCCCCCTTCACCCTCGAAAATACGCACGATGTAAGGGGTCCGCCAGCAAGGCAGGCCGTACTTACCTGGCCGCCGGGCGGGAGACGGTCCGGTGCCGGAGCCGGAGGGCCGTCCGGTGCCGGAGCCGGAGGGCGGTCCGGTTCCGGAGCCGGAGGGCGGTCCGGGTGACAGACACGTTTCTCAGACTCCTCGCGCGTCACATGTGGCACAGATGGAGGAACAGGCTCGGTGCGCGCGAAAGGGGCCCGCCCCATGGAGTTGATTGCATGCAATCCCGCTGATCCGGCCGGCCCCTCCTCCGCCGATATCCGCGAGCGGGCCTGCGGCGCAATGCTCGGTCTCGCGGTGGGCGACGCGCTCGGCGCTCCCGCCGAGAACATGCGGCCGTCCGAGATCCGCCGCCGGTGGGGCCGTATCGAGGGCTTTGTGAGCGAGCATCCGGCGGGCACGGACGACACGGAGTACGCCATCTTCTCCGGCCTCCTCCTCGCCCGGCACGGCTCGGCCCTGACCGTGGCCCATGTGGAGAAGGCGTGGCACCAATGGATCGCGGACCTCGACGAGGGCCCGTTCCGGGGCGCGGGGTTCAGCGAACGCGGCACGCTCGAGAACCTGCGGCGCGGGCTCGCCGCCCCCATCTCGGCGCAGCACCGGCACGCCTGGAGCGACGGCCTGGCGATGCGCGCGGCACCGTTCGGCGTCTTCGCGGCGGGCCACCCGGCGGAGGCGGCGCGGCTGGTCGCGATCGACGGCAGCGTCAGCCATGACGGCGAGGGTATCTACGGCGGCCAGGCGGTGGCGGCGGGCGTGGCCGCGGCGATGGCGGGAGCGGGTCCGGCCGGGGTGATCGGCGCGGCCCTGTCCGTGGTCCCCATGGACTCCTGGACGGCCCGCTCGCTGCGCCGCGCGGTCGTCGCGGCCCAGCACACCTACGCGGACGCGCTCTCCAAGGAACGGGCGGTTCGCTCGGCGGTCGTCATCGGCGGCTACCCGTGGACGGACCTGGCCCCGGAGGCGGTGGGCCTGGCGTTCGGCGCGTTCGCGGCGGCCCGCGGAGACTTCCGTACGTCGGTCCTGACGGCGGTCAACATGGGCCGCGACGCGGACACGACGGCGGCGGTGGCGGGCGCGCTGGCGGGAGCGGTGTCGGGCGCCACGGCGATCCCCGCCGAATGGTCCTCGGTGATCGGCCCGGTCCGCGGGAGCTGCCTCCCGTCGATGAGCGGCTACCACGTGCTGGACATCGCGGAACTCCTGACCCCGGACGACGACCCGCAGGCGGCGTCATGACGCCCGAGCACCAGGCGGCGGCCGGGCCTGAAGGCCAACCCGCGACGAGCCGCCGGGAGCCCACACGGGCCAGGCCCGAAGCGCAGAGCCCCGGAGGCCTCGACAGCCCCCGGCCCTCGCGCGAAGCACCGAGCCCCGGAGGACTGCGGGACCTCGCGCCCGACAGGCGCCCGGGCTCACGCGTAGCCCCGAATCCAGCAGGGCGGTACGACCGCGCGCCCGACGAAGCCCTCGGCACGTGCGAAACACCGAGCCCCGGAGGGCTGCAGGATCTCGCGCCCGACAGGCGCCCGGGCTCACCCGAAGCCCCGAGCCCCGCACGACCGCACGACCCCCCACCCGACGGGCGCCCCAGCACGCCCGAACCGCCCAGCCCCCCAGAACCACACCCCGCATCCGAAGGAGCCCTCGGCACGTGCGAAACACCGAGCCCCGGAGGGCTGCAGGATCTCGCGCCCGACAGGCGCCCGGGCTCACCCGAAGCCCCGAGCCCCGCACGACCGCACGACCCCCCACCCGACGAAGCCCGGGGCTCGCGCGGAGCGCCGAGGGCTTGGCGGGGGGCCGGGGGCCTGCCCCCGGTTTCGGGAAGGGGCGGGGCTGGGGAAGACCACCCGCCGCGCCCCATCGAAGGTCTCCTCCTCGGCCTCGCCGCCGGTGACGCCGCCGGGTGGCCCGCAGCCCGGCACCGCGCCGCCCGGATGCCCGAGTGGACCCGCCGTCTCACCCGTGAGCTCGACACCTTCGCCGAGCAGAACGCCACCACCACCCTCCCCGTCCCCATCGCCCTCAACCAGCCCCCCGAACCCCTCCTCCTCGGCCCCTCCGACGACGCCGAGTGGGCCGCCTTCGCCGCCGAGACCGTGCTCACCGCCGCCGGTGACCTCCTCGCCGGCCTGCCCCCCGGCCGCCGTATGCGCGCCGCCGTCGACCTCGCCTGGAACTCCCTCGCCAGCGAGATCGCCGCAGCCGCCGAGCGCGCCCCCGAGGTCGAGTCCGCCGTACTCCAACTCCGCGCCCGGATCTCCGTACGCGCCGGACTCGGCAATCTCGCCACCGGCCTCCGCCCGCCCGCCACCGGCCACGACAACCCGCACTACTTCGACGACGCCGCCTGCGTACGCGCCGCCGTTCTCGCCGTCGTCCACCCCGGCGACCCGCTCGCCGCCGCCACGCTCGCCGAGTTCGACGCGCGCTACACCCAGGACGGGGACGGAGTGCACGGCGCACGCGCCATGGCCGCCGCCGTGGCCGCGGCGCTCGGCGGCGCGTCCGTCGACGACGCGGTCGATGCCGCCCTCGCCGAGCTCCCCGACGCCACCGAGATCGGCCGCAACGCCCAGCACGCCGTGAAACTCGCCCGCGACGCGAACGGCGCCTTCGAACTCGTACCGCTCCTCGAGCACCAGATCGTCGACCACGTCTACAGCTACGGAATCGCCGCCGCCGAAACCGTCCCGGTCGCCCTCGCCCTCGCCACCGCCGCCCGCGGCCGGGTCGCCGAGGCCGTGCCCGCGGCCGCCTGCCTCTCCCGCGTCGCCGACTCCGCCCCCGCCCTCGCCGGCGCGCTGACCGGTGCGCTCGGCGGCGGCGATTCCGTCCCCGCCACCTGGCGCGACGCCTGCCGCACCCTCGCGGGCTGCGCGCTCCCCCGGCTCGCCGGCACGGATCTGGTCGAACTCGCCGGGCTGCTCGCACACACGGAACTGACTGCCCCGGGTGGACAATTCCGACATGACGACGACGACACTCGAGACGACGCTCGCACTCGATGACCGGATCGCCGGCAGCCTCATCGGAGCGGCTGTCGGTGACGCGCTCGGCGGCCCGGTCGAGGGCTACAGCCCGGAGCAGATCGTGGAACGGCACGGCGGCCGCGTCCACGGCATCGTCGGCCCGTGGAACGGCGAGGCCTGGCGCACCGCCCGCCCCATCGCGCCGTACCACAAGGGCGACGGCCACATCACCGACGACACCCTCATGACGCACGCGCTGATCCGCGTGTACGCGACCGTACGCGACCATCTCGACGCGTACGCCGTCGCCGACCACCTGGTCCCCGACCTGATGTCGACCCCCCGCTGGATCCCGGAGCTCGAGGCGGAGGCGCTGCCCCTGCAACGCGTCTTCCTCGCCGAGAAGTGGATGGTGACCCGCCTCCACTACGGTCACAACGATCCGCGCGAGGCAGGCGCGGGCAACATCGTCAACTGCGGCGCGGCGATGTACATGGCGCCGGTGGGCCTGGTCAACGCGGCGCATCCCGAGGCCGCTTATGCCGAGGCCATCGACATCGCGGGCGCGCACCAGTCCTCGTACGGGCGAGAGGCGGCGGGCGTCTTCGCGGCGGCGGTCTCCGCGGCCTGCCTGCCCGACGCCACCCCCGCCTCGGTCGTCGACACGGCTCTCTCACTGGCCAAGGACGGCACGGAGTCGGCGATCGAGGCGGTGGCCGATGCCGCGGCCGGCTACTCGGACTTCGAATCGGCCCTCGCTCCTCTCCGTACGGCGGTCGCTCCCTTCGACACGGTCGGTCCGGACTACCGCACCCCGTCCCTGGCGGCCCGCCGGCCCTCTCGGCTGCACTCCATCGAGGAACTCCCCATCGCGCTCGGAATGCTGCTGGTGAGCGGGGGCGACTACCGCCGTACGGTCCTGGGCGCCGTCAACTACGGCCGCGACTGCGACTCGATCGCGACCATGGCCGGAGCGATCGCGGGGGCGCTCCACGGAGAGTCCGCGGTCCCGCGCGACTGGGCGAAGACAGTGGCCGAGGCGAGCCGCATCGACCTGCACGGGCCGGCGCGGGAACTGGCGGCGGTCACCCGCGAGGTCTTCACCCGCGACACCGAACGACGCCGATCCCACGAGTCGGCGTTCGCGCGCCTGATGGAGGCACGATGACGAACCTGCGCCTCACCTGGGTCCAGCCGGAGGACCTGCTGGGCCACGAACTGCGCCAGGCGGAGGAGGACGGCCGCGACGCGACGGAGATCCGCACCCGCTGGCAGACGGCGGGCGGCCCCGAAACCCCACCTCACGCGGGAGCCTCCCCGACCCCGGCCCCGCCGCACCTCCGCGCCTTGGCGGTCGAGCTCCTGGCCGAACTGGCCCGGCTGCCTTCCCCGTTGAAGGACGCGGAACCAACGGACCTGCCCACGATCGCCACGGCCTGCCCCACCTGGCCGACAGCGCCGGACCCGCACGCAGCGGGAAGCCTTGCCGGCCCGGCGCCGACCGGCCCACCCCATGAGCCGGCGCAGCCGCCCGACGGCCCGCCCCCACAGGACTCGTTCGAGGCACGGAGTGCGCCCGAGCACGAAGGCAGCCCACCCCCGCCCGGCTCGCGCGAAGCAGCCTGGCCGGGGTCCGGGGGCCCGCCCCCCACTCCGGGAACGGGCGGGGCGGGGGAAAGCCACCCCCATGCCCATGCCCATCCTCACCCCCACGCCCTGCAGGCCGCCTGGCTCGGCCGTGCCGTCGGGTGTCTTCTCGGCAAGCCCGTCGAGAAGCTCCCCCTCACCGCCATCCGCGACCTCGCCCGCGCCACCGGCAACTGGCCCCTCAACACCTGGTTCACCGCCAAAGGCCTCCCCGCCGAGCTCGCCGCCGCCCACCCCTGGAACCGCCGGTCCGCCGCCACCTCCCTCGCCGAGAACATCGACGGCATGCCCGAGGACGACGACCTCAACTACCCCCTCCTCAATCTGGTCCTCCTCCAGCGCCACGGAAGGAGCTTCACCACCGACCACGTCGCCCGGCTCTGGCTCGACGAGCTTCCGGCCGGCCGGACCTTCACCGCCGAGCGCGTTGCCTACCGCAACCTCCTCTCCGGCATCGAGCCCCCGCTCACCGCCCGCCACCGCAACCCCTTCCGGGAGTGGATCGGCGCCGCCATCCGCGCCGATGTCCACGGCTGGACGCACCCCGGCGACCCCGCGGCCGCCGCCGCGCAGGCCCACCGCGATGCCGTGCTCACCCACACCGCCAACGGCGTCTACGGTGCGATGTTCATCGCAGCCACCATCGCCACCGCGGCCGGCGGCCGGAGCGACATCCACCAGTGCCTACGGACCGGCCTGCGCGTCGTCCCCCCGCGCTCCCGCCTCGCCCAAGCCGTCCGTTTCGGTATCGACACCGCGCACAAGGAACCGAACTTCGACCAGGCAGTCGACCGGCTCCACACCGTCTACGGCCACCACCACTGGGTCCATGTCATCCCCAACATCGCCCTTCTCGCCGCCGCTCTCACCCACGCCGACGGCGACTTCACCGGCTCCATCTGCCGAGCCGTGTCCGGCGGCTGGGACACCGACTCCACCGGTGCGACCGCAGGCTCCATCGCCGGGCTGCTCGCCGGCCACCCCGACGCCATCCCCGACCGCTGGACCGCACCGCTCAAGAACCGTCTCGCCACCTCCGTCGCCGGGTTCGACGGCATCGGCTTCGACACCCTCGCCCACCTCACCCACCAGGAGGCACTCCGCCCATGACCGGCATCGTGGTGCTCGGCAGCACCAACATGGACCTCGTCGCGTACGTCGCGCACGCGCCGAAACGCGGAGAGACCGTCACGGGACGTGAGTTCCGTACGATCCCCGGCGGCAAGGGCGCCAACCAGGCCGTAGCCGCCGCCCGCGCCGGCGGAGACGTCGCGATGATCGGCGCGGTCGGCTCGGACGACTTCGGCGTACGCCTGCGGCAGACGCTCGTCTCCTCCGGCGTCGACACCGACCTCCTGCGGACCGCCGACGGCCCCTCCGGCACCGCGCACATCGTCGTCGACGACGAAGGCGGCAACTCGATCGTCGTGATCCCCGGCGCGAACGGCACCGTCACCCACCTCGTCCCCGGCGACGAGGCCCTCATCGCCACCGCCGACGCGCTGCTGCTCCAGCTCGAACTCCCGCTGAGCGCCGTGCTCGACGGCGCCGAAGCCGCCCGCCGCCACGGTGTACGGACCGTCCTCACCCCCGCCCCCGCGCAGCCCCTCCCTCCCGAACTCCTCGCCGCCACCGATCTGCTGATCCCCAACGAGCACGAGGCAGCCACCCTCGCCGGCATCGCCGACCCGCATGCCGCGGCCGAGGCGCTGCTGCATCAGGTCCCCGAGGTCGTGATCACGCTCGGCGCGGCAGGCAGCCTGTACGCCCGGAGAGGGGCCGCGCCCCTCACCGTCCCGGCACCCCGGGTCACCGCCGTGGACACCACCGCGGCGGGCGACACCTTCGTCGGCACTCTCGCCGTCGCGCTCGTCGAGGGCCGCCCCGTACAGCAGGCCCTCAGCTGGGCCTCGGCCGCCGCAGCCCTCTGTGTCCAGCGCGCGGGCGCATCCACCTCCATGCCGTACCGCGCCGAGATCGACGCCTCATGACCTCCACTCCCCTGCACGGACTGCGCGTCCTCGACCTGGCCACTCTCTTCGCGGGCCCGCTCGCCGCCACCATGCTCGGCGACTTCGGCGCGGAGGTCATCAAGGTCGAGCACCCCACCCGGCCCGACCCCTCCCGCGGCCACGGCCCCACCAAGGACGGCGTCGGCCTCTGGTGGAAGCTGCTAGGCCGCAACAAACGCACCGTCACCCTCGATCTGTCCAGCCCCGGTGGCCGCGAGACCCTCCTCCTCCTCGCGAGCACCGCCGACGTGATCATCGAGAACTTCCGCCCCGGCACCCTGGAGAGGTGGCAGCTCGGCTGGGACGAACTGAGCGCGGCCAATCCTCGACTCGTCCTCACCCGCGTCACCGGCTTCGGGCAGTTCGGCCCGTACTCCCACCGCCCCGGCTTCGGCACTCTCGCCGAGGCGATGAGCGGCTTCGCCTCCATCACCGGCGAGCCCGAAGGTCCGCCGACCCTCCCTCCGTTCGGTCTCGCCGACTCGATCGCGGCGCTCGCCACCGCCTACGCCGTGATGACCGCGCTCACCGCCCGCACCGCGACGGGCCGCGGCCAGGTCGTCGACATGGCGATCATCGAACCGATCCTGACCGTGCTGGGCCCGCAGCCCCTCTGGTACGACCAGCTCGGCTACATGCAGCAGCGCACCGGCAACCGCTCCCGCAACAACGCACCACGCAACACCTACCGCACGGCCGACGGCTGCTGGCTGGCCGTCTCCACCTCGGCCCAGTCCATCGCCGAACGCGTCATGCATCTGGTCGGCCGCCCCGAGCTGATCGACGAGCCGTGGTTCGCCACCGGCAGCGGCCGCGCCGAGCACGCGGACGAACTCGACGATGCGGTGGGCAACTGGATCGCCCGCCGCACCCGCTCCGAAGCCATGTCCGCCTTCGAGAAGGCCGAAGCGGCGATCGCTCCGATCTATGACATCCGCGATGTCATGGAAGATCCCCAGTATCGGGCGCTGGACAGCATCACCGAGGTCCTCGACCCCGAGCTCGGCCCCCTCCGTATGCAGAACGTCCTCTTCCGCCTCTCCGACACCCCCGGCGCCATCCGCTGGGCAGGCCGCCCGCACGGCGCCGACACGGACGCGGTGCTCACCGAACTCGGTCTGTCCCTGGCCGATATCACCGCTCTCCGCACCCAGGGCGCCCTATGACCATCCCCCTCACCTATCTGTACGCCCCCGGGGACCGACCCGAGGTCGTGCACAAAGCCCTCGCCTCCGCCGCCGATGTCGTGATCGTCGATCTGGAGGACGCTGTGTCCCCAGGCCGCAAGAAGTACGCGCTGGCCGCCACCGTCGAACTCCTCGCCTCCCGCCATCCCCTCCCGGTCCATGTCCGTATCAACACCCCCCATGACATCGAGTCCCTCACCGGACTTCCGGGCCTCTGTGCGCTGCGTATCCCCAAGGTCGCACACGCCACTGACATTCAGCGGATCGCGGCCCGGGCCCCGGGCGTCCCGCTCTACCCGCTCCTCGAATCCGCGCTCGCCGTGGAGCACGCGTACACGATCGCCACCGCCCACCCCGCCGTCCGCGGCATCGCCATCGGCGAGTCCGATCTCCGGGCCGATCTCGGCGTACGGGACGGCACCGGCCTCGACTGGCCACGCACCCGCATCGTGATCGCCGCCCGTGCCGCGCAACTCCCACCACCCGCCCAGTCCGTCTTCCCCGACATCCGCGACCTGGACGCCCTCTACGCCTCCTGCACCCACGGCCGCTCGCTCGGCTTCCTGGGCCGGGCGGCCATCCACCCCGACCAGCTCCCGGTCATCGAGCGGGCGTTCCGCCCCACGCCCGAGGAGATCGAGGCGGCGGAGGAGATCGTCAAAGCGGCCGCCACGGACGAGGGCGCGCTGGCCCTGCCGGACGGCCGCTTCGTCGACGCGGCGGTCGTGGCCGCGGCGCAGCGCACCCTCGCCCTCGCGCGACGTGAGGAACCCTGATTCCGTACGGCTCGGCGTACTCGTCGTCCGGCCTCCGGATGCGTCGTGTTCATCCCCCGACAGGCAAAGGCCGCCGGAATCCTTGCGATTCCGGCGGCCCCTGCGTACGGCTCGTGCCGTCAGCCCTTCTTGGCCGACTCCGCGTCCGCGTCAGTCTTCTCGTCCCCGTCGGCGGGGTCCTGCGCCGTCCCGTCCGACCCGCCTTCCGACCCATCTGCCGCAGAGTCGTCGCCTCCGGCCTCCGCCGCGGGCTTCGCCACCTCCGACTTCGCCACCTTCGCCGTCTCCGGCTCGACGATCTCCTCGCGCCCCGGCCGCACCCGCGACGAGATCACGATGTAGGTCACCGCCAGCACAAAGACGACGATCGAGGTCCACACATTGAGGCGCAGCCCCAGTACGTGGTGCGCCTCGTCGACGCGCATGTACTCGATCCAGCCCCGGCCCACGCAGTACGCCGCGACATACAGCGCGAACGCCCGGCCGTGTCCCAGCTTGAAGCGGCGGTCGGCCCAGATGACAAGCACCGCGACGCCGACGCACCACAGGGACTCGTACAGGAATGTGGGGTGGTAGAGGCCGGCCTCGCGGTTGGTGCCCTCGGTGATCTTGAGGGCCCACGGCAGATCCGTCGGCTTGCCGTACAGCTCCTGGTTGAACCAGTTGCCCCAGCGGCCGATCGCCTGCGCGAAGGCGACGGCGGGTGCCAGGGCGTCCGCCCAGGCCGGCAGCGGGATCCCGCGGCGGCGGCAGCCGATCCAGGCACCGACCGCGCCCAGCGCGATCGCGCCCCAGATACCGAGGCCGCCCTCCCAGATCTTGAAGGCGTCGACCCAGTTCTCACCCTCGCTGAAGTACAGCTGGTAATCGGTGATCACGTGGTAGAGCCGGCCGCCGACGAGACCGAAGGGCACCGCCCAGACGGCGATGTCGGCCACGGTGCCGGCTTTGCCGCCCCGCGCGATCCAGCGCTTGTTGCCGTACCAGACGGCCACAAAGACGCCGATGATGATGCAGAACGCGTAGCCGCGCAGCGGGAGCGGTCCGAGATGGAGCACTCCGGTCGACGGGCTGGGAATGTAGGCGATATCCATGGCAGGTCCGACGCTACCCTGCCGGGTGGGACGTGCGGCAACCCACCCGGCAACGTCTGGGTAACGAGCCGCGGCTCGAGGCAGTCCGTCAGGCCGCGTCAGGAGGCCGGCGAAGTCGGGCTCGGCGTCGACCGCTTGGTGCCCGGCTTCTTGCCCTTGTTCGCCTCTTCGACCCACTTCTTCAGATTGGCTGTGGTGATCGGCTCGCCGCCCTTGTCCGGGAAGATCGACTCCCCGTTGAGCAGCACGGTCGGTGTACCGCGGAAGCCGCTGTTGCGGAAGGCGGTGTTCGACTTCGCCACCCAGGCGTCGTGCTTGCCGTCCTCGACGCAGCTGCGGAATTCCGGGGTGTCGAGACCCTCGACCTTCCCCGCGAGCTCGATCAGCCTGCTGTTCTTGCCGAAGGCGTCGTCCGTCTCCGCAGGCTGGTTCTGGTAGAGGACATCGTGGTACGGGGCGAACTTCCCGACGTCCTGTGCGCACGCCGCGGCATTCGCTGCGCGAAGCGAGCCGGTGCCGCCCATGTTCCCGTCGATGATGGTGGCGAGGTGGTACTCGATCTTGGCCTGACCCGTCTGCTCCAGCTCGTGGAGGGTGCCCCGGGCGACGCTCTCGAACTTCGCGCAGATCGGGCAGCGGAAGTCCTCCCACACCGTGAGCGTGGACGGAGCGTCGCTCGCGCCCACCGGGATCGCGAGCTGGTCCTTGCCCTGCACTCCCGCGGGCGCGAGGAGAGGACCGGCATCGGAGCCGCTGCCCTTCTTCCCGGAGTTGGCGGCGACCACGCCGACCACGGCGGCGAGGCCCAGTACGCCCACCACCGCCGCCGTCACGATCAGGGTCCGCCGACGCTTCTCCCGCGCCTTCTCCCGCTCACGTTCCTGCTGGAGCCGCTCGCGCGCGGT
Organism: Streptomyces sp. NPDC002730; assembly: GCF_042888805.1. Lineage (NCBI taxonomy): Bacteria > Bacillati > Actinomycetota > Actinomycetes > Kitasatosporales > Streptomycetaceae > Streptomyces > Streptomyces sp. NPDC002730. Next base: position 332,843 of record NZ_JBIAQG010000006.1, read on the forward strand.
CTGCTTCTGTCCCTGGTTCTTCTCGCTCACATCCCGCAAACGAACCGGGGAGGCATGTGCATGCCTCCCCGGTCCCTTTTCCACCCGTATGGGCTACTCGCCCCTGCGTACACCCTTGGCGAGGTCGCCCGCCAGCTCCCGTACCGCCTCAAGACCCGCGGCACGGTCCGGTGCGTCGAGCATCCGCTTCACGAACGCCGAGCCGACGATCACGCCGTCCGCGAACGAGGCGACCTCCGCGGCCTGCTCGGCGTTGGACACCCCGAGGCCCACGCAGACCGGCAGTTCGGTGGTGGCCCGGGTACGCCGCACCAGGTCCTGAGCCTGCGCGCCCACGGACTCGCGGGTGCCCGTGACACCCATCAGCGAGGCCGCGTACACAAAGCCGGAACCGGCCTCAGTGATCTTCGCCAGCCGTGCGTCCTGGCTGCTCGGCGCGACGACGAAGACGGTGGCGAGGCCGTGCTTCTCGGCATGCTCGCGCCATCCGCCCGCCTCCTGGACCGGCAGGTCGGGCAGGATGCAGCCCGCGCCGCCCGCCTCGGCCAGCTCGGCGGTGAAGCGCTCGATGCCGTACCGGTCGATCGGATTCCAGTACGTCATGACGAGGACCGGCTTGCCGGTGGCCTCGTGCGCCTCGCGGACCGTACGCATCACATCGGCGATCTTGACGCCGCCGCGCAGCGCGATGTCGTCGGCCGTCTGGATGACGGGGCCGTCGAGGACGGGGTCGCTGTGCGGCAGCCCGACCTCCACCACGTCCGCGCCGCCCTCGAAGGCGGCCTTGACGGCCTCGATCCCGCCGTCGACGGTCGGGAAGCCGGCCGGGAGGTACGCGATGAGCGCGGCCCGGTTCTCGTTCCTGGCCTGCGCCAGGGTGTCGCTCAACAGCTGGATGTTGCCGCTCACTTCGCGTCCCTCCTGATCTCGGCGTAGCCGTTCTCCGCGGAGGCGTCGGCGGCGACCTTCGCGTCCCCCTCGCCGTCGTACAGCCCGAAGTAACGGGCGGCGGTGTCCATGTCCTTGTCGCCGCGGCCGGACAGATTGACGACGATCAGTCCGTCCTTGCCCAGCTCCTTGCCGACCTCCAGGGCCCCGGCCAGCGCGTGCGCGGACTCGATCGCCGGGATGATGCCCTCGGTACGGGACAGCAGGCGCAGCGACTGCATGGCCTCGTCGTCGGTCACCGCGCGGTACTCGGCCCGGCCGCTGTCCTTGAGGTACGAGTGCTCGGGGCCGATGCCGGGGTAGTCGAGCCCTGCGGAGATCGAGTACGGCTCGGTGATCTGGCCCTCCTCGTCCTGCAGGACGTACGAGCGCGAGCCGTGCAGGATGCCGGGCTCGCCCGCGGTCAGGGTGGCCGCGTGCTCGCCGGTCTCGATGCCGTGGCCCGCGGGCTCGCAGCCCACGAGGCGTACATCCGTGTCCGGGATGAACGCGTGGAACAGCCCGATCGCGTTGGATCCGCCGCCGACGCAGGCGACGGCCGCGTCCGGCAGCCGGCCGGCCCGCTCCAGGATCTGGCGACGGGCCTCGACGCCGATGACCCGGTGGAAGTCGCGGACCATCGCGGGGAAGGGGTGCGGTCCGGCGACCGTGCCGAAGAGATAGTGCGTACGGTCCACATTGGCGACCCAGTCGCGGAACGCCTCGTTGATGGCGTCCTTCAGGGTCCGGCTGCCGGAGGCGACCGGGATGACCTCGGCGCCGAGCATCCGCATCCGGGCCACGTTCAGGGCCTGGCGCTGGGTGTCGATCTCGCCCATGTAGATCGTGCACTCGAGGCCGAAGAGGGCGCAGGCGGTCGCGGTCGCCACGCCGTGCTGTCCGGCGCCGGTCTCGGCGATGACCCGGGTCTTGCCCATCCGCTTGGTGAGCAGCGCCTGACCGAGCACGTTGTTGATCTTGTGCGATCCGGTGTGGTTGAGGTCCTCCCGCTTGAGGAAGACCCGCGCACCGCCGGCGTGCTCGGCGAACCTGGGCACCTCGGTGAGCGCGCTCGGGCGGCCCGTGTAGTTGACCATCAGGTCGTTGAGCTCGGCGGCGAAGGCGGGGTCGGCCTTGGCCTTGTCGTACTCGACGGCTACCTCGTCGACCGCGGCGACGAGCGCCTCGGGGATGAACTTGCCGCCGAACGCGCCGAAGTAGCCCTCGGCGCTGGGAACCTGACCCTCCGGGTCCGGGATGAAGAAGTCGCTCGACATTGCGACGTGCTCCTTGTCGGGGCCGTATGCCCCAGAAGTCTGGCTGACACTGGTCACGGTATGCGCGTGCGCGGGTGACTGGCGGGGCGTTGCTCCCCTACCCGCCCCTTCCCGAACCGGGGCTCCGCCCCGAACCCCGCGCCTCAATCGCCGGCGAGGCTTGAGTTCCGCCGGACGGGCGGAAACTCAAGCCCGTCCGGCGATTGAGGACACGCCCGAAGGGCGTACGGGGGGTCTGGGGCGGAGCCCCGGGTTACGGGAAGGGGCGGGTAGGGGAAAGCACCCGCCGGAGACCGCCTAGTGGCAGTCGCACGCGCGGACCGCGCGCCATCGCATGCCGTTGACCTGTCCCGGCTCGGACCCGATGACATAACGCACCCGGCGGCCGTGCACCCGGCGGGCCGGGGCCCGGCAGCCGCGGGGCTTGCAGCCACGGGCGAGCCTGGCGTAGGGGTCGCGCGCGGCGATCGCCGCCAGGCTCGTCCCCGGCGCTGCGGCGAGCACCGAGCCGCGGGAGGCCGTGCCGCGGGAAACCGTGCCGGTCCTCGTGCCCCAAGGGGCGCCGAAGTCTGCCGCCGATACGCGCAGGGCCGCGTCCGCCGTCGCCGGGCGCGAGGGCGTCCGGTACGGCGGTGCGACAGTGCGGGCGGCGGCGGTCATGGGGCGGTCAGCTCCGGCCGTGCCGCAGAGCCGGGTGGGCGCCCGCGGCAACCAGGTCGGCAACGGCCGACTTCGGGTCGCGGCCGGTGACCAGGGACTCGCCGACGAGCACCGCATCGGCGCCGACGTTGGCGTAGGCGATCAGATCGTGCGGACCGCGCACACCGGACTCGGCGATCTTGACGATATGCGCCGGGATCTCGGGGGCGACCCGCTCGAAAACGGAGCGGTCGACCTTGAGCGTCTTCAGATCGCGGGCGTTGACGCCGATGATCTTCGCTCCGGCCTCGACCGCACGCTCGACCTCGTCCTCGTCGTGCACCTCGACCAGCGGGGTGAGCCCGATCGACTCGGCGCGCTCGATCAGCGAGACCAGCGCCTCCTGCTCGAGAGCAGCCACGATCAACAGCACGAGGTCGGCGCCGTAGGCCCTGGCCTCCCACAGCTGGTACGCGGTGACGATGAAGTCCTTGCGCAGCACGGGGATGTCGACCCTGGCGCGAACGGCTTCGAGGTCGGCGAGCGATCCTCCGAAGCGGCGCTCCTCGGTCAGCACGGAGATGACGGCCGCGCCGCCCGCCTCGTAGTCGGCGGCGAGCCCGGCCGGATCGGCGATCGCGGCGAGCGCGCCCTTCGACGGGCTGGAGCGCTTGACCTCGCAGATCACATGGACGCCTTCGCCGCGCAGCGCGGCGACGCCGTCCTTGGCCGCAGGAGCCTTGGCGGCACGCTCCTTGAGCTCGTCGAGGCTGACACGCGCCTGCCGCTCTGCGAGGTCGGCGCGTACGCCTTCAATGATCTCGTCGAGCACACTCACGCGAGCGGCCCCCTTCCGGGACGTGGAGATGGATCAGGATCAGCCATGTCGATGGTATCCGCAGGATGGCCTCGGGCTCACATCCGGTGGACGGCTGTCCCACTAGCTGGGACTTTACGGAGCCAGCGCGGAGCCGAATGGCAGGTTCCGGACCACGCTGAAGATCAGCAGAACACCGCCGAGCGACCACCACCACGCGGGCCCGAGGGTAATCCGCAGGGGCACTCCCCGTACCGCGCGAATCAGCCACATCACCCACACCGCGGCGAAGATTGCGTAGCCCACGACGGCCACCGCGTTGGACCCGAGGGCAGTCCCCAGATCGCCGTGGATGAACGCGTGGGCGCTGCGCAGCCCGCCGCAGCCGGGGCAGTAGATCCCGGTGAAGCGGAACAGCGGGCAGACCGGGTAGTGGCCCGGTTCATTGGGATCGACCGTGCCGACGTACGCGAAGGCCGCCGCGACCCCGGCGAGGGTCGCCAGCGGAGTGGCCAGGCGCCGCGCGAGCGGGGCCGGGCGGGGCTCGCGGGGCTCGCGGGCCGGGCCGGGCTCGCGGGCCGGTGTGGTGGAGGAAGGCATGGCGTCCACCCCGTGATTCTCTCCGTTCCTACGGAAAGGCGCAGCTCATACAGAAAGGCGCAGCCCGGTCGCGCCGGGCTGCGCCTCGTGGAGCTGAACCGCTGCGTCAGGCGGTGGTCTGCGCCTGCGCGGGCTGCGCCGTCGCCTGGGCGGCGTGGTGCCTGGCCCGCACCGAGGCCTCGGACTCCTTCGGCATGCCGAGGCCGGCGGCCTTCATGGCCGCGCCGACCACACCGCCGAGCGCGATGACGCCGATACCGGCCCAGAAGCCGAGCGGGTTGGCCGCCACCATGAAGAGGCCTGCGATGCAGAAGCCGATGAAGGCGATGGTGACACCGGTCCAGGCGGCCGGGGTGTGTCCGTGGCTGGTGCCCGACATTGATGCGCTCCTCGTCGATGTGCTGGGTGAGCTGTTGTTCGGTGGTGAGCACTGAGCTCAACGCTCATTGTCCCGTATGCCGTGCCATGGCATGACGTGGGGTCCGTCACGCCTCGCGCGTCGGGTCCTCGCCGCGGTCCAGAGCCTTCCACAGATCCTCGGGCCGGTCCGGGTCCACCACCGCGGCCTTGCGGGGCCGTGGGGTGCCGTCGCGCTCGTAGCGGCCCGACATGGCGGGCCACTGCTTGCCGTAGCGCAGCGCGAGCAGCCCGGCGAGCAGGATCAGCAGGCCGCCGGCCGCGGTCGCGTAGGGCCAGGCGGTGTGGGTGAGCGCGTCGACCGTGGCGGCCGTGTCCCCGGTGGTCTGCGCGGCCTTCTCGTCGAGAGCCGCGCTGTCGGAGGCCCCGATGAAGGCGGCGAGTGCCGCGCCCGCACCGCTCAGGGCCAGCAGGGCGGAGACGAGCAGCCGGCCTCCGCTGCGTACGGCGAAGACGGCGACGAGAGCGGCCAGACCGACGATGGCGAGCGCCGTGGGGACACCGGTGACATCGCTGCCCGCCGCGTCGAGCGGAAGGCTGCCGCCACCGACGGCGGCCTTGCCCTCGGCCCAGATCTGACCGGCGGCGATCAGCACGACGGCCGCGCCGACGGCGCCGAGGAACAGGGCGGCGGCGAGGGTGCGGCGGCTGATTGTGGCGGAGGCGGCTTCGGCGCGGGGCTGGGGTACGGGTACAGCACTCACGTACCCCACTATCCCTTACCGTCCCGTCGGCTGTTGAGGCGGTTCGCGGTGTGGACGGCACGGAGCACCGCGGCCGCCTTGTTACGGCACTCGGTGTCCTCGGCGACCGGGTCCGAGTCGGCCACCACACCCGCTCCGGCCTGCACGAATGCCGTGCCGTCGCGGAGCAGCGCGGTGCGGATGGCGATCGCGGTGTCGGAGTCGCCTGCGAAGTCGAGATAGCCGACGCAGCCGCCGTACAGTCCGCGCCGCGAGGGCTCCAGCTCATCGATGATCTGCATCGCCCGGGGCTTGGGGGCGCCGGAGAGCGTGCCGGCCGGGAAGCAGGCGGTCAGTACGTCGAAGGCGGTACGGCCCGCGGCGACCCGGCCGGTCACGGTCGAGACGATGTGCATGACGTGGGAGTACCGCTCGACCGACATGAAGTCGACGACCTCGACGCTGCCGGGCTCGCAGACCCGGCCCAGGTCGTTGCGGCCGAGGTCGACGAGCATCAGATGCTCGGCGCGCTCCTTGGGGTCGGCCATCAGCTCGTCGGCGAGGGCCTGGTCCTCCTGCGGCGTCGCGCCGCGCGGCCTGGTGCCCGCGATCGGATGCACCATGGCCCGCCCGTCCTCGACCTTGACCAGGGCCTCCGGGCTGGAGCCGACGACATCGAAGCCGTGGAAGCGGAAGAGGTACATGTACGGCGACGGGTTGGTGGCCCTGAGCACCCGGTAGACGTCCAACGCGCTTGCGTGGCAAGGCGTTTCGAACCGCTGCGACGGTACGACCTGGAAGGCCTCGCCCGCCCTGATCCGTTCCTTGATGTCCTCGACGGCGTCCTGGTAGTCCTTGCCGCCCCAGAGCGCGGAGAACTCCGGCAGCTCGGAGGGCGGCAGCGCGGCGGGCGCGGACGCCAGCGGACGCGTGAGGTCCGACTCCATGGCGTCGAGGCGTGCGACTGCGTCCGCGTACGCCTCGTCGACTCCGGTGTCGAGGTCGTTGTGGTTGATGGCGTTGGCGATCAGCAGGACGGTGCCGTCCCAGTGGTCGAGCACCGCGAGGTCCGAGGTGAGCAGCATGGTCAGCTCGGGAAGCCGCAGGTCGTCGCGCTCGCCGGGCCCGATCTTCTCGAGCCTGCGCACGATGTCGTAGCCGAGATAGCCGACCATGCCGCCGGTGAAGGGCGGCATGCCGGAGGCGAGGTCTTTCGGCGTGTGCAGCGTCTCGACGGTGGTGCGCAGGGCCTGGAGCGGGTCGCCTTCGACCGGGACGCCGACGGGCGGGGTGCCGAGCCAGTGCGCCTGGCCCTCGCGCTCGGTGAGGGTGGCGGCGCTGCGTACGCCGATGAAGGAGTACCGGGACCAGGAGCGCCCGTTCTCGGCGGACTCCAGCAGGAAGGTGCCCTCACGTTCGGCGGCGAGCTTGCGGTAGAGCCCGACCGGGGTGTCGCCGTCCGCGAGGAGCTTGCGGCTGACGGGGATGACACGGCGGTCGGCGGCGAGCTTGCGGAAGGTGTCGAGATCCATGGCGCCCGACCCTACTGGCCCAGAGGAAGGACGTCGGCGTCGAAGCAGGTGCGGTCCCCGGTGTGGCAGGCGGCCCCCACCTGGTCGACCTTGACGAGCACCGCGTCGGCGTCGCAGTCCAGGGCGACGGACTTGACGTGCTGGACATGGCCGGAGGTGTCGCCCTTGACCCAGTACTCCTGGCGGCTGCGGGACCAGTAGGTGCAGCGGCCGGTGGTCAGGGTGCGGTGCAGGGCCTCGTCGTCCATCCACCCGAGCATCAGCACCTCACCGGTGTCGTACTGCTGCGCGATGGCCGGAACCAGGCCGTCGGCGCTGCGCTTGAGGCGGGCGGCGACGGCGGGATCGAGGGAACCTGTGGGGACACTGCTGGTCATACGGCCATTGTGCCGTGCCCGCCGGGGTCGCCGGGCGGTGCGTCCACTGGGCGGACTCGGTGCCGCGGCCGTACGCTGGCAGTCATGTCGACCCATGCAAGGCGTGAACGGCTTCTGCTCGCCGACCTGTTGGAGGCGGCGGGTCCCGAAGCTCCGACCCTGTGCGACGGCTGGAACACCCGGCAGCTCGCCGCCCACGTGGTGGTCCGCGAGCGGCGGGTGGACGCGGCGGGCGGGATCGTGCTGAGCGCGCTCAAGAGCCGCCTCGACCGGGTGCAGGCGGAGTTCGCCGAGAAGCCGTACGAGGAGCTGATCCAGCTGATCCGTACGGGTCCGCCGCGGATGTCCCCGTACGCGATCAAGCAGATCGACGAGGCCGCGAACAGCGTCGAGTTCTTCGTCCACGCCGAGGATGTGCGGCGGGCGCAGCCGGACTGGACGCCGCGCGAACCGGACCGGATCTTCGAGAACGCCCTGTGGTCACGGCTGGAGAAGGCGTCCCGGCTGCTGGGCCGCAGGTCCCCGGTCGGGCTGGTGCTGCGCCGTTCGAACGGCCAGACGGCGGTCGGTCACCGCGGCACCCCGGTGGTGACGGTGACCGGGGAGCCGAGCGAGCTGACGATCTTCATGTTCGGGCGGCAGGAAGCGGCGCAGGTGGACCTCGAGGGCGACAAGGACGCGATCACCCGGCTGCACGAGGCCAAACTGGGGCTGTAGCCCGGCGGCGCCTGAGCGTGCCGGACCGGCGGCGGCTCAGCGCGGCAGCTCGGCGCTGCGCAGCCCCTTGGAGCACAGTGCGTGGACCGCCCCGAGGGCGCAGACGGCCGCGCTGACGGTGAAGACCGGCACGGTGCCCCACAGGCCGACGGCCGCGCCGGTCACCGGGTAGCTGAGCGGCGCGCCGCCGAGGCTGAAGAAGGTCGAGACCGAGGTGACCCGGCCGAGGGAGGCCGGATCGGTCCGGGTCTGCACGAGCGCGTCGCACAGCGCGCCGCTCAGCCCCGCGAGCAGTCCGATCACCACGGCGACACCGACCGCGGCGGCGATGTGCGCCACCACGGCGAGAGCGGCGATCGCCCCGGCTCCGACGATCAGCCCGAGTCCCTGGACGATTCCGGCGTGCGCGATCCGGCCCCGTACCGGTCTCCTCGGCGGTCAGCCGCGGCAGATATTCGCAGCTGAAGTCGGTCCCGCGCCATGCGGCCCCAGACGGACTGCGCGTCGAGGTAGCGGCGGTAGAGCTCGACGCGCTGCTCCAAGGACATCCGGGTGACGGCCGCATGGGTGGCGATCTTCTCGGGTGTGTCCTGGAAGTCCTCGTCGCGGATGCTCAGGCCGTCGGAGGCGACCTGCCACCAGCGCCACGACCGTCCTTGCTCCGCCGCTCGGCCGCCCTGTCGAGCCAGGGGGCCACAGGTCACCAGCGCACGGGCAGCTTCCGTACGCCCCTGATCAGCATTCCGGGCATCCATGGCAGCTCGGCCTCGTCGGCGTCCGGCGCGACGTCCGGGCAGCGCTCCAACAGTGTGCGGATCGCGATACGTCCCTCGAGCCGGGCCAGCGGCGCGCCCAGGCAGTAGTGGAGGCCGTGGCCGAAGGCGATATGGCCGCGGGCGTCCCGACGGATGTCGAACCGGTCCGGGTCCTTGAAGCGCTCCGGGTCGCGGTCGGCGTCGGCCATGGCGATCAGGACGGTGGAGCCCGCCGGGATGACCGCACCGCCCATCTCCACGTCCTCCAGGGCGAGGCGGTCGGTGCAGGTCTCGACCGGTCCGTCGTAGCGGAGCATCTCCTCGACCGCCCCGTCGAGCAGACCGAAGTCGGCGCGCAGGGCGGCGAGTTGGCCTGGGTGTGCGAAGAGGGCCCGCATGCCGTTGCCGATCAGATTGACCGTGGTCTCATGACCGGCGATCAGCAGCAGTACGGACATGCCGATCAGCTCGCGCGGCGAGAGCCGGTCGCCGCCCTCGTCCACTGCGTGGATCATCGCGCTGAGCAGATCCTCGCCGGGCGCGGCCCGCTTGGCCGCGATCAGCTCGCCGAGGTACGCCGGCACCTCCTCGTACGCACGGGCCTCGGCCTCCGGGCTGGTGCGCGCGACCATCTCGTTGGACCAGCCGCGGAAGGCGTCCCGGTCCAGCTCGGGCACGCCGAGCAGTTCGCAGATGACCGTCATCGGCAGCGGGAAGGCGAAGGAGTCGATCAGATCGGCCCGCCGCTCCTCGTCCGCCAGCATCGCGTCGATCAGTCCGTCGGTGATCTTCTGGATGCGCGGGGCCAGGGTGTCGATACGGCGCGGGGTGAACTCCCGGGCGACCAGCCGGCGTAATCGCGTGTGGTCCGGCGGGTCGGACATCAACATGTGCGCGAGGGCGGGCTGGTCCTGATCGGTGTTGATGATCTGGCCGATGCTCCCGGACTTCATCCAGGCCCGGCTGAGCCGCGGGTCGGTGAAGGCGGCGCGGCAGGCGTCATGTCCGACGACGAGCCAGAGCTCCTCGCCGTCCGGGGCGCGTACCTGGTGGACGGGACCATCGGCGCGCAGCCGGGCGTAGACGGGATAGGGATCGCGAACGAAATCCGGGCTGAGCTCGAGCAGATCGACGATGGGCCGGGCCGCCATGCCGTTCCCCCGTTCCTAGGGTCGAACGGCACGCTACCCGGCCCGTCTCCCAACGAACGTCAGTTTCAGGTCAGTTGTCCACGATGGTCAGCGGACGGGGTGGCCCGCCTCCCGGAGGGTGTCCTTGACCTGGGAGATCCGCAGATCGCCGAAGTGGAAGACCGAGGCAGCCAGGACCGCGTCCGCGCCCGCCGCGATGGCCGGCGGGAAGTCGGAGAGCTTGCCGGCGCCGCCGGAGGCGATGACCGGGACGGTGACGTGCTTCCGTACCGCGGCGATCATCTCCGTGTCGTAGCCGTCCTTCGTGCCGTCCGCGTCCATCGAGTTGAGCAGAATCTCGCCCGCGCCCAACTCGGCGGCCCGGTGGGCCCATTCGACGGCGTCGATGCCGGTGCCCTTGCGGCCGCCGTGCGTGGTGACCTCGAAGGAGCCTTCCGGAGTACGACGGGCGTCGACCGACAGGACCAGTACCTGGCGGCCGAAGCGCTCGGCGATCTCGCGGATCAGCTCGGGACGGGCGATCGCCGCGGTGTTGACGCCCACCTTGTCGGCGCCGGCCCGCAGCAGCTTGTCGACGTCGTCGGCGCTGCGCACGCCGCCGCCCACGGTCAGCGGGATGAAGACCTGCTCGGCGGTGCGGCGCACCACGTCGTAGGTCGTCTCACGGTTGCCGGAGGAGGCCGTGATGTCGAGGAAGGTCAGTTCGTCGGCGCCTTCGGCGTCGTACAGCTTGGCCATCTCCACGGGGTCGCCCGCGTCGCGCAGATTCTGGAAGTTGACGCCCTTGACGACCCGGCCGTTGTCCACGTCCAGGCAGGGGATCACTCGGACCGCGAGAGTCATCCGGCACCTCCTCGGTACGCCTCGACCTCGACCTCGACGACCAGGCTCGGGTCGACGAAGCCGGAGATGATGAGCATCGACGCGGCCGGGCGGACCGTGTCGAACAGCTCCTTGTGGGCACGGCCGACCTCGTCCACGTCCCGGGCGTGGGAGAGGTACATCCGCGTACGCACCACATCCTCCCGGCCCAGGCCGAGTTCCTTCAGGGCGTCGAAGGCGACGCCGAACGCGGTGACCGTCTGGTCGTAGGGGCCGCCCGCGGCGATCTCGCCGCCGGCGACCGAGGTGCAGCCGGAGACCAGGACCAGGCCGTTCGGCAGTTCGACCGCGCGCGAGTAGCCGAAGGCGTCCTCCCACGGTCCGTCGGAGCCGATGCGCCGTACGGCAGGGGAATCGGAGAAGGAATCGGTCATTCCGACACCGCCGCGAGGGCCTCTTCCAGGGTGAACGCCTCGGCGTACAGCGCCTTGCCGACGATCGCGCCCTCGACGCCCTCGGGGACGAGCGAGGAGATCGCCCGCAGATCGTCGAGTGAGGAGACGCCGCCGGAGGCGACGACGGGCTTGTCGGTCGCCGCGCAGACATTGCGCAGCAGCTCCAGGTTGGGCCCCTGGAGGGTGCCGTCCTTGGCGATGTCGGTGACGACGTAGCGGGCGCAGCCCTCGGAGTCGAGGCGGGCGAGCGTCTCGTAGAGGTCGCCGCCGTCGCGGGTCCAGCCGCGGCCGCGCAGCGTCGTACCGCGTACGTCGAGGCCGACCGCGATCTTGTCACCGTGCTCGGCGATGACCTTGGCGACCCACTCGGGGGTCTCCAGCGCGGCGGTGCCCAGGTTGACCCGGGTGCAGCCGGTGGCCAGCGCGGCTGCGAGCGAGGCGTCGTCGCGGATGCCGCCCGACAGCTCGACCTTGATGTCCATGGCGCCGGCGACCTCGGCGATCAGCGCGCGGTTGTCGCCGGTGCCGAAGGCCGCGTCCAGGTCGACGAGATGCAGCCACTCGGCGCCCGATCGCTGCCAGGTCAGAGCGGCTTCGAGCGGAGAGCCGTACGAGGTCTCCGAACCGGACTCGCCATGAACGAGGCGTACGGCCTGGCCGTCGCGGACGTCGACTGCGGGGAGGAGTTCAAGCTTCGGCATTACAGCGTCTCAATCCAGTTGGTCAGCAGCTGGGCGCCGGCGTCGCCGGACTTCTCGGGGTGGAACTGGGTGGCCCACAGCGCGCTGTTCTCCACGGCGGCGACAAAGCGCTCGCCGTGCGTGGCCCAGGTGACCTGGGGCGCGCGGATGGCGGGGTTGGTGACCTCCAGGTCCCATTCGTGCACGGCGTAGGAGTGCACGAAGTAGAACCGGGCGTCGGCGTCGACTCCGGCGAAGAGCCGGCTGTCGGCGGCCGCCTCGACGGTGTTCCAGCCCATGTGGGGCACGATCGGGGCCTTCAGCGGGCCGACCGTGCCGGGCCACTCGTCGAGGCCCTCGGTCTCGACGCCGTGCTCGATGCCGCGTGCGAAGAGGATCTGCATGCCGACGCAGATGCCCATGACGGGCCGGCCGCCGGAGAGCCTGCGGTCGATGATCCACTCGCCACGGGCCTTCCTGAGGCCGTCCATGCAGGCGGAGAAGGCTCCGACGCCGGGGACGAGCAGCCCGTCGGCGTTCATGGCCTTGTCGTAGTCACGGGTGATCTCGACGTCCGCGCCGACCCGGGCGAGGGCTCGCTCGGCCGAGCGGACATTGCCGAATCCGTAGTCGAAGACGACGACCTTCTTGGGCACGGTCATTCCCAGATCCCCTGAATCCGCAGGACACCGGCGACCAGGCACATCGCGGAGGCGATACCGAGAAGCCCGATCAGGCCCATGGGCATCTTCTGCTTGGAGAAGGAGTACACACCGCCGGCGAGGAAGAGACCGACGACGATCAGGATGGTGGAGAGGCCGGTCATGAGTTTAGAGGGCGCCCTTCGTGGAGGGGAGGATGCCGACGGCGCGTGGGTCGCGCTCGGCGGCGTAACGCAGGGCGCGGGCCAGCGCCTTGAACTGGCACTCCACGATGTGGTGCGCGTTGCGGCCGTACGGGACGTGGACGTGCAGCGCGACCTGGGCCTGCGCGACGAAGGACTCCAGGATGTGCCGGGTCATCGTCGTGTCGTACGAGCCGATCATCGGCGCCATGTTCTCGGGCTCGGTGTGCACGAGGTAGGGACGTCCGGAGAGGTCCACGGTGACCTGGGCGAGCGACTCGTCCAGCGGCACGGTGCAGTTGCCGAAGCGGTAGATGCCGACCTTGTCGCCGAGCGCCTGCTTGAAGGCGCCGCCGAGCGCGAGGGCCGTGTCCTCGATGGTGTGGTGCGAGTCGATGTGCAGATCGCCCTCGGTCTTCACGGTGAGGTCGAACAGGCCGTGGCGGCCGAGCTGGTCGAGCATGTGGTCGTAGAAGCCGACCCCGGTCGACACATCGACCTTTCCGTGGCCGTCGAGGTCGATCTCGACGACGACGGACGTCTCCTTGGTGGTGCGTTCGACCCGTCCTACGCGGCTCATGCGCTCTGCTCCTTCTCGCTGCGTTCCTTCATGAGGGCGCGTACCGCCTCGAGGAACGCGTCGTTCTCTGCCGGGGTTCCCGCGGTGACCCGCAGCCAGCCCGGTACGCCGTTGTCACGGACCAGGACGCCCCGGTCGAGGATCTGCTGCCAGACCTCGTGGGCGGCCCCTTCGCCGTCGAAGCGTCCGAACTGCACAAAGTTGGCGTCGGACTCGGTGACCTCGTAGCCGATCGCCCGCAGCTCGCCGACCAGGCGGTCCCGCTCGGTCTTCAGCTGCTCGACATACCCGAGCAGCGTATCCGTGTGCTCCAGCGCGGCGAGCGCGGTGGCCTGTGTGACGGCGGACAGGTGGTACGGCAGGCGCACCAGCTGGACGGCGTCGACGACCGCCGGGTGCGCGGCCAGATAGCCCAGGCGCAGACCGGCCGCGCCGAAGGCCTTGGACATGGTGCGCGAGACCACCAGGTTCGGCCGGTCCTCGATCAGCGGCAGCAGCGAGGGGCGGTGACTGAATTCGACGTACGCCTCGTCGACCACGACTATCGCCCCGGCAGTGTCAGCCCTGGCCGCCTGCGCCGCCTCGTACAGGGCGAGGACGGTGTCGGCCTCGACCGCGGTGCCCGTGGGGTTGTTGGGCGAGGTGATGAAGACGACGTCCGGCCGGTGCTCGGCGATGGCAGCCTCGGCGGCCGCCACGTCGATGGTGAAGTCCTCGCCGCGCGGCCCGGAGATCCAGCCGGTGCCGGTGCCGCGCGAGATCAGGCCGTGCATGGAGTACGAGGGCTCGAAGCCGATGGCGGTACGGCCGGGTCCGGCGAAGGTCTGCAGCAGCTGCTGGATGACCTCGTTGGAGCCGTTGGCCGCCCAGACGTTGGCGAGAGAGACCTCGTAACCGGCGGTGCGGGTGAGATAGCGGGCCAGCTCGGTGCGGAGCTCGACCGCGTCCCGGTCGGGGTAGCGGTTCAGCTCGCGGGCGGCCTCGCGGACGCGTTCGGCGATGCGCTCGACCAGTGGCTCGGGCAGCGGGTAGGGGTTCTCGTTGGTGTTCAGACGTACGGGCACGTCGAGTTGGGGCGCGCCGTACGGGGACTTGCCACGCAGCTCGTCCCTGATGGGCAGGTCGTCGATGCCGAAGGTCACTTGCCGGGCACCTCCCACTCGGTGCGCCGGTCCGGTTCGCCTTCACCGCTGCGCTGATCCAGTTCGCCTCCGGCGAAACGCGCCTTCACGGCGGCGCCGTGCGCGGGCAGGTCCTCGGCCTCGGCGAGCGTCACCACGTGGTGCGTCACCTCGGCGAGAGCGTCTCGCGTGTAGTCCACGATGTGGATGCCGCGCAGGAAGGACTGCACGGACAGGCCAGAGGAGTGGCAGGCACAGCCACCGGTCGGCAGGACATGGTTGGAGCCCGCGCAGTAGTCGCCGAGCGAGACCGGCGCCCACGGGCCGACGAAGATCGCGCCGGCGTTGCGGACCCGGGCGGCGACGGCGGAGGCGTCGGCGGTCTGGATCTCCAGGTGCTCGGCACCGTACGCGTTGACGACCCGCAGGCCCTCTTCGACACCGTCGACCAGGACGATCGCGGACTGCTTGCCGCTCAGTGCCGGGACGATCCGGTCCTCGATGTGCTTGGTGGCCGCGACCTGCGTTTCGAGCTCCCTCTCGACCGCGTCCGCCAGCTCCGTGGAGTCGGTGACCAGCACGGCGGCGGCCATCGGGTCGTGCTCGGCCTGGCTGATCAGGTCGGCGGCGACGTGCACCGGGTCGGCGGTGGAGTCGGCGAGGATCGCGATCTCGGTCGGCCCCGCCTCGGTGTCGATGCCGATCCGGCCGGCGAAGTACCGCTTGGCAGCGGCGACCCAGATATTGCCCGGCCCGGTGACCATATTGGCGGGGGCGCACTCCTCGGTGCCGTACGCGAACATCGCGACGGCCTGTGCGCCACCGACGGCGTACACCTCGTCGACGCCGAGCAACGCGCAGGCGGCGAGGATCGTCGGGTGCGGAAGGCCCCCGAACTCTTTCTGCGGCGGGGACGCCAGCGCGATGGAGTCGACGCCCGCCTCCTGGGCCGGCACCACGTTCATGATCACGGAGGAGGGGTAGACGGAGCGGCCGCCCGGTGCGTACAGACCGACGCGCTCGACCGGCACCCACTTCTCGGTGACGCTGCCGCCGGGGACGACCTGTGTGGTGTGCTCGCTGCGGCGCTGCGCGCGGTGGACGATTCTGGCGCGCCGGATCGACTCCTCCAGAGCGGCCCTGACCTCGGGGTCGAGCTGCTCCAGTGCGTCGGCGAGGGCCTTCGCACCCACCCTCACCTGCTCCAGCTTCACACCGTCGAACTTCTCCGCGTAGTCGATCAGCGCCGCCGTGCCGCGATGATGCACGGCCTCGCAGATGGGCCGCACCTTCTCCAGGGCGGCTTCCACGTCGAACTCGGCACGGGGCAGCAGGTCGCGCAGGGCGGCACCCTCGGGGAGGGCGTCGCCACGCAGGTCGATTCGTGAGATCACGGAACCAATTCTCTCAGACCGGAATCGGCCGCTGGTCTCCCGTATCACTGGCTGATACATGCCCCAGTACATGTTCATGACCACTAGCGTTCAGTCCGTCACTCAGCGGGAAGAACAGCTGTACGAGCCAAGGAAGCGGAGGAGCGGCAGTGACCGAGCCGCTGGACGACGGGGCTCCGGACGGGCTGCGCCCGACCGAGCTGCGAATGTGGAACGCATTCCGAAACGGGAGTACGTACGACCTGAGCGACGCCAATCCCCTGCTGAACGATCCCTTCTCACCGCGCCCCTGGGGCCCCGAGCGCAGTGTGCGCGCCGGCATCGTCGCCCGGCTGCTGCTGAGCGGCCCGGCCGCGCGGCCGGGCCGGGTCGCCGCGCTCAAGCTCCGTGGGGTCCAGATCACCGGGACGCTCAAGCTCGCGGGCGGCAGCATCGCCCCCTACGTCGAGCTGAACGGCTGCCGCTTCGACAGCGAAGTGCTGATGCCCGAGGCGCACTTCACCACGGTGCGCATGGTGGGCTGTGCGATCCCGCGGCTCGAGGCGGCCCGGCTGCGTACCGAGGGCGATCTGCATCTGCCGCGCTGCCGGGTGGAGCACGGCATCCGGCTCACCGACGCGCAGATCGGCACGGATCTGCTGATCAACCAGATCAATGTCAGGCCGGACCGGCGCGGCCGCGCGATCACCGCGGACGGGATGTCGGTCGCGCAGGATCTGCAGGCCGAACTGATCGAGACGTACGGCGAGTTCAGCCTGCGCGGCGCGAAGGTCGGGGTCTCGCTGAGCCTGCGCGGCAGCAGGCTGCGGGCGGCGGCGGAGCGGCGTGCACTCAATGCCCCGCAACTGAGTGTGGAGCGGACGCTCTATATGACGGGCGCGTGGGTGAGCGAGTCCACGGGCAATCAGGGCACCACGCCCCCTTTCGGCATCGGCATCGGCAATGCGGCCACGCCGTCGCGCGGCACGCGGCTGCAGCCCTTCGAGTGCCACGGCGGGGTGCGGCTGGACGACGGGCGGTTCGGCGACGCGGTCGACTTCCACCGGGCGCGGTTCGTCCTGAGCTCGCGCGAGGAGCTGTCGCTGCGCCGGATCGCCACTCCGGAGCTGCGGTTCAACGCGGAGCGCCCGGAGGAGGGGCGCGTCGTGCTGAACGGCGCGAAGGTGGTGACGCTGATCGACATGGCGGCGAGCTGGCCGGGTCCTGGCGGGCTTGCGATGGGCGGCTTCGTGTACGAAAACCTCGTCCCGTACGAGGAGTTCCCGCTCGGGCGGCGCCTGGAGTGGGTGGCGTCGGCGACCCCGGAGTACTCACCGGAGCCGTACGAACGGCTGGCGACCGTGCTGCGCAACAGCGGCGAGGACGCGGACGCGCGCGAGGTGCTGCTCGCCAAGCAGCGCCGCCGCCGTGAGACGCTTCCGCTGGCCGCGAAGCTCTGGGGCTATCTCCAGGACTGGACGGTGGCGTACGGCTACCGGCCCGGCCGGGCGGCCCTGTGGATGGCGGTGCTCTGGGCGCTGGGCGCGCTCGCCTTCGCGCAGGTGGAACCGGCGCCGATCAAGGCGGACGAGCATCCGGAGTGGAATGCCGCGCTGTACGCCCTGGATCTGCTGGTGCCGGTGATCAATCTCGGCCAGGACGGCTACTGGCGGCTGGACAGCCACTGGCAGTGGGCCTCGGCCGCGCTGATCCTGCTCGGCTGGATCCTCGCGACGACGGTCGCGGCGGGCGCGTCCCGCCTGCTCAGACGCGGCTGAACCACCTGTCGTACGACCTCTTTCTTTACGCTCTCTTGGCTTTCGCCAGGACAACCATTCTGCCGCTACGAAAGCTTCACAGCTGTCCTCTGGCGCGTCTTCCAGCCACAGCTTTCAATGGTCCACACCATGCCATTGCTCCGCGCCATGATCCGCACCGCGCGCATGATCCGTCATACGCCGCAGCTCGCCGACGGCTTGCCGCCGGACACCGCGGTGCTGCTCGACGCCCCCGACGGGCGGCTGGGCCCGGCGCTGGTCGCGGCCGCGTTCGGTGAGTACGAGCCGGCCGCCAAGCTGCTCGCGATCACGCGCGAGGGGGCCGAGTGGGAGAACCGCGACCGGTACGTCACACGCCTCGCGGCCTTTGCGCTGAACCGCGACGAGTGGCTGACGAGCTGGCTCGCCGCGGCGCCCCGCGACCCCGACGCGCTGGTCCTCAAGGCCGAACTCGCCGTCCGCAGGGCCTGGGAGTCGCCCGCACGCGCCGAGCGGCTGCGGGAGATCGGGCCGCTGATCGACGCGGCGGCGGACGGCGATGCGAACGACCCGGTGCCGTGGCGCATCTCGCTGGACCACGCGCGCGGTACGCATGCCACGCACACGGCCTTCGAGTCGCTCTGGGAGCAGGCGGTGCGCCGCTCCTCCCACCACTACGGCTGCCATGTCGCGGCGCTGCAGTACCTGTCCGCCCAGTGGTACGGCTCGCACCGCGAGTGCTTCGACTTCGCCGAGCAGGCGGCGGCGGACGCGCTGCCGGGCTCACTGGTGCAGGCGCTGCCGGTGCGCGCGGCCTTCACGCAGTTGCTGACCGGCGAGACCACCTCCGTACAGGACGACCGGATCGACGCGGCGGCGGATCTCGCGATCGCGCTCTCGACGGACTACGCGGCCGGGGATCCATGGCCGGCCGAGGTACGCAATCTGCTGGTGTACGTGCTGGTGGGGCGGGGGCGGTGGGCGGAGGCGCTGGAGCAGTTCCGGCTGATCGGCCCGTACGCCACGTCCTTCCCCTGGACCTACGTGACCGACGATCCGCTGGGTCAGTTCCTCGATACGAGGGACGGCGTACGGATCCAGATCGCCTCTTCGATGCCACTGCGTGGACGGGCCGGACGAAGCTGGTCCTTCGGCCATTAGGCTTGACCGTTGTGACCACCGCACGTCTCCCCCTCTTTCCGCTGAACTCGGTGCTGTTCCCGGGCCTCGTCCTGCCCTTGAACGTCTTCGAGGAGCGTTATCGCGCCATGATGCGCGAGCTGCTGAAGACGGACGAGTCCGAGCCTCGCCGTTTCGCCGTGGTCGCCATCCGCGACGGCCGCGAGGTCGCGCCGACCGCGCCCGGCATGCCGGACCCGACCGCGCTGCCCGAACGCGGCCCGGCGGCGGGCTTCGGCTCCGATCCGATCCAGGCCTTCCACCACATGGGCTGTATCGCGGACGCGGCAACGATCCGCGAGCGCGCGGACGGCAGCTTCGAGGTGCTCGCGACGGGTACGACGCGGGTCAAGCTTCTCTCGGTCGACGCGAGCGGCCCGTATCTGACGGCCGAGCTCGAGGAGATCCCGGAGGAGTCGGGGGACGGCGCGGGCGCGCTCGCCGAGGGCGTGCTGCGGGCCTTCCGCAGCTACCAGAAGCGGCTGGCGGGCGCGCGTGAGCGCTCGCTGTCCACCGGTGCGGATCTGCCGGACGAGCCCTCGGTGGTCTCGTACCTGGTCGCCGCGGCGGCCGTACTGGACACTCCCGCGAAGCAACGGCTGCTGCAGGCCCCGGACACGGCGACCCGACTGCGGGAGGAGCTGACGCTCCTGCGCGCGGAGACCGCGGTGATCCGCCATCTTCCGTCGCTGCCCGCGGTCGATCTGACCCGGGCGCCGACGAGCCCCAACTGACGGGAGTAGCTTGCGGTGCCGAAGAGAACCAAGAAGTCCGGCGGCCCCGGGGGCACGCCCGCCACGGTCGCGCTGGCCGCGGCGGGCACGGAGTTCAGCGTGCACGCGTACGACCACGATCCCGCGTCCGCCTCGTACGGCGATGAGGCGGCCGAGGCCCTCGGTGTCTCTCCCGACCGGGTCTTCAAGACCCTGGTCGCGGACGTCGACGGCGAACTGACCGTGGCGGTGGTCCCGGTGGCCGGACAGCTGGACCTCAAGGCGCTGGCAGCGGCGGTCGGCGGCAAACGCGCGACGATGGCGGATCCGGCGGCGGCGGAACGTACGACGGGCTATGTACGGGGCGGTATCTCGCCGTTGGGCCAGCGGAAGCGTCTGCGTACGGTCCTGGACGCGTCGGCTTCCGTCCACGCCACGATCTGCGTCTCGGCGGGCCGCCGCGGACTGGAGGTCGAACTCTCCCCGACGGACCTGGCGACGCTGACGTCGGCGGTACTGGCACCGATCGGGCGGGCGTAGGGGCTCGACGGGGCGGCTGTCCTCGGCTACGACCGTAGGAACACTCCGACGGGGAGAGGACGGCGCATGTCCAAACGAACCCGCAAACGGAAGTGGCGCATCCGAAAGCACCGGGCCAACCACGGCCGCCGCCCGGCGTGATCCCGGGGCTCCGCCCCGGACCCCGCGCCTCAATCGCCGGCGGGGCTGAATCTTTCAGCCCGTCCGACGGTTGAGGACATGCCCGAAGGGTGTACGGGGGTCTGGGGCGAAGCCCCCAGTCACGGGGAAGGGCGGGTAGGGGAACAGACCCCCGCAGGCGTCAGGCCGCGCCCGGCCCCGGCGGCTGCTCCGTCCCCGGCGCCCCGTACTGCGGCGGCCACTCCGGTTCCGGGTCCCGCGGACCGAACAGGGCCGTCAGCGCCAGGTGTACCACCATCGCCGCCACCGACCACGCCAGCAGCGCCCCCTTCGCCCTCAGCTCCAGGTACGCGTCGAAGGTCACCCCCTGGCCGACCTCCCGCGCATGCGCGACCACATCCTGCGTGGGGCCGAACCACACCCCGATCCCCCACGCGAGCAGCGAGCCCAGCAGTCCGCCCACGGCCAGCGCCACCACCAGGGCGATGCCCCCGCGCCTGCGGAACCAGAAGACCGCCGCCGCGCTCACCGCGCCGAAAGCGAGTGCCAGCAGCACGAAGGCACCGTCCGCGCCCACCGCCTCCTCGCCCTCCGTGTCCTTGAGGAAGACCGCCTTGTCGTTCGAGATCAGCGGCACGCGCGGCGCCAGCCACAGCCACAGCAGCCCCAGTGCCACGCCCAGAACCGCCACGGCCACCAGCACCACGGCCGCGTCCCGCAGGTCGGCCTTCAGCTCGGGGCTCTCCTCCGCGTCCTCGGCGTCCTTCGCATCCTTCGCGTGCAGGGACGCGTGGCCCGTCGGCGGCGACTGCCAAGGGTCGTCGTTCGGCGAATGCTGATGAGGCTGGTGCGGCGGTGTCAGAGGTGCGGTCACACCGCCATCGTGCCAGGCGTGCCGGAACGCCGCCTCACCGGACTGCCGCCCGCCGGTACGCCCACGTCGCGACCGTCAGCGAGACAACACCCACCAAGGCGCAGACCGCGAGGTCCAGCCCGACGACCGCCCAGTCCGGACGCGCGTCGAAGGACCGCGCGAGGGCCTCGACGCCGTACGTGGAGGGCAGCAGATCACGTGCGTACGAGATCGGCCCCGGCAGCCGGTCGGCCGGCAGCACCCCCAGCAGCAGCGCCGCGGACATGCCCAACTGGCCGAGCAGCGTGGCAAGTTCCTGACGGGGCGCGAGCAGCCCGAGCGCCGCGCCCAGCCCGGCGAGAGCCGCACCGGCGAGCGGGATCACCGCGGCCAGCACCCATAGATGCGTCAGCGGCAGCTCGAACAGCACGCTGCCGGCGACCGCCGTGACCACCGTGCCGGGCACGGTGAAGGAGGCGTACGCACCGGCAGCGCCGAGCACCACCGCGGCCGGCGGCACCGGCAGCGTGGCGTAGTGGTCGAGGCCGCCGCTGGCGCGCAGCTGCCCGAAGTACTGGGCGAGCAGATTGAGCGCGACGAAGGCGACGACGAGCACGCTCGACCCCGCGACGACAGCGCGCGCCTCCGCGCCCCCGTCGACGACCCCGCGCATCAGGACCATGATCCCGATCGACTGGAAGGTCGCCACGAAGAGCAGCGGGATCCGGGCGACGCGTGCTCGGGACAGCTGCGCGCGGTACACGGCGCCGAGCGCCGGCAGCAGCCGCGCCCGCGGCGCGAGCGGCGCGGCGGCCGCAGCCTCTGCCCCGCCATCCGCTCCGGCCCGTCCGGCCTGTCCCGCCTGTCCGGCCTGTTCCGCCTGCTCGGCCACCGCCTCCGCGGGCACGGTGCTCACGCCTTGACCAGCCCCTTCGTCGCGTTCCCGCCGAGTGCCAAGTACACGTCCTCCAGGCTGGGCGTGGCCAGCGTGAAGTCGTCGAGAGCCGCGAACGCCGCGCCACCCGTCACCGCCGCGACCGCCGCCCGTGCCTCGTCCGGTGCGAGCCTGAGCACCCAGCGGCGCCCGGACTCCTGCGCGGACCCGCACAGCGCGGCGACCTCGGGCACATCCAGCGGTGCCCGCTCGCGCCACACCAGCTCGACCCGTACCTCGCCCGCGACCCGTTCCTTCAGCCCGGTCGGGGTGTCGCAGGCGATGACGCGGCCCCGTTCCAGTACAGCGACCCGGTCGAGGACGGTCTCGGCCTCGATGACGTTGTGGGTGACGAGCAGCACGGTCGCCCCGTGCTCCGCGCGCCGCCGGTCGACCGCGGCCCATACCGCGCGCCGCGCGACGGGGTCCATGCCGGTGGTCGGCTCGTCCAGTACCAGGACCGGCCGCTCTCCGACCAGCGTCGTCGCGAAGCAGGCCAGCCGTCGCTGCCCGCCGGACAGCTTCTTCAGGGGGCGTGCGGCGAGCCCGGTCAGCCCGAGCTCCTCCAGTACGGCGTCACGCTCGGCCCGTGCGTCCCGTACGGACAGTCCGCGCAGCCGCCCCGTCGTCTCGGCGGCGAGTGCGACGGTCAGCTCGTCGAGAGCGGTGGACTCCTGCCCGAGATAGCCGATGAGCCGGGAGGCCCGCTCCGGATGACGTACGAGATCGTGGCCGAGCACCTCGACGCTGCCGGCGTCCGGGCGCATCAGCCCGGTGAGCTGTCGTACGAGGGTGGACTTGCCGGCGCCGTTGGGCCCGAGCAGGCCGAAAATCTCCCCGCGTCGGACATCGAGACTGATCCCGTCGGTGGCACGCACCTCAGGGGTCCCCGGCGTCCCCCGCCTGCCGCGCACGGCGGGGTACGTCTTGACGAGATCCCGCACCACGCACACCGTACTCACGAGGTACGAGACTACGGGGTCCGGCCGCCCGGAATGCCCTCGGGCCCCGGCTACTCCCTTGCTGTTGCCGCTCTACTCACCGGCCGGGGCGTGCTCGGCGGCCGCCCGTACGTCGATCTCGCGCCAGAATCCCGCCCGGATCGCATAGCGGTCGTGCTCGTCGATCTGGTCGTCCTTGTGCGCAAGCAGCCCGAAGCGGGCCGCGTACCGCAGCAGTTCACCGTCGATGCGGTGCGGGATCCGCGGGTACATGGTGGACAGCTTCTGCACATGGCTGGATTCCGGCAGCCGTTCCATCCAGCGGCGGGCGAAGACCTGGCCGACCTCGAAGGGGTCGCCGCCGACCGTGGTGATGTCCTCCTCGCGGTCGGCCCAGCGCTGCTCGGCGCTGGTGAGCTGGGCCAGTGTCGGCAGCGACGCGGTCTCCGGCGGTTCGCCCAGCGCCCCGCCGTTGCCGCCGGGGCGCTCGACCCAGCCCTTGTCGGAGGACCAGCGCAGGGTGGCGCTCGTCGGGTGCGGTCCGGTGTGCGGGCCGGGCGCGCGCAGGCCCGCCAGATCCTTGGGGGTGGGGACGCCCTTGGTGGAGGCGGGGACGGGGACGGCCTCGACACCGTTCTCGGAGGTCGCGGGCGATCCGTTGTGTGCGGCCTCGGCCGCCCGCTCCTGCGACGCGGCGAGCGCCGACTCGGGCAGCGGCGCGGAGAGAATCGCCGCGATCTCGGGGCGTGGCACGGGCGGTGGCGCGCAGATGCCGGTGAGCTCCTTGGGCCGCACGGCCCGGGTGATCCACACCCGGTCGAGCACCCGCCGCTCGTCGGCCTCGGCGACCAGGTCCTCGGACTGGTTGTAGTCGCCGTCGGCGGCCTGCACCGCCCAGAGATGGACGGCGACGCCGTGCTCCTTGGCGGACATCAGCCCGGGAAGCAGGTCTCCGTCGCCGGTCACCAGCACGACGTCCGAGCAAGCGCGATTTCTGGCCAGTTCGGTGAGCTCGGCATGCATCGCCGCATCCACGCCCTTCTGCGCCCAGCGGCCGTCGCTCCGGGTCAGTGCGCCGAGCCGGACCGTCACCCGCGGCATGACACGCAGCCGCCGGTGCTCGGGCTGCGGTACGCGGTCAGGGGCGCCGTCGAACCAGTAGATACGCAGCAGCGGTCGCTCCGTATCTGCTTCGGCGAGGTCGCGAAGGCCCTGGATGAGGGCGGCGTGGTCGACGGTGATCCGGGAACGCGCCGGTTCTCCGGCGAGAAGGCTCGCGGCGGCGCCCAGCAGATATCCGGCGTCCACCAGGACAACGCAGCGGTCCACGCGTTCCACCCTCTTTCGGGAACTTCGGGATCGGGGAATGTTCCGGATCGGGGATTGTTCCGGGTTTCCTTCGAGTCTGCCCGACCGCAAGAGGGTTAACGGCCGGAACTCGATCATCGGCGTGGCGGAAGCCCGGCACAGGGCGCGACATGGGCCCTTTACCCACCGCAATGATCCAAAATGCGGCAGTTCTGCGGGTATGTGAGTCTGGCAGCGGCCCTGGCCCCGAGAAATCCCACAGGAGGCATCACCATGGCCAAGAACAAGAACCGCAAGCAGAGCAGCCAGCAGCAGGACCGCTCCTCCTCCGCCGCCGAGCGCGGTGGCGAGCAGGCCAAGTCCACCGCCTACGAGTCCCAGGCGCAGCCTCAGTCGCAGGCCCAGGGAAGTCCGGCGGATGTTGCCCGCAAACACCAGCGGCGCTTCGGCCACAACTGATCGCGCAGTAAAGACGCAAGGGGCGCGCCCGTGACGACGGGCGCGCCCCTTGCGGCGTTTGTGCGTACAGGCCGACGGGCTTACGGGCCCACCGGCCTACGGCTCACGAGCACACGGGCACTAGCCGGCCAGGCAGGACGGACCGAGCAGCACCTTCAGATCGCCGAAGAGAGCCGGGTCCGGCTGGACACGGTGCCGGTCGAGCCGGAGCACCGTGGTCTTGCGGGGGCCCTGCAGCTTGATCCTCACCTCGGTGTTGCCCCTGTGGTGGCTGAGGATCTCACCGAGCCTGCTGATCATCGGCGGGGTGACCTTCACCGTCGGGATGGTGACGACCACCGGGGCGTTGGTGCCTGCCGAGGAGATGTCGGGAACCTGCATTTCCATGGCGACGAGGCGCGGGATGTCCTCGCGCTTGTCGAGCCGTCCCTTGACGAACACCACGGTGTCCTCGACGAGCTGGGTCGACACCAGTTGGTACGTCGCCGGGAAGAACATGCACTCGATGGAGCCGGCCAGGTCCTCGACGGTGGCGATCGCCCAGGCGTTGCCCTGCTTGGTCATCTTCCGCTGCAGGCCGGAGATGATGCCACCGATGGTGACGACCGCGCCGTCCGCATGTTCACCGCCGGTGAGCTGGGAGATCGCGGCGTCCGTCTTGTCGCTCAGGACGTGCTCGATACCGAAGAGCGGATGGTCGGAGACGTAGAGACCGAGCATCTCGCGCTCCTGCGCGAGCAGATACGACTTGTCCCATTCGATGTCGGAGAACTCGACGTCGAGCCCGAAGCCCGGCTCGGTGCTGTCCTCCTCGCCCATCCCGCCGAAGAGGTCGAACTGACCCTCGGCCTCCTTGCGCTTGACCGCGACCACGTTGTCGATCATCGGCTCGTGGTGCGCGACCAGACCCTTGCGGGTGTGGCCCATCTCGTCGAAGGCGCCGGCCTTGATGAGCGATTCGACGGTCCGCTTGTTGCACACGACCGCCTCGACCTTGTCGAGGAAGTCCGGGAAGGTCGCGTACTTCCCCTTCGACTTACGGCAGCGGATGATCGAGTCGACGACGTTCGTGCCGACGTTCCGCACGGCGGAGAGACCGAAAAGGATCACATCGTCGCCCTGGGCCGCGAAGTTGGACTGCGACTCGTTCACATTGGGCGGCAGCACCTTGATGCCCATGCGGCGGCACTCGTTCAGATAGACGGCGGACTTGTCCTTGTCGTCCTTGACCGAGGTGAGCAGCGCGGCCATGTACTCGGCCGGGTAGTTGGCCTTGAGATATGCGGTCCAGTAGGTGACCAGCCCGTACGCGGAGGAGTGCGCCTTGTTGAAGGCGTATCCGGCGAAGGGGACCAGCACGTCCCACAGCGCCTGGATGGCCTGGTCGCTGAAGCCGTTCTTCTTGGCGCCGGCCTGGAAGAGGACGAAGTTCTTCGCCAGCTCGTCGGCCTTCTTCTTGCCCATCACGCGGCGGAGGATGTCGGCCTCGCCGAGTGAGTACCCCGCGATGATCTGGGCGGCCTTCTGCACCTGCTCCTGATAGACGATCAGGCCGTAGGTGAGGCCGAGGACCTCCTTGAGCGGCTCCTCCAGCTCCGGGTGGATCGGGGTGATCTCCTGCTGCCCGTTCTTGCGCAGCGCGTAGTTCGTATGGGAGTTCATGCCCATCGGGCCCGGCCGGTACAGGGCCGAAACGGCGGAAATGTCCTCGAAGTTGTCGGGCTTCATCAGCCGCAGCAGCGAACGCATCGGGCCGCCGTCGAACTGGAAGACGCCGAGCGTGTCACCGCGGCAGAGCAGTTCGTACGTCGTGGGGTCGTCCAGCGGGAGAGCGAGCAGGTCGAGCTCGACGCCCTTGTTCGCCTTCACCATCTTGACGGCGTCGTCCATGATGGTCAGGTTCCGCAGGCCCAGGAAGTCCATCTTCAGCAGGCCGAGCGACTCACAGCTCGGGTAGTCCCACTGCGTGATGGTCACGCCGTCGGTGTGCCTGACCCAGACCGGGACGTGGTCGGTGATCGTCTCGCTGGACATGATCACGCCGGCCGCGTGCACGCCCATCTGCCGGACCAGGCCCTCGACGCCCTTGGCGGTGTCGATGACCTTCTTCACGTCCGGCTCGTTCTCGTACATCCCGCGGATCTCGCCGGCCTCGCTGAAGCGCGGGTGCTTCGGGTCGGTGATGCCGTTGAGGTCGATGCCCTTGCCGAGGACGTCGGCGGGCATCGCCTTGGTGAGCCGGTCGCCCATCGCGTACGGGTAGCCGAGCACCCGCGCGGAGTCCTTGATGGCGTTCTTTGCCTTGATCTTGCCGTACGTACCGATCATGGCGACCTTGTCGGCGCCGTACTTCTCGGTGACGTACCTGATCACCTCACCGCGCCGGCGCTCGTCGAAGTCGATGTCGACATCGGGCATGGAGATGCGCTCGGGGTTGAGGAAGCGCTCGAAGATCAGGCCGTGCTCGATCGGGTCGAGGTCGGTGATGCCCATGGCGTACGCGACGATCGAGCCGGCCGCGGAGCCTCGGCCCGGGCCCACCGCGATGCCGTTGTTCTTGGCCCACATGATGAAGTCGGCGACCACGAGGAAGTACCCCGGGAAGCCCATGTCGATGATGATGCCCATCTCGTACTCGACCTGCTTGAGCCGGTCGTCCGGGATGCCGCCGGGGTAGCGCCGGGCCATGCCGCGCATGGTCTCCTCGCGGAACCACGTCACCTCGGTGTAGCCCTCGGGCACCTCGAACTTCGGCATCAGGTTGCGCTCTTCGAACCAGCCCTCGGTGTCGATCTGCTGCGCGACCAGGAGGGTGTTGGCGCACCCCTCCTGCCAGGCGTCCGAGGAGTCCACTGCGTACATCTCGTCCGTGGACTTCAGGTAGTAGCCGGTGCCGTCGAAGCGGAAGCGGTCCGGGTCGGAGAGGTTCTTGCCGGTCTGGATGCAGAGCAGGGCGTCGTGGGCGCCGGCCTCGTGCGCGTAGGTGTAGTGCGAGTCGTTGGTGACGATCGGCGGGATGCCGAGCTTCTTGCCGATCTCCAGGAGGCCGTCGCGGACCCGGCGCTCGATCTCGATGCCGTGGTCCATCAGCTCCAGGAAGTACTTGTCCTTGCCGAAGATGTCCTGGTACTCGGAGGCCGCCTTGAGCGCCTCGTCGAACTGGCCGAGGCGCAGCCGCGTCTGGAGCTCGCCGGAGGGGCAGCCGGTGGAGGCGACGAGCCCCTCCGACCACTGGGCGATGGTCTCCTTGTCCATCCGCGGCCACTTCTGCAGCCAGCCCTCGGCGTACGCGTCGGAGGAGAGCCGGAAGAGGTTGTGCAGACCGGTCTTGTTGGCCGCCCAGATCGTCTTGTGGGTGTAGCCACCGGAACCGGAGACGTCGTCCCGCTTCTGGTGCGGCTGGCCCCACTGGATCTTCCGCTTGTTCCGCCGGGACTCGGGGGCGACGTACGCCTCGATGCCGATGATCGGTGTGACGCCCGCCTTCTTGGCCTGATGGAAGAAGTCGTACGCGCCGTGGAGGTTGCCATGGTCGGTCATGGCGATGTGCGACATGCCCATCTCGTTGCAGGCATCGAACATGTCCTTGAGCCGCGCGGCACCGTCCAGCAGGGAGTACTGGGTGTGGACGTGAAGGTGCGTGAAAGGCGGCTTGGTCACGGCGGAATGCCTCCGGAGAACGGTGGGCGACAGGCTGCGGGCAGTCTGGGGGGACAGCGTGGAAGTCTACGTCTCCGCGCTGACAGTCGGCGGGCACTCCCGAGTACCTTCGTCCGTTGAAGGGGCGGAACTGCCCGCCCCATTTGTCATGCACCAGGAGGCACCCAGCGATGTCGGTACCGCGACCCGCCGAGGTCACAGCTGAAGAGCGCGGCGAGCAGATTCTCACCGTTTTCGACACCGCGTTCGGCGAGCTTCTGGCCGCCGACCCGGCCGCGTTCCGGGTGAAGTTCCGGAAGATGGCCGCCTCGGCCTTCGCCTTCTACCGGGGCACCGCCTGCCTGTTCTACAACGACCTGGAGCGGGAGCAGCACGGCGGGCCGTTCCTCGACGACCGCACCGGCCGGGTGTGGATCCACGGCGATCTGCACGCCGAGAACTTCGGCACGTACATGGACGCCAACGGCCGGCTGATCTTCAACGTCAATGACTTCGACGAGGCGTACGTCGGCCCCTTCACCTGGGACCTGAAGCGGCTGTCCGCCTCGCTGGCGCTGATCGGCTACACCAAGGCGCTCAGCGACGAGCAGATCACCGAGCTGGTGCGGATCTACGCCGCGGCCTACCGCGAGCGCATCCACGCCCTGGCCACCGGCGCCAAGAACGACGAGGTGCCGCCCTTCACGCTGGACACCGCCGAGGGCCCGCTCCTCGAGGCGCTGCGCGACGCCCGCTCGCTCACCCGCTTCTCGCTGCTGGACTCGATGACCGAGATCCGTGACTTCGAGCGGCGTTTCGCGCCCGGCGGCGGCTCCATCGAGCTGGACGCGGCGACCCGTTACAAGGTGCTCGCCGCCTTCGACGGCTATCTGGAGACCCTGCCCGAGTCCAGCCTGACCAGGCCCGACTCGTACCGGGTCAAGGACGTCGTGGGACGGCGTGGCATCGGCATCGGCTCGGCCGGCCTGCCCTCGTACAACATCCTGCTCGAGGGCAACAGCGACGCCCTCGAGAACGATGTCGTGATCTATATGAAGCAGGCGCAGACCCCGGCGGTCTCCCGGCACATCACCGACGCCGCCGTGCGTGAGTACTTCCAGCACGAGGGTCACCGCACGGTGATCTCGCAGCGCGCGCTCCAGGACCACGCCGACCCGTGGCTGGGCTGGACCGAGCTGGACGGCTCGGGCCAGCTGGTGGCCGAGGTCTCGCCGTACGCGGTGGATCTGGACTGGTCGGACATCGACGATCCGGAGGAGATCGCGGCGGTCGTCGCCGACCTCGGCCGGGCGACGGCCACGATGCACGGCGCGGCGGACTACGAGAGCGGTCACTCGTTGGTGCCGTTCTCCACGGAGCGGGCCATCGACGCGGCGATCGCGGCCGACGAGGACAGCTTCGGCGAGCTGCTGGTGGAGTTCGCGCACAACTACGGCGCGCGGGCGCGGGCGGACCACCAGATCTTCGTGGACCTCTTCCGTAACGGAAGGATTCCGGGTCTCTAGGGTCGGCCGGAGCCGGGCCGGATCCGGCCGGGAGCCAGGCCGGATCCGGCCGGGAGCCAGGCCGGATCCGGCCGGGAGCCAGGCGGAATCCTTAGGTATCGCTTACAGAGACGCATGGGACACTCCCCGGTGATGGACATGAGCGAGGCGCAGCTCAGGGGGCTGCGGGCAGCGATCTTCACGGCACTGGTCGTGACGCTGTCCGCTGCCTCCCATGTCCTGCTGTCGCGGGTCCCGCTTCCGCTGACGACCGTCGCCGGACTCGCGGCGGGTGTCTTCGCCGTGGCGTACGCGCTGTCGGGTCGGGAGCGCGGCTTCTGGCGGATCGCGGGCCTGCTCGTTCCGCTGGAGCTGGCCGCCGACACCGTCTTCACCACCGGCCAGGACGTCTGTTACGGCCCCGGCGGCGGACCGGTCGCCGGTTCGCTGCGCTCGGTCGGCTTCGATGTGCTGTGCGGCGGCGGTGTCGGCACGGCACTGCCCGGGGTGGCCGTCCCCGAAAGGGGCGCGGCCGCTCTGCTGCACTCCACGGACCCGGCCCTGCCCTGGCTGCTGCTCGCCGTGCATGTGTCGCTCGGGCTGCTCGCCTCGGCCTGGCTGCGGCGCGGCGAGTCGGCGCTGGCCGGACTGGTGCGGGCGGTCGGCGCGTTCGCGTTCCGGCCGCTGCTGCTCGCGGTCATCGCGGTGGGCACGGCCCACCGTGCCGTGGGCCGCGGAGCGCGCCCCGCGCCCCGTCGGCCCCGTACCTCCCGCACCTGTCTGCTGGTGCACTCCGTCGGCCGGCGGGGACCGCCGCGCTCAGCCGCAGTTTTCGGTTGAGCCCGCAGTCCCCATTTTCCGTATCTCCTGATACGACATCACACGGAGTGAAACAGCATGAGTGCACGCAACAGCCAGGCCAACAAGGCGGCGGCCCGCGAGCGGCTGCGCCAGGAGCGTGAGCGCCAGGCCAAGAAGGACAAGACGCGCCGGCAGCTGATCGTCATCGGTTCGACGGTCGTGGTCCTCGCGATCGCGGGTGGCATCGGTTACGCGATCATGCAGGCCAACAAGCCGACCCACTGGGAGTCGGTGAAGGACGAGAAGAACGTCACCGCGCCGAAGAACACCGAGGGCGAGAACGGGACGACCGTCGTCATCGGCAAGCCGACCGCGAAGAAGACCCTGGAGCTGTACGAGGACTCGCGCTGCCCGGTCTGCGCGAGCTTCGAGCAGACGGTGGGCGCGACGGTGAAGAAGGACGTCGACGCCGGCAAGTACAAGATCAAGTACATCGGCGCCACGTTCATCGACGGCGAGAAGTCCATCAACGGCCAGGGCTCGAAGAACGCGCTGAGCGCGCTGGGCGCGGCGCTGAATGTGAGCCCGGAGGCGTTCGCCGAGTACAAGACCGCGCTGTACTCGGCGAAGTTCCACCCGAAGGAGACGGACGACAAGTTCTCCAAGGACTCGTACCTGCTCGAGATCGCGGACACCGTGCCGGCGCTGAAGGGCAACAGCGAGTTCAAGAAGAACGTGGAGGACGGGACGTTCGACGGCTGGGCGATGAAGATGACGGACGCGTTCAACAAGAGCGGGGTCACGGGCACGCCGGCGCTGAAGATGGACGGCAAGGCGGTCACGGCGCAGGGCAGCAAGAACCCGCCGATGACGGTGGAACAGTTCAATGAGGCGATCACCAAGGCGCTGAAGGCCTGACGGCCTGACGGCCTGAGCGTGGGGTGTGGAGGCATCAGCCCCCACACCCCACCTCTTTTTTTTGGGGGGGGTCGCCCTCAGTTCAGGGAAGGGGCGGGGTGGGGTGGGGGGAACACCCCCCTTCACCCGGTTCCGACCGGTTACCACCACGCCCCCACCCGACCCACAAGCAACACCCCGGTAGACCGTTCCCCATCACCCGGCGAACTTTCCCCATTCGCTCACCCATTCGTCTTACCGATCAGTAGTCTGATCGGCCGTGACCAGTCGACTCTCCTCAACTCCCAGCCGCCGCACGGTCGTCAAGGCCGCCGCCGCCACCGCTGTCGTCGCCGCTCCCACCCTCGCGGCCGCCACCTCCGCAAACGCCGCCTCCGCCCAGGAGGCCCCCGCCTTCCTGCACGGCCTGGCCTCCGGCGACCCGCTGCCCGACGGCGTGCTGCTGTGGACACGCATCACGCCCACCCCCGATGCCGTGCCCGGCTCGGGCAAGGGCCCGGACACCGCGGTGGGTTGGGAGGTCGCCGAGGACAAGGGATTCACCCGTGTCGTCGCCCGCGGCACCACCACCTCGAAGGCCGCCTCCGACCACACCGTCAAGGTTGACGTAAGGGGCCTGCGCCCGGCGACCGCCTATTACTTCCGCTTCACCGCCGGTACCGCCCTCTCCCCCGTCGGCCGCACCCGCACCGCCCCGGCCACCGACGCCGCCACACCCGGCGTCCGCTTCGGTGTGGTCTCCTGCGCCAACTGGGAGTCCGGCTACTTCTCCGCGTACCGGCATCTGGCCGCCCGTGCCGACCTCGACGCGATCCTCCATCTCGGCGACTACATCTACGAGTACGCCACCGGCGGCTACCCGGAGCCGAAGTACGTCGTACGGCAGCACTCGCCGAAGAACGAGATCACCACGCTCGCCGATTACCGCACCCGCCACGCCACGTACAAGACGGACACCGACCTGCAGACGCTGCACGCCGCGCATCCGGTGATCGCGATCTGGGACGACCACGAGTTCGCGAACGACGCCTGGTCGGGCGGCGCGGAGAACCACACCCCGGGCACCGAGGGCGAGTGGGCGGCCCGCGCAGCCGCCGCCCGCCAGGCCTACTTCGAGTGGATGCCCGTACGTGCCTCCACCGAGGGCACCGTCTACCGCCGGCTGCGCTTCGGCAAGCTCGCCGATCTGCACCTGCTCGATCTGCGGTCCTTCCGCTCGCAGCAGACGACGGTCGGCAACGGCAGCGTGGACGACCCGGAACGTACGATCACCGGCCGCGCCCAGCTGGACTGGCTGAAGTCCGGCCTGGCCGGATCCGACGCGGCATGGAAGCTGGTCGGCACCTCGGTGATGATCTCGCCGGTCGCCTTCGGCTCCGTACCGGCCCATCTGCTGGAGCCGATAGCCGAGTTGCTCGGCCTGCCCAAGGAGGGCCTCGCGGTCAACGTCGACCAGTGGGACGGCTACACGGACGACCGCAAGGAACTGCTCGCGCATCTGACGCAGCGCGGCATCGAGAACACCGTCTTCCTCACCGGCGACATCCACATGGCCTGGGCCAACGACGTCCCGGTCAAGGCCGCGACGTATCCCTTCTCGGAGTCCGCCGCGACCGAGTTCGTGGTGACGTCGGTGACCTCCGACAACCTGGACGACATCCTCCATGTCGCGCCGGGCACGGTCTCGTTGGTGGCCTCCGCCGCCGTCAAGGCGGCCAACCGCCATGTGAAGTGGCTGGACATGGACTCGCACGGCTACGGCGTCCTCGATGTCACCGCCGAGCGCTCGCAGATGGATTACTACGTTCTGTCCGACAAGACGAAGCAGGACGCGACCTCGAAGTGGGCTCGCTCCTACCGGACGCTCAGTGGAACGCAGAAGGTCGAGCGGGTGAATCAGCCGGTGCGCTGACGGCGAATTCCAGCCACTCCGCGATGTGTTAACCAGTGATCACATCGAGACGACGGGTGGTGTGATCCGTGGCTTGAATGCGGACACACCACCCGTCTCTGTAGCCCCACTTGTTACGTGAGGATCTCAACCC
The DNA here is from genome assembly GCF_042888805.1 of Streptomyces sp. NPDC002730. Classification (NCBI taxonomy): domain Bacteria; kingdom Bacillati; phylum Actinomycetota; class Actinomycetes; order Kitasatosporales; family Streptomycetaceae; genus Streptomyces; species Streptomyces sp. NPDC002730. The sequence continues at coordinate 366,322 of NZ_JBIAQG010000006.1, forward strand.
CCGGACAGGGCACGGGCGTTTATCCCGGTTGTCCGCAGTTCTACGCGGGTTGATTGGGCTTGATCGCCTCTCATCAGGCCCTGTCATGCACCCGTAATCTCCCCGCGGTGGCCAGAAAAAGGCCACTCCCCCACCCCCACGCGAGGAGACACCGTGCGGACTCTTGCCCGAATATCGCCGCGTTTGCGCAACCGCGTACTCGGTACAGCAATCATGGCCGGAACCCTGGCCCTCTCGCCGCTCTCCGCCCCCACGGGGATCGCCGCCACCAAGGCACCCGCCGCCAAGGCCGTCTCCAAGGTGTCCAACGCCTCCGACAAGTGCGCCGAGGACGCCGGCACGAGCGCCGCCGCCCGTAAGGCCCGCCCCATCGGCGGCGTCCAGGCCCACGAGCCCAATGAGGTCACCGCCGCCAAGGCCAAGGCCATGGACGCGGATCTGAAGAAGAGAGTCGAGGCGGCCCGGACCGACGGCCGCAGACTGTCGGTCGCCGCCGCGACCACCATCCCGGTCTACTTCCACGTCATCCACAGCGGTTCGACCGGCAAGCTCACCGCCACCGACATCTCCAAGCAGATCTCGGTCCTCAACGCGGCCTACGCAGGCCAGGGCACCGGCAACACCAACTCGAGCTTCCAGTTCTCGCTGGCCGGCACGGACTACACGGACAACGCCACCTGGTACAACGGCATCCAGCCGGGCTCCTCCGCCGAGACGGCCATGAAGTCGCAGCTGCGCAAGGGCGGCGCCGGCGCACTCAACTTCTACACCGCCAGCCTTGGTGGCGGCCTGCTCGGCTGGGCCACCTTCCCGTCCTCGTATGCCTCCGACCCGTCCGACGACGGTGTGGTGGTCCTCGACACCTCGCTGCCGGGCGGTTCCGCGACCAACTACAACGAGGGCGACACCGCCACCCACGAAATCGGCCACTGGATGGGGCTGTACCACACCTTCCAGGGCGGCTGCACCGGCAGCGGCGACTACGTCTCGGACACCCCGGCCGAGAAGACCGCCGCGACCGCCTGCCCGACCGGCCGTGACAGCTGCACCAACAAAACCGGTGTGGACCCGATCCACAACTTCATGGATTACACCTACGACCCGTGCATGTACCAGTTCACCGCGGGTCAGGTGCAGCGGATGAAGGACAGCTGGACCGCCTACCGGGCGGGCTGACACCAGGCTGCCCGCCGCACCCGCGGCGGGCAGCCGTTCACTGGTCCTGCTGGAGCGTCTCCAGGAATCCCAGCGCGATCCGCCAGGTCCGCTCGGCCGACTCCTCGTCGTAGTCCGGCAGTTCGGGGTCGGTGTACAGATGCCCGGCCCCGGGATAGCGGTAGATCTCCACATCCGCGCCCGCCCGCTGCATCTGCAGATACCAGGCGCTCAGCCAGTCGTGCGGCTCGAACGGGTCGGGGTCCGCGACATGCAGCTGTACGGGCAGCTCGTCCACGCTCGCACCCTCCGCGATGTCGGACGTGCCGTGCATCAGCAGCAGCCCGCGGGCCTTCTCGTCGCCCAGCGCGAGGTTCTGCGCGATCGAGCCACCGAGGGAGAAGCCCGCGTACACCAGCCCCTCGTCGGAGTGGGGCGCGGCAGCCAGGATCGCGCGGCGCAGCAGCTCCTCCTGGCCGATCTTGTCCTTGAGCTCCCTGCCCTCCTCGACGGTCTCGACGGTTTGTCCCTCGAAGAGGTCGGGCACGCGAACCTGGTGTCCGGCGGCGCGCAGCCGCTCGGCTGCCGCGTGCACGGCCGGACGCAGACCGTAGACCGAATGAAAGAGCATGATGTTCATTCGGCCATCCTGCCAGTTGCTGTCGGAGTCAATCGGAGTCAATCGGAGTCATGGAGAACGCATTGCGCCCGTTGACCGTGGTCGGTGGCTCGGTCGTGCTCACCCTGCTGCTCGGCTGGGTCGTCGACCTGCTGCTGCGCCGCGTGGACGCCCGCCACCCCGAGACCCCCCTGTGGGGGCTGCTGCGCCGCTGCCGGCTGCCCCTCCAGGTCGTCCTGCTCACCGCCCTGCTGAGAGGGACCTACCGCGAGACGAAGTGGCAGCTCATCGAGGAGTACGAGGCCGGCATCGGACATGCCCTGTCGCTGGTTCTGATCAGTGCCGGCGCATGGCTGGTGGTACGGATGGTCTCCGCCGCCGTGGAGTCCACGTACGCCCGCTACGCGTCGTCGACCCGCGATCCGGCCCGGGTACGGCGGGTGCGAACGCAGGTCACGCTGATCATGCGGATCGTCATCGCGGTCGTCGTGGTGGTGGCGGTCGCCGCGATGCTGCTGACCTTCCCCGGTATGGAGAAGGTCGGCGCCTCGATGCTGGCCTCCGCGGGCATCATCGGCATCGTCGCCGGTGTCGCCGCGCAGTCCACGCTCGGCAATCTCTTCGCCGGATTCCAGATCGCCTTCGGCGACATGGTGCGGATCGGGGACACGGTGGTCGTGGACGGCGAGTGGGGAGTGATCGAGGAGGTCACGCTGACGTTTCTGGCGGTGCGGACCTGGGACGAGCGGCGGATCACCATGCCGGTGTCGTACTTCACCAGCAAGCCCTTCGAGAACTGGTCGCGCGGCGGGGCGCAGATGACCGGAACGGTCTTCTTCCATCTGGACCACTCGGCGCCGGTCGCCCTGATGCGCGAGAAGCTGCACGACATCCTGCGGGAGTGCGCGGCGTGGGACGGCCGGGACTGGAGCCTGGCGGTGACGGACACCACGCCCACCACGATGCAGGTACGGGCGGTGGTCACGGCCAAGGACGCCGACGACATCTGGACGGCACGGTGTGCCGTACGGGAGCAGATGATCGCGTGGCTGTCCGAGAAGCATCCGTACGCGCTGCCGCGGATCGCGACGTCGCCGGGTGTGCTGCCGCCGGACGGATCGTGGCCGGCGCGCGCGGAGCCCGCACCGGATGTGGACCTGCCCGAGCAGGGCGACGGAGACCACGACGGGGAGACGCAGCCGCGGACGGGCCGGGGCTGACGTCCGGTCGCCGCAAGGCTCCCCGCCGCGCCGCCACGCACCGCGAGCCACGCACCGCGAGCCGCGAGCCGCGAGCCGCGAGCCGCGAGCCGCGAGCCGCGACCACCCCGTCACCGCATGCTGCGTACGTCCAGGTGTCGCAGGATCCGGTCCACCACCTCCGGGTTCGCGCCCGGTTCGTTGCGGGCCGAGAGCACCTCGTGGCGCGCCGCCGACATCATCTCCCGCTGGATCCGCTGCACTGTCCTGAGGCGTTCCTCCCGCTTCGCGAACCACTCGCGCCGCTCGTCGTCGACGATGTCCGGGCTGATCCTCGCCCCCATGTCGTACGCCCCGCGCAGCAGCCGATCGCTGATGTCCTCCGGCAGTTCCTCCACCGCCTCGATCTCCCGCAGCCGGTGCTTCGCCGCCTTCGCCGCGCGGCGGGCCAGGCTCCGCTCCAGTTCCCGCTCGGCGTCCGCGTCCGCGCGTACGCCGAGCCGCCGTACCAGCCAGGGCAGCGTCAGCCCCTGGAGAACGAGCGTGGCCAGGATGACCGCGAAGGCGATGAAGATGATCTCGTCCCGCGCCGGAAAGTCCGCCCCGCTGTCCGTCTTCCGCGGAATGGCGAGCGCCAGCGCGACCGATGCCACGCCGCGCATCCCCGACCACCACATGACGACGGTCTCCCGCCAGCTCACGGGGATTTCCTCGTTGTAGTCCCGCAGGTTGTGCAGTCTTTTGGCGAGCCAGGTCGCAGGCATCAGCCACAGCAGCCGTACCACCACGACGACCGCGACGATCACCGCGCCCCACTCCAGCATCTGCGCCTCGCGCCCGTTGGCCGTGCCGAAGACGTGGTGCAGTTCAAGTCCGATGAGACCGAACGCGACTCCGGTCACCAGCATGTCGACGATCTGCCAGAAGGTGTTTCCGGCCAGCCGCCCCATCACGTCGTCGGCGTCGGCGGTGTGCTCGGCCAGGAAGAGCGCGGTGGTGAGGACGGCGAGCACGCCCGACCCCTTCAGCTCCTCCGCGAGCACATAGCTGACGAACGGCACCATCAGCGAGAGGCCGATCTGCAGTGTGGCGTCGCCGAGCATGCTCATCAGCTTGTTGGAGAGCCAGCCGAGGGCGAGCCCCACCGCCACGGCCACCACGCCCGAGAGCACCAGCTCCCCCACCGCGGCCGGCCAGGAGAACGTCCCGCTCACCGCGGCGGCGATCGCCACGTGGTAGAGCACGATGGCCGTGACGTCGTTGAAGAGCCCCTCGCCCTCCAGGATGGAGGTCAACCGCCGTGGCAGTCCGAGCGACCCGGCGACGGCGGTCGCGGCGACCGGGTCCGGCGGCGCGACGAGCGCGCCCAGCGCGACCGCCGCGGCGATCGGCAGCCCCGGCACGATCGCGTTGGCGACGGCCGCCACCGCCGCCGTCGTCACAAAGACCAGCGCGACCGCGAGCAGCAGGATCGGCCGGATGTTGGCCGTGAACTGCCGCCAGGAGGTGCGCTGTACGGAGGCGTACAGCAGTGGCGGCAGCAACAGCGGAAGGATGAGATCCGGCGGCACGTCGACGTTCGGCACGATCGGCACAAAGGCCAGGGCGATCCCGGCCAGTGTCATCAGCACGGGCGCGGGCAGACCGAGACGCTCGCCCAGCGGCACCGTCACCACGGCCCCCAGCAACAGCGCGAACAGCAGCGCCAATTGGTCCACGGTGTACCCTCCGGCGGTGGGAAACCTCGACGATCAGATCCTCAAGCCTGCCACGCAAAGCACCTCAACCTTCCCAACATCCCCTATGGCAAGGATCTCTGATTCACCATCTTGAACAGCCATCGGATGTTTAGTGGCGCGAGAGGCCTTCCGGTTCTGCTGGGGCACGGGCACCATGCGGGCATGAGACGACGTGACGTACTCGGTTCCGCGGCCGGCACCGCTCTCTGGCTGGCGGCGTCCCCCACTGCCTGGGCCGCGCCCGCATCCGCATCCGCGCCCCACCGCAACTCCTCCGCGGAGGCCGACCCGTACGAGGAGACGGTCAGGGCGGCAGCCATGGTCTGGCGCAGGCTCCCCACGTCCTGGCAGGAAGGCCCCTTCCTCGCCAACGGCCGCCTCGGCGCCCAGCTCTACGCCGGCAGGACGGCGAACACCCTGAAGCTGATGCTCAGCCACTCCGAGGTCCAGGACCAGCGCGGCCAGTGGCGCGGCGGCATCGGCTACTCCCGCCTGCCCATCGGCTGTTTCACCCTCACTTTCGCCGGCGGGATCACGGCCGTCGACTGGACGCTTGAGCTGTACGACGCCGAACTGCGCGGCACCATCACCACCACTCGCGGCAGCGTCACCTTCTCCGCCCTCGTCCACAGCGAGACCTCGGCACTGCTGATCTCGACCCGGCCGAGCGCCGGCGAGGAGGAGGCCGCGTGGTCCTTCCAGTGGCTGCAGGCGGCCACCACCCGCACGAGCGGCAAGCCCGCCGATTACACCCCGAACCCGGACCCGGTTGTCGGCGACGGCTACGTCGAGCAGCCGCTGCTCGCGGGCGGCGGCTGGACGACGGCCTGGCGCGAACGGCGCGCGGGCACCGGCCGGCTGCTCGCCGCGCATCTGGTGTACCGGTTCCCCGGCAGGCTGTCCGAGGCGACGGACCAGGCTATACGTAACGTCGAACGCACCCTCGCCACCGACACCGGCCGCCTGATTGCCCGTCACCGCGACTGGTGGCACCGCTACTACCGGCGCAGCTTCCTCTCCGTACCCGACAAACGCCTCCAGGCCTTCTACCTCATCCAGCTCTACAAACTGGCCTCGGCCACCCGCGCCGACGGTCCGACGATCTCCGAGTGGGGCCCGTGGTTCCCGGAGGTCGGCAACAACTGGACGGCGGTCTGGTGGAACCTCAACGTCCAGATCGGCATGGCTCCGATCCATGGCTCCAACCACCCCGAACTCGACTCGGTGACGGGCGCGTTCCGCCGCTTCGAGCAGAATCTGCCGCTGTCCATGCCCGTGGACTACCGGGACGGCAAGGGCTACGCGCTGGGCCATCCATCGGACTGGCAGCTGCGCGCGGGTGACACATACGACGTCGGCATCCCCGGCTCGGGCCGGATCTCCGACAACTTCGGCAATCTGACCTGGGCCCTGCACAATGTCTGGCTCGCCTACCGCCACTCCATGGACCGCGCGATCCTGCGCGACGTCGTGTACCCGATCCTCGCCAAGGCGATCCATTTCTACGACCACTTCCTGCACGAGGGCGGCGACGGCCGACTGCATCTGCTGAAGACCCGCTCGCCCGAGTACGCGGACGCCGCGGACTGTACGTACGATCTCTCCCTCATCCGCTGGGGCGTACGCACACTGCTGGAGTCGGCCCGGCTGCTGCACATCGACGATCCGCGCGCGCCGCGCTGGCGCGACATCGCGGCGCGTCTGACGCCGTACGCGGAGGATCCGGCGGCCGGAGTCATGATCGGCAAGGACGTCCCGCTCGCCGACTCGCACCGGCACCACTCCCATCTGCTGTGGCTCCATCCGCTGCGCGAACGGAGCTGGGACCGTGCGGGCGACCGGGATGTGATGCGGCGCAGTGTGGACCACTGGGTGAGCATGCAGCAGCGCTGGCACGGCTACAGCTACGCGGTCGCGTCCTCGATGTACTCGGTGATGGACGCCCCGGAGAAGGCGTTGGACTCGCTGACCTTCTTCACCGACCTGGGCGTCGTCGACAACTGCCGGATGACGGTCAACACCATGTACCGCGAGGGCAATAACTTCGCCGTGGAGAGCCCGCTGACCGGCGCACAGTCCATGCTGGACATGGTGGTCCAGAGCCACGAGGGCGTGGTCAAGGTCTTCCCGTCGGTCTCCACACGCTGGCCTGACGCCTCGATCGCGAACCTCCGCACCCAGGGCGCGTTCCTGATCGACGCGGACCGCGCGGCCGGCGCGACCCGCTGGATCCGCATCCACAGCGAAGCGGGCGCCCCGCTGGTGGTGGACCACGGAATGAAGGGCATGCTTTCGGTCCGCGACGAACACGGCCGCCCCCTGCCCTGGCGGTCCCTCACACCGACTCGCGCAGCCATCCAACTCCCGCGCCACGCAACAGCGGTGATCACGACGAAGGGCACGCACCCGTCCCCACCGAGAGAGGTCCCACCGCTGGGCACCTGGACGCGCTGGGGCCTACCGCGCTGAGGGGCGGGGCGCCCAGAGGGGTCTGCCCCCACCACGCGGCGAAGCCGCACATCGATACAGCGGGTAGGGCGGGGCAGGGGAGCAACCCCCGGCCTCAGCTACAGCACCCGCCGCATCGCCCGATGCCCGATCCCCGCGTCCAGGAACTCCGCCCCGTACGCCACATACCCCAGCCGCTCGTAGAACCCCACCGCCTGCGTCTGCGCATGCAGGTCCACCGACGCCAGCCCGCGCTCCCGCGCCGCCTCCTCGATGCCCCGCACAAGCGCCACGCCCACGCCGAGTCCCCGCGCCGCCTTGTTCACCGCGAGCCGGCCCAGCGAGCCCACCGAAGCGTCGCCACCGGTCCTGTCCGCCGCGGCCGGGCCGTGCAGCAGGCGGCCCGTGCCCAGCGAGACCCCGTCCGCGCCGACCGCGAGGACATGCACCGTGGCCGCGTCCGCCGCGTCGAACGCGTCGTACTCGATCTCCTCCGGCACCCCCTGCTCGACGACGAAGACCTCTTTCCGGACCGCGAAACACGCATCACGGTCGGCCGGGCCGACCGCCTCCCGCACCAGGAAAACGCTCACGCGCTCTCCGCAGCGATCTTGTCCAGCGCCTCCTGCAGATCGTCCGGGTACGTGCTCCCGAACTCGACCCACTGCCCGTCCGACGGGTGCTCGAAGCCGAGCCGTACCGCGTGCAGCCACTGCCTGCTCAGTCCCAGCCGCTTCGCCAGCGTCGGGTCCGCGCCGTAGGTCAGATCGCCCACGCAGGGGTGCTTGTGCGCCGCCATGTGCACCCGGATCTGGTGCGTACGCCCCGTCTCCAGCTTGATGTCCAGCAGCGACGCCGCCCGGTACGCCTCGATCAGGTCGTAGTGCGTCACCGACGGCTTGCCCTCCGCCGTGACCGCCCACTTGTAGTCGTGGTTCGGGTGCCGGCCGATCGGCGCGTCGATCGTCCCGCTCATCGGGTCCGGGTGCCCCTGCACCAGCGCGTGGTACCGCTTGTCCACGACCCGGTCCCGGAACTGCGCCTTCAGCAGGGTGTACGCCCGCTCCGACTTGGCGACGACCATCAGCCCGGACGTACCGACGTCCAGCCGGTGCACGATCCCCTGCCGCTCCGCCGCGCCCGACGTCGAGATCCGGTACCCGGCCGCCGCAAGACCGCCGATCACCGTCGTCCCGGTCCAGCCCGGGCTCGGATGCGCGGCCACGCCCACCGGCTTCACGATCACGACGATGTCGTCGTCGTCGTGCACGATCTCCATGCCCTCGACCGGCTCGGCCACGATCTGCACCGGAGCGGGCGCCTGAGGCATCTCCACCTCGAGCCACGCGCCGCCGTGCACACGCTCGGACTTGCCGACGACCGAACCGTCGACCTGCACCTTCCCGGCAGCTGCCAGTTCGGCCGCCTTCGTACGGGAGAACCCGAACATCCGGGAGATGGCGGCGTCGACGCGCTCGCCCTCAAGGCCATCGGGTACGGGCAGGGTGCGGATCTCGGGAACTGTACTCACCCGACGAGTATGCCTTGTCAGTCCTTGTGGACTGTCCCGTCGGGGTCCAGCCCCCTGAAGGACAGGATCACAATCAGGAAGCCGCCACAGACGATCGCGGAGTCGGCGAGGTTGAAGACGGCGAAGTGCGCGGGCGCGATGAAGTCGACGACCGCGCCCTTGAAGACGCCCGGCGCGCGGAAGATCCGGTCGGTGAGATTGCCGAGCGCACCGCCGAGCAGCAACCCGAGGGCGATCGCCCAGGGCAGGCTGTAGAGCTTGCGCGCCAGCCGGGCGATCACGATGATCACCGTCGCCGCGATGCAGGTGAAGATCACGGTGAAGGCCTCGCCCATGCCGAAGGCCGCGCCGGGGTTCCGGATCGCCGCGAGCTTCAGCAGATCACCGATGATCTTGATCGGCTCGTGGTGCTCCAGCTTGGCCACCACGAGCATCTTGCTGACGAGGTCGATCAGGTAGGCCACGACCGCCACGCCGAACAGCACAGCGATCTTGCGCCTGCCCTTGGGCTGCTCGGCGGGCGCCGCAGCCTCGTCGTCAACATCTGGCGTACCGATGGTGCGCTCCGCCTCTGCCACGTGAGTCCCTCAACCTAGGTGCCTGACTGAGCACGAGGGTACGGCACACACATGCGGAGTCTCAGCCCGCGGTCAGCCCCGCCGCTCCTGCTTCTGCTTGTCCTCCACGCAGAGTGTGGCGCGTGGGAACGCCTGCATACGGGCCTTTCCGATCGGCTTGCCGCAGATCTCGCAGAGCCCGTACGTCCCCGCGTCGAGCCGTAGCAGCGCCCGCTCGGTCTGCTCCAGCATCTCCCGGGCGTTGGCGGCGAGCGACATCTCGTGCTCGCGCGTGATGTTCTTTGTGCCGGTGTCGGCGTCGTCGTCGCCCGCACCGTCCCCGGAGTCCCGCATCAGCCCGGCCAGCGCCGCCTCCGAGGAGGTGAGCTCACTGTTCAGCCGAGTCACCTCGCTCTCCAGCTCGGCGCGCGCCTCGGCGACCTCTTCCGGGGTCCATGGGGCCTCGCCGGGCCGTACGGCGAGCTCCTCCGGCGGTGTCGCGGCCGCTGTACGGGCCGTGGGCATTGCTGTCGCGCTCTTGCCGGCAGCTGATGCCGCACCCGCGGTCTTCTTCGCTCCCACCGTTCTGGCTCCTGTCTGCTCGGCGGCCTGGGCCGCCCCCTTGGCCGCAGCTGCGGCCTTCTTGGCGGCCTTCTTGGCGGTCGCCCCAGCGGGCGCCGCCTTCCTGGCCGCGGCTTTCTTCGCAGGTGCCTTCTTCACCGGCGCTGTCTGAGGCACCGATGCGGCCGTCTCCTGCACGGCAGTCGCCTTCTTCGCAGTCGTCTTGCTGGGGGTGGTCTTCTTCGCAGACGTCTTCTTGGCGGACGTCTTCCTGGCGGACGCTTTCCCGGCCGCGGCTTTCTTCCCGGTCGCCTTCTTCGCCGACGTCGTCTTCTCCGCGGGCGCCTCCTTCGCGGGTGCCTTACCCGCCGACGCCTTCTTCGTCACCGCTCTCTCCGCCGCCGCGGTCTTCTTCGCCGCCACGGTCTTCTTCGCGGCCCCCTCACCGGTACCTGCCGCGGCTTTCTTCGCGACGGCGTTGTTCTTCCCGCTCGTGTGCTTGGCCGCCGCCTCAGCGGCGGTGGATCGTGCGGACGCCGACTTCTCGGCAGTCTTCTTCGCCACCATGGCCGCGGCCCCTTCACATACTGTGATATTGCGCGCGAATCGTGCTGGGACGATAAATCGACCCCAGCCCCGCGGCAAACGGGGCACGCCGCCGGTCCGGCCCGCCCCGGCCGGGGCAAGACGAACCTGCATCCGTTGTGCCCAGCTCCCCGCCCGGTAATCCGCCGGCCGGGCGGAGCCGGAGTCCGCCGGACCCCGTATGGCCATTCGGGTCAACCGCGCGGCCCGCTGGCGAGCCGGGGGAAGGCCCGGGGAAATGCGGTCGGCCCCCCGCCGTACGGGCCCGTACACTGGGCGGAGCGAAAGGCGTGGATGGGGACGAGTAGCTTCGTACGCAGCCATGAGCGACCCGGGGACGGTGAGAGCCCGGGGGCGAGCACGAGGTGAAGGATCACCCCTGAGCCGTCGGAAGAAAGCCCGCAGCACGACCGCGGGCGACTAGACCCGGCATCGCGACCCCAATGAGGGGGCTCACCGGCCACGGTCGGCGGGCCAAGGAGGGTGGTACCGCGGGAGCTCGCGCTCTCGTCCCTCCGACGGAACAGACCCTGTCCGTTGGAGGAGCTCGTCGATGACACCACCCCAGTACCGCCCGGTGCCCGCCCAGGTCGATCTGCCCGCGCTCGAGCACGCCGTGCTCGACTTCTGGCGCGAGAGCAAGATCTTCGCCAAGAGCCTCGAGCAGTCCGAGGGCCGCCCCGAGTGGGTGTTCTACGAGGGGCCGCCGACCGCCAACGGCATGCCCGGCGCGCACCACATCGAGGCCCGCGTCTTCAAGGACGTCTTCCCGCGCTTCCGCACCATGCGCGGCTACCACGTCGCCCGCAAGGCCGGCTGGGACTGCCACGGTCTGCCGGTCGAGCTCGCCGTCGAGAAGGAGCTCGGCTTCTCCGGCAAGAAGGACATCGAGGCGTACGGCATCGCTGAGTTCAACGACAAGTGCCGTGAGTCGGTGACCCGGCACACAGACGCGTTCGCCGAGCTGACGACCCGCATGGGTTACTGGACCGACCTCGACGACGCGTACCGCACCATGGACCCGTCGTACATCGAGTCGGTCTGGTGGTCGCTGAAGGAGATCTTCAACAAGGGCCTGCTGGTCCAGGACCACCGCGTCGCCCCCTGGTGTCCGCGCTGCGGCACCGGCCTCTCGGACCATGAGCTGGCGCAGGGTTACGAGACGGTCGTGGACCCGTCCGTCTTCGTGCGCTTCCCCCTGACTTCCGGTCCGCTGGCCGGCGAAGCGGCCCTCCTCGTGTGGACGACGACTCCCTGGACCCTGGTCTCCAACACCGCCGTCGCCGCGCACCCCGATGTCACGTACGTCGTCGCGACGAACGGCGAGGAGAAGCTCGTCGTCGCGCAGCCGCTGCTCGAGAAGGCGCTGGGCGAGGGCTGGGTGACCACCGGGCAGTCCTTCACGGGCGCCGAGATGGAGCGCTGGACGTACGACCGTCCCTTCGCCCTCGTCGAGTTCCCTTCGGAAGCGCACTACGTCGTCAATGCCGAGTATGTGACGACCGAGGACGGTACGGGTCTGGTCCACCAGTCCCCCGCCTTCGGTGAGGACGACCTCAAGGTCTGCCGCGCGTACGGCCTGCCGGTCGTGAATCCGGTCCGCCCGGACGGCACCTTCGAGGAGGACGTCCCGCTGGTCGGCGGCGTCTTCTTCAAGAAGGCCGACGAGACCCTCGTGGACGATCTGCAGTCCCGCGGTCTGCTCTTCAGGCACGTCCCGTACGAGCACAGCTATCCGCACTGCTGGCGCTGCCACACCGCGCTGCTCTACTACGCGCAGCCGTCCTGGTACATCCGCACCACCGCCGTCAAGGACCGGCTGCTCGAGGAGAACGAGAACACCAACTGGTTCCCGGACTCGGTCAAGCACGGCCGGTACGGCGACTGGCTGAACAACAACATCGACTGGGCGCTGTCGCGGAACCGCTACTGGGGGACGCCGCTGCCGATCTGGCGCTGCGAGGAGAACCACCTCACGTGCGTCGGCTCGCGCGCCGAGCTGACCGAGCTCACCGGCACGGACCAGTCGGCGCTGGACCCGCACCGTCCCTTCATCGACGATGTCACGTTCCCGTGCCCGACCTGCCAGGAGACCGCGACGCGCGTTCCCGAGGTCATCGACGCCTGGTACGACTCGGGTTCGATGCCGTTCGCGCAGTGGGGCTATCCGTACAAGAACAAGGAGCTCTTCGAGAAGCGCTACCCGGCGCAGTTCATCTCGGAGGCCATCGACCAGACGCGCGGCTGGTTCTACACGCTGATGGCCGTGGGCACGCTGGTCTTCGACAAGTCCTCGTACGAGAACGTGGTCTGCCTGGGCCACATCCTCGCCGAGGACGGCCGCAAGATGTCCAAGCACCTGGGGAACATCCTTCAGCCCATCCCGCTGATGGACCAGCACGGCGCGGACGCGGTCCGCTGGTTCATGGCGGCCGGCGGCTCCCCGTGGGCCGCCCGCCGGGTCGGCCACGGCACGATCCAGGAAGTGGTCCGCAAAACCCTTCTGACGTACTGGAACACGGTGGCCTTCCAGGCGCTGTACGCCCGTACGTCCAACTGGGCGCCGTCCGCGGCGGATCCGGCGCCGGCGGAGCGCACGGTCCTGGACCGCTGGCTGCTGAGCGAGCTCAACGCGCTGGTGGACCAGGTCACTTCGTCCCTGGAGTCGTACGACACCCAGCGCGCCGGCAAGCTTCTGTCTTCGTTCGTCGACGATCTGTCCAACTGGTACGTACGCCGATCGCGCCGCCGCTTCTGGCAGGGCGACAAGGCGGCGCTGCGCACCCTGCACGATGTCGTCGAGACGGTGACCCGCCTCATGGCCCCGCTCACCCCCTTCATCACGGAGCGGGTCTGGCAGGACCTGATCGTCCCGGTCACTCCGGACGCCCCGGAGTCGGTCCACCTCTCGACCTGGCCCGAGGCCGACCTCGCCGTCATCGACCCGACCCTGTCCTCCCAGATGGCGCTGGTCCGCCGCCTGGTGGAACTGGGCCGCGCGACACGTGCGGAGTCGGGTGTGAAGACCCGCCAGCCGCTCTCCCGCGCGCTGGTGGCAGCGGCGGGCTTCGAGGCCCTCTCGCCCGAGCTGCACGCCCAGATCACGGAGGAGCTGAACGTCTCATCGCTGGCCTCCCTCTCCGAGGTCGGCGGCTCCCTGGTCGACACGACGGCCAAGGCGAATTTCCGTGCGCTGGGCAAGCGCTTCGGCAAGGGCGTCCAGGCGGTGGCGAAGGCGGTCGCCGAGGCGGACGCCGCGGCGCTGTCGCTGGCCCTGCGCGAGGGCACGGCGACGGTCGAGGCCGACGGCGAGACGGTGTCCCTCTCCCCGGAGGAGGTCATCATCACGGAGACCCCGCGCGAGGGCTGGTCGGTGGCCGCGGACTCGGGCGCGACGGTCGCGCTGGACCTGGAGATCACTCCGGAGCTGCGCCTGGCGGGCCTGGCCCGTGACGCGATCCGGCTGATCCAGGAGGCCCGCAAGAACAGCGGCCTGGACGTGGCGGACCGGATCGCGGTGCGCTGGTCCTCGACGGACCCGTCCACGACGGAGGCCTTGACGGAGCATGCGGCTCTGATCGCGGACGAGGTTCTGGCGACGAGCTTCACACCGGACGAGGCGGACGCCGGATTCGGCGCCCCCTTCACGGACGAGGGCCTGTCCCTGACGTTCCGCCTCCGCAAGGTGTAACGCCTTCCGCCTGCGGCGGGCCTGTCCCCCCGCCCCTTCTCCGCGGTGCCGATTTCGGCTCCGCCGCGTGGGGGGCAGGCTCCCGGGGCCCCGGACGCCCTTCGGGCGTGTCCTCAATCGCCGGACGGGCTGGTTTTCCCCGCCCGTCCGGCGGCAAAGTCCAGCCTCGCCGACCGGACAATTCAGCCTCGCCGACGATTGAGGCGCGGGTCCGGGGCAGAGCCCCGAAACAAGCCCCGCCCGCGATCGAGGCGCAGGGCCTGGGGCGAAGCCCCGGAACAAGCACAGGGCCCCGAAACAAGCCCCGCCGGCGATTGAGGCGCGGGGGCTGGGGCGGAGCCCCACACGCGGCGGAGCCGCACCCAGGGCACGACAAAGGGCCGGGCCCGGGACGTCATGTCCCGGGCCCGGCCCTTCAGCCTGCCGACGGCTACGCGCGATACGCGCGACCCGCCGTCAGTTGTCGTCCTCGTCGATCAGGAACCCGCGCATCGGCGACGGCGCCTGCTGCATCGGCTGCGGCGCCTGCGGCCGCACCGGCGCCATCGGCTGGGTCATCGCCGGCGACATCTGCTGCTGGCCGCCGTAGGACGGGCCACCGCCCATGGACGGGTTGCCACCCATCGGCTGTCCCATGGACTGACCCATCGACGGGTTACCGCCCATGGTGTGGCCCATCGCGCCCGCACCGGCCGGAGCCATCGACGGGGACGGCGGCAGCGACGCGGTCGCGGGAGTCCGCGGCGGGGCCAGCGAGTCGTCCGCCTGGGTCTCCAGCTGACGCAGCTGGCTCTCCAGGTAGGACTTCAGCCGGGTCCGGTACTCGCGCTCGAAGCCTCGCAGGTCCTCGACCTTGCGCTCCAGCGTGGCACGCGCGGACTCCAGCGAGCCCATCGCGACGCGGTGCTTCTCCTGAGCGTCCCGCTCCAGCGCATCGGCCTTGGCACGGGCGTCGCGCTCCAGACCCTCGGCGCGGCTGCGCGCCTCGCCGACGATCTTGTTGGCCTCGGAACGGGCCTCCGCGATCGCCTGGTCGGCGGTCTGCTGCGCCAGCGAGAGCACGCGCGCGGCGCTGTCGCCGCCGGGGCCCTGCTGCGGCATCTGCGGGCCGTGACCGCCCATGGGGCCGCCCATCGGGCCACCCATGGGACCGCCCTGCATCGGGCCGGGGCCCATCGGGCCGCCAGGACCCTGCGGGCCACCGTGGCTGGGGCCGGCGGGCAGCTGCGGGGCACCACCGGGCAGCTGGGGCGGACCCATCTGTGGGGGCTGCTGCTGGACCGGCGGTCCGGATATGGCGGCGGGCACCGGCGCACCCGGTCCACGGCCGTCCTGCGGCTCCGGCGGCTTGCGCATGCCCTGCTGCTGCTGGTTCTGCGCCGCCGCACGGGTCGCCGCGGCCAGCTTGGCGCGCAGGTCCTCGTTCTCACGGAGCAGGCGGGTCAGCTCGGACTCGACCTCGTCGAGGAAGGCATCAACCTCGTCCTCGTCATAGCCTTCTCGGAGGCGGACGGTCGTGAACTGCTTGTTCCGCACGTCCTCGGGGCTCAGCGGCATCTCTTCTTCACCTCTACGTAGTCGTCGGCAGTCGGCAAGACCGTATCGTTCACACGCTGCTCGCAAAGTTGTTCACGATGCTGATCAGGATGTAGACGATGATCATCAGAACGAAGAAGGACAGGTCGAGTGCCACGCCCCCGAGACGCAGCGGCGGAATGAACCGCCGCAAAAGCTTGAGCGGTGGATCGGTGACAGTGTAGGTGGCCTCCAGAACGACCACCATCGCCTTGCCGGGTTGCCATGAGCGGGCGAACTGGAAGACGTAGTCCATGACCAGCCGGAAAATAAGCACAATGAGGAAGCACATCAGCGCGATGTAGACCACCTGTAGTGCGACGCCCATCCCGCGCTTCCCTCTCCCCTGGCTCTCATAATCCGGCCCTGCGGCCGGGTCGTTCCGGTGTCGTGTCTCTCAGCTCTGGTTGAAGAACCCGCCCTCTGCGATGCGGGCCTTGTCCTCCGCCGTGACATCGACGTTAGCAGGCGACAACAGGAACACCTTCTGCGTCACCCGCTCAATGCTGCCATGCAAACCGAATACCAGTCCCGCGGCAAAGTCGACAAGTCGCTTCGCATCCGTATCGTCCATCTCCGTGAGGTTCATGATCACCGGGGTGCCCTCGCGGAAGTGTTCCCCGATGGTACGGGCCTCGTTGTAGGTCCGCGGGTGCAGCGTAGTGATGCGGTAAGGCTCCCGCTCGGACACAACCTTGGGCATGATCACCGGTGAGTTCTTCTCCATACTCGGACGTTCAGGTGTGATGGATGCCACGGGGGCGATTCGTGCCGGACGTCCGCTTTCAGCGGGAAGCGGAATCGGCTCGCGCTGCGCGGGCGGCTGCACCATCCTCACCGGCTCTTCCCGCTCCACCTGGTGCGGGGGCTGGTGCCGCCGGTGATCCCGCTCGGGCTCCGGCTCGGGTTCGAAATCGTCGTCGGGATCGAAACCCCGGCCGTCGTAGCCATCGTCCTCCACGAGGCCGAGGTAGACCGCCATCTTGCGCATCGCGCCGGCCATTCTCTGAGTCCTCCGCTCTGTGGTGGATCGGATCGGCATCGTGACCAAGTGCCCGCGATCCACTCGGCCCGCCCGCCTTGTGGCGGGAATGACCATATTTTCTGCTGTGGTCCGACTTGCTTAGCGACGCTACCCGAGCCGGGGTCGGACTCCGAGTACCGCAGTGCCGACGCGTACATGTGTCGCTCCGGCTGCCACGGCTTCTTCAAGGTCCGCACTCATCCCTGCTGACACCATGTTCGCAGCCGGATGCCCGGCGCGCAGGCTGGATGAGAATTCCACCAGCCGCTCGAACGCCGCCTGTTGCCGTCCCGCGTACGGTCCGGCGAGCGGCGCGACGGTCATCAGTCCGTCGAGCCGCAGTCCTGGTGATTCGGCCACCGCGGCGGCCAACTCCTCGATTCCGTCGGGCGCGACGCCGCCCCGCTCCCCGCGCTCGCCCGATTCCGCGTCGAGCGCGACCTGGATCAGGCAGCCGAGCTCACGCTCCGCTCGTACACCCGCGGCGGAGAGCGACGAGACGAGCTTGAGACGGTCGACGGACTGCACCACATCGGCATATCCCGCCACAGAACGGACCTTATTGGTCTGCAACTGTCCGACGAAGTGCCAGATGAGGTCCAGATCCGAGCAGGCCCCGGCCTTGGGGGCCGCCTCCTGGTCACGGTTCTCGGCCACATGGCGCACGCCGAGTTCATGCAGGAGCCGCACATCGCTCGCGGGGTAGGTCTTGGTGACCACGATGAGGGTCACCTCCTCCCGCTTACGGCCGGCGGCCGCGCAGGCTGAGGCGATACGTTCCTCCACCATCGCCAGCCCCCTGGCGAGTTCGCTCTTACGGTCCGTCATTGCCGTCCGTCATTCCTGTCCGTCATTCCTGTCCGTCCAGCCAGACGTATCCGGCGAGCCGCCCGGTGGTGCGGTCGCGACGGTACGAGTAGTGGTCGCCCGACTCCATTGTGCAGACCGGCGAAGCCTGCCGGTCCCCCACGCCGAGCGCTTCGAGCTGGGCATGGACTCCGGCGGTGACATCGACGGCCGGGGTGCCCCAGCTGGTCTCGGACCAGGCGGCCGGCTCGACCGCGGCCACTTCGGCCCGCATCTGCTCGGGAACTTCGTAGCAGCGTCCGCAGACGGCGGGTCCGGTACGGGCGATGATGCGGGCCGGCTCCGCGCCCAGCGTCTTCATCGCCTCGACGGCGGCGGGCACGATGCCCGCGACCATCCCGGGACGGCCCGCGTGCGCGGCGGCCACGACACCCGCGACCGGGTCGGCCAGCAGTACGGGGGTGCAGTCCGCGGTCAGTACGGCGAGGGCGAGCCCGCGCCGCGCGGTGACCAGACCGTCCACCGGCGGAGTCGGCCCGGCGGCCCACGGCCCGTCCACCTCGGCGACGTCCTTGCCGTGGACCTGGTTCATCCAGACGACCCGGTCCGGGTCGAGATCGAACGACTTCGCCGCGATCTTGCGGTTGGTCAGTACGGCCGCGGGGTCGTCGCCGACCGCGCCGCCGAGGTTGAGCTCGTCGTACGGAACGGCGCTCACCCCGCCCCACCTGTCGGTGAAGGCGAAGTGCGCGCCGCTCGCGTGTATCGCGTCGTGCCGCACTGTCACTTCAAGAAGTCCGGAACGTCCAGCTCTTCGGCCTGGCTGTCCTGGTACGGGCGGGCCGGCGGAACCTGCGCGGACCCGGAGTTCAGGTCGTTCGCCACGGGAGCGGGCTCGGCCGGGGCCAGGGGCTCCTCGCGCGCCGGTACGGTGCCGAGTCCGCCGGCCGCGCGCTGGGTCTCCGTGCCACGGGACGAGGTCGCCGGCTCCTCGCGCTTGCCCGCACCGGCGCCGAGGACGTTGTCCCTGTCCCGGCGGGCCGGCGGCTGTCCGCCGTCGAAGCCCGCCGCGATGACCGTGACCCGTACCTCGTCGCCGAGAGCGTCGTCGATGACCGCGCCGAAGATGATGTTGGCCTCGGGGTGCGCGGCTTCGCTCACCAGCTGGGCGGCCTCGTTGATCTCGAAGAGGCCGAGGTCCGAGCCACCGGAAATGGAGAGCAGCACACCTCGGGCGCCGTCGATGGACGCCTCGAGCAGCGGCGAGGAGATCGCCATCTCGGCCGCGGCCACCGCGCGGTCGTCGCCGCGGGCCGAGCCGATGCCCATGAGCGCAGATCCGGCCTCGGACATCACGGACTTGACGTCGGCGAAGTCGAGGTTGATCAGACCGGGCGTGGTGATGAGGTCGGTGATCCCCTGGACACCGGAGAGCAGTACCTGGTCCGCGGACTTGAACGCGTCCAGCACGCTGACCTGTCGGTCCGAGATGGACAGCAGCCGGTCGTTGGGGATGACGATGAGGGTGTCGACCTCTTCGCGGAGTTCGGCGATTCCGTCCTCCGCCTGGTTGGCGCGACGGCGGCCCTCGAAGGTGAACGGCCGGGTGACCACGCCGATCGTCAGGGCGCCGAGCGTGCGCGCGATATTGGCGACGACGGGTGCGCCGCCGGTGCCGGTGCCGCCGCCTTCGCCGGCGGTGACGAAGACCATGTCGGCCCCCTTGAGGACCTCCTCGATCTCCTCGCGGTGATCCTCTGCCGCCTTACGACCGACTGCCGGATTCGCTCCGGCGCCGAGGCCTCGGGTGAGTTCGCGGCCGACGTCGAGCTTGACGTCGGCGTCGCTCATCAACAGTGCTTGCGCATCAGTGTTGATGGCGATGAACTCGACGCCCTTGAGACCGACCTCGATCATTCGGTTGATGGCATTGACACCACCGCCGCCGACACCGATGACCTTGATGACTGCGAGGTAGTTCTGCGGTGCTGCCACGTCGAAGGCCTCTCGCCTCGAGTTACGTGTCGTCGCTTCGCGGTTGTCGCGGCGCGACGACGGATGCCGATGGGACGGTCCGAACGCCGACCCAAACCCTAACGCTGAAGTTTAGGGTTACCAGTGTGTCTGCTTCTTGGACTCTCCGAACAGGACACTAAGTCGACAAGTGGCGCACGTTCAACGAACACGCCGAACCTCCCGTTTTTCTTTTCACCCTATGTGATCACCCATAGCGATGACCAACCAGGGTGCTGGCCAGCGCAAATGTGCGTCAACTCCCTGCCGCGGCAGGGGCGGTGGGAGCACTCACATCGAAGTGCCGGGCCTTCGGCTCGGCTTTCATCAGTGCGGTGAGTGCGCGCGCCTTGGCCTCCCCCTCCTCGGCGCTGCCCCAGACCACCGTACGGTCCCGGCTCAACTCCAGGGAGATGTAGTCGTATGAGCGCACTGTCACAACTCTGGTGTCCGCCGCGACTTCACCGGGGAGTTCACCCCTGACCCGTACCGCCTCCGCAAGGAGCCGGTCCGTGCCGAAGCGCCGCAGACTCGGGGACTGTTCCACGGTCAATTCCAGTCGCGGAACAGCCTTGGGAGCCTTGTCCACCGTGGCGAACCGGACGCCCTTCGCGTCCACTTCGATGAACTTTGCGCCCTTTTCGATAAGCAGGATTGGCTTTCGCTCGGTCACATTCAGACCGATCCCGTCGGGCCATGACCGGACGACATCAACCGAGTCGATACGGGGCAGCTTATGCCGCAGCCGGGTCTCAATGGCGTCCGTATCGACGGAAATCAGTGGCGCTCCGACCGGAACCGCCGCCGCGGCCAGCACCTCCTCCGGTGTCAGAACCTCGGTTCCGGTGGTCGTCACGCGCTCCACGCGCAGCCAGTCGGAGCCGTAGAGCACCCAGATTCCGGCCGCGACGAACAGCACCGAGGCAGCGACGATCAGCAGGAAACGGCGGCCGGGGATGCGCAGCCGGCGGCCAGGAGAGCCCTGGCCGGGTGGGCGGGCCGACCCCGCGTACCCGCCGGGGGACTTGCCTGCCCCGCGTTCAGCGGTGGTCGGTCCGGCCACGCTCCCCTGCCCTTCTCACGCCCTGCGGTGTGCAGCGATCGCCTCGTACACCATGCCGACGAGCAGGTCGTCGGCATCCCTGCGGCCGAACTCGGCGGCCGCACGGGACATCTCGTACAGCCGGTGCGGATCGGCGAGCACCGGAAGGACATTGCCCTGAACCCACTCGGGGGTCAGTTCGGCGTCGTCGACCAGCAGTCCGCCGCCGGCCTTCACCACCGGCTGAGCGTTCAGCCGCTGTTCGCCGTTGCCGATCGGCAACGGTACATATGCGGCGGGCAGCCCGACGGCGGAGAGTTCGGCGACGGTCATCGCGCCCGCGCGGCAGAGCATCATGTCGGCCGCGGCGTACGCGAGATCCATCCGGTCCACGTACGGTACCGGGATGTAGGGCGGCATACCGGGCATGTTGTCCACATGCGGCAATTCGTTCTTCGGACCGACCGCGTGCAGGATCTGGATACCGGAGCGCTGCAGCACCGGAGCGATCTGCTGGATCACCTCGTTGAGGCGGCGGGCACCCTGCGAGCCGCCGGAGACCAGCAGCGTCGGCAGGTTGGGGTCGAGACCGAAGGCGGCACGCGCCTCGGGGCGCACCCGGGCGCGGTCGAGGGTGGCGATGGTGTGGCGCAGCGGGATGCCGATGTAGCGGGAGTTGCGCAGCTTGCTGTCCGGGGTGGCAACGGCGACCCCGGCCGCGTACCGCGAACCGATCTTGTTGGCCAGGCCCGGACGGGCGTTGGCCTCGTGCACGACGATCGGCACACCGAGCCGCTTGGCGGCCAGATAGCCGGGCAGCGCGACATATCCGCCGAAGCCGACGACGCAGTCCGCCTTCGTACGCTCCAGGATCTGCTCGGCGGCCTTGATGGTGCCGCGCAGCCGTCCGGGGACGGTGATCAGCTCAGGGGTGGGCTTGCGTGGCAGCGGAACGGCGGGGATGAGCGCCAGCTCGTAACCCCGCTCGGGTACGAGCCTGGTCTCGAGCCCCTTCTCCGTGCCCAGGGCCGTGATTCCCACGGTCGGGTCCTGCCTGCGCAGGGCGTCCGCGAGGGCGAGCGCTGGCTCGATGTGGCCGGCGGTCCCCCCACCGGCGAGTACGACATGCACCGAAATTCACCGCTCTCCGGACGGACGCTTCTTGACGCGCCGTCTCATCGTCTTCCATCTCACCCCGGGCCGCCGCATGGCCAGGGCCGCCTTCGCGGCGGGATCCTCTCGCGCGAAGGCGATCAGCAGCCCTACTGCGAACATGGTCGGCAGCAGGGCCGACCCTCCGTAGGAGAACAGCGGGAGCGGGACACCGGCGATCGGCAGCAGACCGAGCACCGCACCGATATTGACCACGGCCTGGGCCGTGATCCAGGTGGTCACACCTCCCGCTGCGTACCTCACGAAGGGGTCCTCCGTGCGTCCGGCCACGCGGATACCCGCATAGCCTAGAGCCGCGAAGAGGGCGAGCACCGACAGCGTCCCCGCCAGGCCCAGTTCCTCCCCGGCGATGGCGAAGATGAAATCGGTGTGCGGCTCGGGGAGTTGACCCCATTTTTCCACACTTGCACCGAGGCCGGAACCGAACCATCCGCCGGAGGCTAGAGCATAGATGCCGTGCACGGCCTGCCAGCACTCGCCTTGGGGGCCGAGGTCGATGGCGCCGATGCAGGAGAGCCGTGACATGCGGTTCTCATTGGTCTTGATCAGCACGAAGCCGACGAAGCCGGCGATGCCGAGCACACCCGCGAAGAGCCGGGTCGGGGCTCCGGCCAGCCACAGCAGACCGAAGAGGATCGCCGTGAGGATGATCGCCGTACCCATGTCGCCGCCCAGCATGATCAGGCCGAGCAGCAGGAAGGCGACCGGGACGAGCGGCACCAGCATGTGCTTCCACTGGGTAAGCAGCCGCTTGTCCTGCTTGCGGGCGAGCAGATCGGCGCCCCAGAGGATCAGCGCCAGCTTGCCGAACTCACTGGGCTGGAGCTGGAACGGGCCGCCCAGATAGATCCAGTTCTGGTTGCCGTTGACCGCATGCCCTATCCCGGGGATCTGGACGAGCACCATCAGAAAGACGGTGCCCATCAGGAGCGGGTAGGACAGTGCCCGGTGGAGCTTGACCGGCATCCGTGAGGCGACCAGCAGCAGACAGGTGCCGAGTACGGCGGCGATGAACTGCTTGCGGAAGAAGTACGAGGCCGGGAGCGAGAGCTCGAGCGCCTTGATCATCGAGGCGGAGTAGACCATGACCAGGCCGAGCACGGTGATCAGGAGACTGCTGCCGAGGACCAGGTAGTACGCCGTCAGCGGCCGGTCCCAGGCCCGGCGCGCCTGCTCGTACAGCCGCCGTGGCCGCCTGCTCCGCGGCGGGCGCGACGCGCCGGGCCTGCGGCCTCCGCCACGGCCGACGGGCGGACGGCGGACGGCGCCCCCGGAGGCTCGGCTGCGCAGCGCGAGTCCGGCGTGGGCCGGCGCCGGGCCCGCGAGGGCGGGGACGGCCGCGGGCAGAAAGGCAGGCCCGAGCCCGACCGGGGCTCCGCCCC
This sequence comes from Streptomyces sp. NPDC002730, assembly GCF_042888805.1. Lineage (NCBI taxonomy): Bacteria > Bacillati > Actinomycetota > Actinomycetes > Kitasatosporales > Streptomycetaceae > Streptomyces > Streptomyces sp. NPDC002730. The sequence goes on from NZ_JBIAQG010000006.1 coordinate 389,423, forward strand.
AGACCCCGCGCCTGAAACGCCGGCGGGGCAGAATTTCAGCCATGCGCTGCTTCGGGCGGGCCGCGCTCCGCGCGGCTGCGGTGTCATCGGCCGGCATGGTCGCTGTCCCCTCCAGTCGTGCCTGGCGCGGCTGCCACGGTCCCGGGGCGGCCCCGGAGCACGGCACGGCGCAGGGGTCGGGCTCAGGCGCGCTCGGCGGCGAGTGCGCGGACCGCGTCCGCGAACGCCTCGCCTCGCTTGTTGTAGTTGGCGAACATGTCCATCGAGGCGCAGGCCGGGGCCAGCAGAACCGTGTCCCCCGGCCGGGCGAGTCGTGCTGCTTCCCGGACCACCGCCGACATCGCCCCAGTGTCTGTCCGGTCGAGGTCGACGACCGGGACCTCGGGGGCGTGTCGCGCGAGGGCTTCACGGATGAGGGCTCGGTCCGCACCGATCAGAAGGACAGCGCGCAGTCGCTTTGCCGACTTCTCGACGAGTTCGTCGAAGCTCGCGCCTTTGGCCAGACCGCCCGCGATCCACACGATCGGGTCATAGGCGGCCAGGGACGCCTCCGCGGCATGCGTGTTGGTGGCCTTGGAGTCGTCGATGTACGAGACGCCGGCGACGTCGGCGACATGCTCGATGCGGTGGGGGTCGGGGCGGAAGTTGCGCAGTCCGTCGCGTACGGCGGCGGGCGCGACGCCGAAGGCGCGGGCCAGCGCGGCAGCCGCGAGGGCGTTGGCGATGTTGTGCGGGGCCGGCGGATTGACGTCCGCGACCTCGGCGAGCTCCTGAGCCTGCTTCTGCCGGTTGTCGACGAAGGCGCGGTCGACCAGGAGGCCCTCGACGACCCCGAGTTGGGAGGGCCCCGGCGTACCGAGGGTGAAGCCGATGGCCCGGCAGCCCTCCTCCACGTCGGCCTCGCGCACCAGGTCCTCGGTGGCCTTGTCGGCGGCGTTGTAGACGCAGGCGACCGTGTTGCCTGCGTAGATACGGCCCTTGTCGGCGGCGTACGCCTCCATGGAGCCGTGCCAGTCGAGGTGGTCCGGCGCCAGGTTGAGCACGGCGGCGGAGTGGGCGCGCAGCGAGGGCGCCCAGTGCAGCTGGTAGCTGGAGAGCTCGACGGCGAGTACGTCGTACGTCTCGTCGCCGAGGACCGCGTCCAGCAGCGAGACGCCGATGTTGCCGACGGCCGCCGTGCGCAGGCCCGCGGCCTCAAGGATCGAGGCGAGCATCCGTACCGTCGTGGTCTTGCCGTTGGTGCCGGTGACCGTGAGCCACGGCGCTGCTTTTCTGCCGTCCCGCCCGCGCAGCCGCCAGGCCAGTTCGACGTCGCCCCAGACCTCGATGCCCGCCTCGGCGGCGGCCAGGAAGAGCGGCTTGTCCGGCTTCCAGCCGGGCGCGGTGACAATGAGCTCGGTGCCGGCGGGCAGCGTCGCGCCGTCGCCGAGGCGCACGGTGATTCCCTCCGCCTCCAGCTCGGCGGCCTGCGTACGGGCGCGCTCGTCGTCGCCGTCGTTGACGACGGTGACGACGGCGCCGAGGCCGTGCAGCACCCGGGCGGCCGGGATCCCGGAGACGCCGAGTCCCGCGACCGTGACCCGCTTGCCCTGCCAGTCCTGCGCACTCACTTGTCGGCCGCCCAGCCCGCGTAGAAGAGCCCCAGACCCACGATCACGCACATGCCCTGGATAATCCAGAAGCGGACCACGACAAGGACCTCGGACCACCCCTTGAGTTCGAAGTGGTGCTGGAGCGGAGCCATCCGGAAGACGCGCTTGCCGGTCATCTTGAAGGAACCGACCTGGATGACCACGGACATGGTGATCAGGACGAACAGTCCGCCGAGAAGGGCCAGCAGGAGCTCCGTACGGGAGCAGATCGCCAGACCCGCGAGCGCGCCGCCGAGTGCGAGCGACCCTGTGTCACCCATGAAGATCTTGGCGGGCGAGGTGTTCCACCACAGGAAGCCGAAGCAGGAGCCCATCAGGGCGGAGGCGACGACCGCGAGATCGAGCGGATCCCGTACTTCGAAGCAGGCGTTGGGGTTGGTCAGCGTCACCGCGTTGGCGCAGGACTCCTGGAACTGCCAGAGCCCGATGAAGGTGTACGCGCCGAAGACCATCACCGACGCGCCGGTGGCCAGGCCGTCCAGACCGTCCGTCAGGTTCACGCCGTTGGACATCGCGAGAATCATGAACAGCGCCCAGACGACGAAGATCACCGGGCCGATCGACCAGCCGAAGTCCGTGATGAACGACAGCTTGGTGGAGGCGGGGGTTTGGTGGCGACTGTCGGCGAACTGCAGTGACAGCACGGCGAAGGCGATGCCGACGATCAGCTGTCCGGCCATCTTCGCCTTGGCCCGCAGACCGAGTGAGCGCTGCTTGACGATCTTGATGTAGTCGTCCAGGAAGCCGACCAGGCCCATGCCCGCCATCAGGAAGAGCACCAGCACACCCGAGAACGTCGGGTCCTCGCCGGTGATCACCTTGGCGAGGGCGTATGCGATGAGCGTGGCCAGGATGAAGGAGATACCGCCCATGGTGGGCGTTCCCTTCTTGCTGCCGTGGCTGCGCGGGCCGTCGTCCCGGATGAACTGCCCGTATCCCTTGCGGGCCAGGAGTTTGATCAGCAGCGGGGTACCGACCAGGGTCAGGAAGAGCCCGATGGCTCCCGCGAAGAGGATCTGCCTCATCGGCCGGCGACCTCACCCTCGGTGGTGTTCTCGAGCAGTGCCTGGGCGACCCGCTCGAGCCCGACCGACCTGGAAGCCTTCACCAGCACGACGTCTCCCGGACGCAGCTCACTGCGCAACAGGTCGACCGCCGCCTGCGCGTCGGACACGTGCACCGACTCCTCACCCCACGAACCCTCGTTATATGCGCCCAGTTGCAGCCAGGACGCTTCCCTGCCCCCGACTGCGACGAGCTTGCTGACGTTGAGCCGGACGGCGAGCCGTCCGACAGCGTCGTGCTCGGCGAGCGCTTCGTCGCCGAGCTCGGCCATATGGCCGAGCACCGCCCAGGTCCGCCGCCCCTGGCCCATGGCCGCCAGCGCACGCAGCGCCGCTCTCATGGACTCGGGGTTCGCGTTGTAGGCGTCATTGACGATCGTCACGCCGTCCGGACGCTCGGTGACCTCCATGCGCCAGCGGGAGAGGGAGCCCGCCTCGGAGAGCGCGCGGGCGATCTCGTCGACGGACATGCCCAGCTCATGGGCGACGGCGGCCGCGGCGAGCGCGTTCGACACGTGGTGCTCACCGTACAGCCGCATGGTCACGTCGCTGCACCCGGAGGGTGTGTGGAGCCTGAAAGCGGGCTGTCCGTTCGCTGTGAGCCGGACATTTTCGGCACGTACGTCGGCGTCCTGGGCCTCTCCGAACAGGACCACGCGGGCCTTGGTACGGGAGGACATGGCCCGTACGAGAGGGTCGTCGGCGTTGAGTACGGCGATGCCGCCCGCTGCCGCCGGGGGCAGGCACTCGACGATCTCCCCCTTGGCCTCGGCGATCTGCTCGCGGCCGCCGAACTCTCCGATGTGGGCGGTGCCGACGTTCAGTACGAGACCGACCTTCGGCGGGACCAGGCCGGTGAGGTAGCGGATGTCGCCGATGTAGCGGGCGCCCATTTCGAGGACGAGGTGCTCGGTGTCCTCGCCGGCCCGCAACGCGGTCAGGGGCAGGCCGATCTCGTTGTTCAGATTGCCTGCCGGGTAGACCGTGGGGCCTTTGCGCTCCAGGAGTTGGGCGATCAGGTCCTTGGTACTGGTCTTGCCGGCCGAGCCGGTGAGCGCGACCGTGGTGGTGCCGAGGCGTTCGACGACGGTGCGCGCGAGGGCACCGAGCGCGGCGGTGACGTCCGGCACGACGATCGCGGGTACCCCGACGGGGCGGGTGGCCAGCACGGCCACCGCACCCGCCGCCACGGCGCTCCGTGCGTAGTCGTGGCCGTCGACATGTTCGCCGGCGAAGGCGGCGAAGAGACTGCCGGGCTGAACCGCGCGGGAGTCGATCACGACGGGACCGCTGATCCGTACGGCCGGATCCGGTATGTCGTACGACTGCCCGCCGACGATTTCGGCGATCTCGGCGAGAGGGAGGGCGATCACTTGGTCATCCCTGACTGTTCTGGATAGCTGCGCGAAGTACCTGACGGTCGTCGAAGGGGCGGACCACTCCGGCGATGTCCTGGCCCTGTTCATGTCCCTTGCCGGCGATCAGCACGGTGTCACCGGGCTGCGCTCGGGCCACGGCCGCGGCGATGGCCGCGGCCCGGTCGGCCTCGACCAGGACGTCGCCGCGCTCGTGGATCGGCACCTCGGCGGCGCCCGCGAGCATGGCGGCGAGGATCGCGAGCGGGTCCTCGGACCGGGGGTTGTCGGAGGTCAGTACGGCGGTGTCGGCGAGGCGTGCGGCGGCGGCGCCCATCGGGCCGCGCTTGGTCTGGTCGCGGTCGCCGCCGCAGCCGAGCACGATGTGCACCTTGCCCTCGGTGACCTTGCGCAGGGACCGCAGGACCGATTCGACGGCGTCCGTCTTGTGGGCGTAGTCGACGACGGCGAGGTACGGCTGGCCCGCGTCGACGCGCTCGAGACGGCCCGGTACGCCGGGGACGGCGGCGATGCCGTCGGCGGCGGTCTGCGGGTCGAGGCCGGCGACGGCGAGGGTGACGACCGCCGCCAGGGTGTTGGCGACGTTGAACGGTCCGGGCAGCGGGGCCTCGGCGCGTACGCGCTCGCCCTTGGGGCCGACCGCGGTGAAAGTCGATCCGACGGCGCTGATTTCAACGTTCTCGGCCCGCCAGTCGGCGTCCGGGTGGCCCTCGGCTGAGAAGGTGGTGACCGGGACGGACGCTTCCTTGAGCAGCCTGCGGCCGTACTCGTCATCGAAGTTGACGACTGAGAGCCTGCTCCGCTTGGGCGTGAAGAGCTGCGCCTTCGCCTGGAAGTAGTCCTCCATGTCGGAGTGGAATTCCATGTGCTCCGGGCTGAGGTTGTTGAAGACGGCGACGTCGAAGACGCAGCCGTCGACCCGGCCGAGCACGAGGGCGTGGCTGGAGACCTCCATGGCGACCGAATCGACGCCGCGCTCGCGCATGACGGCGAACAGAGCCTGGAGGTCGGTGGCTTCGGGGGTGGTGCGCTCGGACTTGATGCGCTCCTCGCCGATCCGCATCTCGACCGTGCCGATCAGGCCGGTGGAGCGGCCCGCCGCCTGCAGCCCGCCCTCGACGAGGTACGCCGTGGTGGTCTTGCCGGAGGTGCCGGTGATGCCGATCTGGAGCAGGTCCTCGCCGGGACGGCCGTAGATCTCGGCGGCGAGTTCGCCCATGCGGCCGCGCGGGTTCTCGGTGACCAGGACCGGCAGGCCGGTCTCGGCGGCGCGCTCGGCGCCGGTCGGGTCGGTGAGGATCGCGGCCGCCCCGAGGTCCGCGGCCTGCGCCACGAAGTCGGCGCCGTGCAGGCGGGCGCCGGGCAGGGCGGCGTACACGTCACCTGGGCGTACCGCCCGGGAGTCGTGGGTGATGCCGGTGACCTCGCCGGCGCCAGGGCTCTTCACACCCAGCCGGGCGGCCAGCTCCCCCAGGGGTGTCGGGCGGGGCCGGTCCGGTCGGGGCGCTCCCGGGTGTTTCGCGGGGGCGTCCGGCTCGGTGGTTCGGTACTGATCAGCGTGTGACACGGCGGTGAGCGTACCGGGCGCACCCGGCCCGGGGCGAAGTGAGGTGGCTGCGGCGGCGCGGTTCTCCGGATGGTTCCCGGAATCGGAGGTGATGGTTGTCACTGGTTGTTCCTCCGGGTCACTCGCCGGGTTGGAAGGTGACGGGCAGCCGGGCGGGATCGCTGCCGGTCGGTGCGACCTGGAGGGTCTTGAGGGCGAACTCCATGACCTTCCGGTAGATCGGCCCGCAGATCTGGCCGCCGAAGTAGCTGCCCTTGGTGGGGTTCTGGATGGCGCAGTAGACGGTGATCCGCGGTTTGTCGGCGGGCGCGAAGCCGGCGAAGGAGGCGGTGTAGCCCTTGTAGCGGCCCAGTTCCGGGTCGACACGGTTGGCCGTTCCGGTCTTGCCCGCGACGCGGTAGCCCGGGATACGGCCCTTGGTGCCGGTGCCTTCCTCGTCACCGACGACCGACTCCAGCATGGTGGCCAGCGTTCTGGCGGTCTGCTCGCTGACCACCCGGGCCTTCTTGGGGGCGGGGGCCGGGGTGAAGCGCCCGTCGGGCCCCTTGGTGCCGCGGATCAGGGTGGGCTCGACGCGTACGCCGCCGTTGGCGATCGTCGAGTAGACGGAGGCCGCCTGCATGGCGTTGAGCGAGAGGCCCTGGCCGAAAGGGATCGTGTACTGCTGCGAGGTGGACCACTTCTGCGGCTTGGCGAGGATGCCGGGCGTCTCGCCCGGGTAGCCGATCCCGCTCGGGCTGCCCAGGCCGAATTTCCGCAGATAGGTGTAGAGCACCTGATTCGCCGCGGGCTGGGTCTTGCCGAGCTGGCCGGTCGCCAGGATCGTTCCGATGTTGCTGGACTTGGCCAGTACGCCGTTGAGCGTGAGGTTCCAGGTGGGGTGGTCGATGTCGTCCTTGAAGAGCCGGTCGCCGCGGTGCAGCCGGTTGGGGACGACGACATGGGTGCCGGGCGTGGCGGCCTTCTCCTCGAGGACGGCGGCCATCGACATCACCTTGGCGGTGGAGCCGGGTTCGTACGCGTCCTGGAGCGCGGCGTTGCCCATGGCCGCCGAATTGGCCTGGGTGAGGTCGTTGGGGTCGAAGCCCGGCGCGTTGGCCATGGCGAGGACCTCGCCGGTCTGGGTGTTCTGCACTATCACGTAGCCGCGGTCGGCCTTGGACTTCTTCACCTGGTCGGCGATGGCCTGCTGGGCGGCCCACTGGATGTCGCGGTCGATGGTCAGCTCGATGTCGGAGCCGGGGACCGCGGGGACCTCGCGGGAGCCCGCGGTGGGCACCCGCCGACCGCCGGACTGGGCGTAGGTGATCTGTCCGTCCTGGCCGGCGAGGACCTTCTCGAGCATCGACTCGACGCCGCCGCCTCCCTTGCCGTCACCGGTGACGTAGCCCAGTATCCCGGCGGCGAGATCGCCGTTCGGGTAGACGCGTTTGCTGCTCGGTTCCTGGAAGACACCGCTCAGCACATTGGCACCGGGGCCTCCCGTGGACTTGTCGGCCCTGGCCTTCTCGGCGAAGACGCCCTTGAGGTCCTTGATCTGGTTCCAGACCTGGGGGGTCTGGCGGCGGGCCAGCACGGTGTACCGGGATTTGGGCGTCCTGAGCTTCTTCGCCAGCTCGGCGACGTCCTTGCCGAGGATCGGGGCGAGCAGTGCGGCCGCCTGTTCCGGAGCGTTGGGAGCCTTGCTCTCCTCGGGAGTGAACAGCTTCGGGTCGGCGGTGATGTCGTACGCGTCGACGCTGGTGGCCAGGGCGATGCCGGCCCGGTCGGTGATCTCGCCGCGCTCCGCGGTGAGCTTATGGCTGAGGTAGCGATTCTTCTCCGCCTTGGCGGCATACGCGCCGGCGTCGACGGCCTGCACCTGGAGCAGCCGGACGACGAAGGCCAGCATGACGAGCGTCAGGCCGAGGCTGACCAGCCGCAGCCGGGGGCGGGGGCTGCCGAGCCGGATCGGGCGGGGCGCCGGGCGCGGCCGCCGGCGGGCCGCAGGACGTACGGACGGCCGCCGGGCGGGGCCCGGGACTCGGCGGCGCGGTGGTTCCTTGAGGGGCACTGCGTCACCTGCCGGGGGTCGTCGGGGGCGGCTTCGCGGGTTCCTGCGACGGCTTGGCCGCGTTGGCGGGCGCGGGCTTGGCTGCCGGTTTGGGGGGCGCGGCGGGCGCGGGGGGCGCAGGCGCGGGGGGCGCTGGCGTGGCGGGCGCTGGGGGCGCTGGGGGCGCTGGCGTGGCGGGCGCGGGCGCGGACTGCTGCGCCTGCCTGGCCGGCGGGGCCGACGCGGAGGGGTGCGTGGCGGGAGCCTGGGCCGAGCGGGAGGCGGAGACGGACGGCGCTGGAGGGGCCGGGGGCGGCGGCGCCGGTTCCTGGATCTCCATCGGAGTCGGGTCCGGTCGGGGCTGCCCCGAGGCCACCCGGGGCACCCCGCGGACCGTGCCGTCGGCGTCCAGGAAGGCGGGACTGCCGCCGGGCACCATGCCGAGCTCGCGGGCCCGCCGCTCGAGCGCGTCCGGGGCGGAGTGGTTGTCCACGTCCCGCTGCAGCGCCTGCTCCTCGTCGGTGAGCTCGGTGGTCTGCCTCTTGAGCTCGCTCAGTTTGAACGAGCCCTCGTTGAGGGCGGAGTTCAGCAGGAGCAGCGTGATCAGCCCGCCGCCGAGGAGGAGCACGACCAGCAGGACGAAGGGGGTACGGGCGGCGGTGCTCGGCCCCGACGGCATCAGCCGCGCGAGCCGCGCGGCCCGCCCCTTCAGCTGCTTGGCCGCTGAGCTCACACGTCCTCCCGGATGCGCTGCGCTCCCCTGAACCGCGCGGGTGCCGCGCGGCGGTTCTCGGCGACCTCTGCCTCCGTCGGGAGTTCCGCGCCGCGGGTCAGCAGCTTGAGCCGCGGCTGGTACTGCTCGGGTACGACGGGCAGTCCGGGCGGTGCCGTGTTGGCCGCACCCGCCGCGAAGACCTGCTTGACCAGCCGGTCCTCCAGCGAGTGGTACGAGAGCACGGCGATCCGGCCGCCGACCGCGAGCGCTTGCACCGCGGCCGGGATGGCGCGCTCCAGAACGGTCAGTTCGCCGTTGACCTCGATACGCAGAGCCTGGAAGGTGCGCTTGGCGGGGTTGCCTCCGGTGCGCTTGGCGGCCTGCGGCAGCGCGTCGCGGATCAGCTCGACGAGCCGTGCGCTGTTCGAGAAGGGCTCCTTCTCCCGTTCCCGTACGACCGCCGAGACGATCCGCTTGGCCTGCTTCTCCTCGCCGTACGAGCGCAGGATCCGCACCAGCTCGCCCGGCGGATAGGTGTTGAGGACCTCGGCGGCGCTCATCCCGGTCGTCTGGTCCATGCGCATGTCGAGAGGGGCGTCCTGGGCATAGGCGAATCCGCGGTCCGCCTCGTCGAGCTGCATGGAGGAGACGCCGAGATCGAAGAGGATGCCCTGGACCTTCGGGATCTTCAGGCGCTCAAGGACCTCGGGCAGCTCGTCGTAGACGGCGTGCACCAGGGTGGCCCGGTCACCGAACGGCGCGAGCCGCTCGCCCGACAGCCGCAGTGCCTCCTTGTCGCGGTCGAGCGCGACAAGGTGCACCTCGGGGAACTGCGTGAGCAGGGCCTCGCTGTGGCCGCCGAGGCCGAGGGTGCAGTCGACGACGACCGCGCCCGGCCGGTCCAGCGCCGGGGCCAACAGGTCCAAGCACCGCTGGAGCATTACCGGGACGTGTCGGGTCTGGCTCATGCGCCCTCTCAGGTCCTGCGCGGGCGTGCGTACTGCCGGGTCCCCGCCCGCTCAGAAGGGTCGTAATACGCCGCACACGCGGGGAAACGTCAAACTTGCAGGATGTGCAGGATGTGTCCGTGAACTTCGCGTCACTTTAGTCCACACATCTTTCCGGTCAATCAACCGGCGGGCGCGTGGCGCGGGCGGGTGAGGACGGGTTCACGGACGCGGACACTTCACCCGTACGGACGCGGCCGCATCACACCTGTGGGTTACCTCACAACAAGCCTCATTGTTGTTCTTTGTCCCCTCTCACAGCAGGCTTCGACTGCCTGTGCGCATTACCGTCGTCCTCATGTCGACTTCCGCGCACCACTCCGCCGACGCAGCGTGTTCCAGCGGCACGGTCACCGATCGTCTTGTCGAGGCGAACCGGCGCTACGCCGCCGGCTTCCAGGACCCCGGGATGGACGCCCGCCCCGTGCTGCGAGTGGCCGTGGTCGCCTGCATGGACGCCCGGCTCGACCTGCACGACGCGCTCGGTCTGGAGCTGGGCGACTGCCACACGATCCGCAATGCGGGCGGCGTGGTCACGGACGATGTGATCCGGTCGCTGACCATCAGCCAGCGGGCGCTCGGCACGCGCAGCGTCATACTCATCCACCACACCAACTGTGGTCTGGAGAAGATCACCGAGGACTTCCGGCACGAGCTGGAGGACGAGGTCGGGCAGCGGCCGGCCTGGGCGGTCGAGGCGTTCCGGGACGTCGATCAGGACGTACGGCAGTCGATGCAGCGGGTGCGCACCTCGCCGTTCCTGCCGCACACCGACGACGTGCGCGGCTTCGTCTTCGATGTGACGGAGGGTCTGCTGCGGGAGATCGACCCCGCAGTGTGACCAGTCGGACACCGGAGAAACCACAGCAAACTCGGCATATCCCACCCACTTATCCACAGGCGAGTGACACGACGCGGTAACGGCAACAAGAATGCGTGTGTGGCACCCTTCCGGAACCATCCGGAGTAGGTGTCCGTGTTTTGGGGTGGGCCGGGCCGTCCGAAGAGCAACCGGCCCGTAGAACGGGCCGAGGAGGGCCGGGTGACGACCTATGACGATCGAGCGAGCCTCACAGATCTGACCACCACAGCGGAGCGTGTCCGCAGGTCGGTGGAGGGTGTGATCGAGGGCAAGCCTGAGGTCGTACGGCTTTCGCTGACCGTGCTGCTCGCCGAGGGGCATCTGCTCATCGAAGATGTGCCGGGCGTGGGCAAGACAATGCTGGCCAAGGCGCTGGCGAGATCCATCGACTGTTCGGTGCGGCGTATCCAGTTCACTCCGGATCTGCTGCCGTCGGACATCACCGGTGTGTCGATCTTCGACCAGCAACGGCGGGACTTCGAGTTCAAGCCCGGTGCGATCTTCGCCCAGATCGTGATCGGCGACGAGATCAACCGCGCTTCGCCGAAGACCCAGTCGGCGCTGCTGGAGTCGATGGAGGAGCGCCAGGTCACCATCGACGGGCACACGTACGAACTGCCCAGCCCCTTCATGGTGGTGGCCACCCAGAACCCGGTGGAGATGGAGGGCACCTACCCGCTGCCGGAGGCGCAGCGCGACCGCTTCATGGCGCGGGTGTCGATCGGCTATCCCAGCGCGGACGCCGAGCTGCAGATGCTCGATGTGCACGGCGGCGTCTCGCCGCTGGACGATCTGCAGCCGGTGGCGCACGCCCACGACATCGTGAAGCTCATCGACGCGGTGCGTACGGTCCATGTCGCCGATTCCGTGCGGCGGTACGCCGTGGAGCTGGTGGCGGCCACCCGTAACCACCCGGATCTCAGACTCGGAGCGTCGCCGCGCGCCACACTGCATCTGCTGCGCGCCGCGAAGGCCACGGCCGCGCTCAGCGGCCGTGACTACGCCCTGCCGGACGACGTCCAGTCGCTGGCGGTGCAGGTGCTGGCGCACCGGCTGCTGCCCACCGCGCAGGCGCAGTTGAACCGCCGTACGGCCGAGCAGGTCGTGCTGGAGATCATGCAGCGCATCCCCGTGCCCACGGCCGGGGGCTCGGAGAGCGCCTATGTGCCGGGCAGGCCGGTTCAGTCGCCGCTCTACGGCCAGCAGCCCGGCGCCCGGCGGTTGTGATGTCGGCCGGGGCGCCGGCCGCCGCGGAAGGCAAGGACACGGGCGGGGTGCGGGGGGCCCTGGGCGGGCTGACCACGCGCGGTCGTTCCTTCCTCGCGGCGGGAGTGGCGGCAGCGGTGTGCGCGTACGTCCTGGGGCAGGGCGACCTGTTGCGGGTCGGACTGCTGCTCGCCGTGCTGCCGCTGGTCTGTGTGGCCGTGCTGTACCGCACGCGCTACCGGGTCGCGGGCAGCCGGCGTCTTTCGCCCTTGCGGGTGCCCGCCGGTTCCGAGGCACGGGTGCATCTGCGGATGGACAATGTCTCGCGGCTGCCCACCGGGCTGCTGATGCTCCAGGATCATGTGCCCTACGTGCTGGGGCCACGGCCCCGGTTCGTCCTGGACCGGGTGGAGGCGGGCGGGCGGCGCGAGGTGTCGTACCGGGTGCGCTCGGATCTGCGCGGGCGCTATCCGCTCGGGCCGCTGCAGCTGCGGCTGAGCGACCCGTTCGGGATGTGCGAGCTGACCCGCTCGTTCAGCGCGTACGACACCCTCACCGTCATTCCGCACACCGAGACGCTGCCTCCGGTGAAGCTGGCGGGCGAGGCCTCGGGGTACGGCGACGGGCGGCAGCGCTCGCTGGCGCTGGCGGGCGACGACGACATCATTCCGCGCAACTACCGCTACGGCGACGATCTTCGCCGGGTGCACTGGCGCTCCACCGCGCGCTACGGCGAGCTGATGGTGCGCCGCGAGGAGCAGCCGCAGCGCGCCAGATGCACGGTGCTGCTCGACACCCGGCGGCTCGCCTACCAGGGTGCCGGTCCCGACTCCGCCTTCGAGTGGGCGGTCTCGGGCGCGGCCTCCGCGCTGGTGCACATGCTGGAACGGGGCTTCGCGGTCCGGCTGTTGACGGACACGGGGAACTCGGTGCCCGGTGAGGGCGCCGACGGCTTCGCCGGATCGACCCAGGAGTCCGCGGACTCCGCGGGTCTGATGATGGACACCCTCGCGGTCGTCGACCACTCCGACGGGGCGGGGCTCTCGCGCTCGTACGACGTCCTGCGCGGCGGAAACGAAGGGCTGCTGGTCGCCTTCTTCGGCGACCTGGACGAGGAGCAGGCGGCGGTCGCGGCCAGGATGCGGCAGCGCAGCGGCGCGGCCGTCGCGTTCGTCCTGGACAGCGGGACCTGGGTGACGAGCGGCGCGGTCGCCGGGGCGGTCGACGAGCGGCTGACGCAGCTGCGCGAGGCAGGCTGGACGGCGCTCGCCGTGACGCCCGGGACGACGCTGTCCGAGCTGTGGCAGCAGGCGGGCCGGCAGCGCATCGCGTCTCCCGGCGGCAGTACGGACAGTTTCTCTGGGGGTTGGTCATGAGCGGTCGCGGACGGCTGGCACTCTGCGCCTTCGCCGCCACGCTAATGGCGGCGGGCGCAATGCTGCCGCTGGTCGAACCGGCCTCCTGGATGCTGCAGGCGGCGTTCCTGCTGGCGATCCAGAGCGGGGTGGGCGCGCTCGCCCGGCGGGTGCCGCTGGCCAGGCCGCTGACGGTGGCGGTGCAGGCGCTCGTCACGCTGCTGCTGCTCACCGTGGTCTTCGCCCGGGGCCAGGCGATCCTTGGGCTGTTGCCGGGGCCCGAGGCGATCGAGCAGTTCGGCCAGCTGCTGAACGCGGGCGCCGAGGATGTCGGGCGGTACGCGATCCCGGCGCCGGCGACCGACGGCATCAGGCTGATGGTGATCGGCGGCGTGCTGGTGATCGGCCTCGCGGTGGATGCCCTCGCGGTGACGTTCCGCAGCGCGGCCCCGGCCGGGCTACCGCTGCTGGCGCTCTACTCGGTGGCCGCGGGGCTCTCCGGCGGCGGCGCGAACTGGCTCTGGTTCCTGCTCGCGTCCACCGGATATCTGGTGCTTCTGCTGGCCGAGGGCCGGGACCGGCTCTCCCAGTGGGGCCGGGTCTTCGGCGGCGCCGCCTCGGCACAGGGGCGTACCGCGGTCGGATTCGACTCGGCGGGCGGCAATCCGCTGGCACCGGTCCGTACCGGTCGGCGTATCGGCGCGCTCGCGCTGGGCGTGGCGCTGGTGGTCCCGGCGGCGCTGCCGGCGCTGGACGGCGGGCTGCTGGGCAGCGCTGACAGCGGGGACGGAGCAGGCGCGGGCGGCGGCACCATCTCCGCGGTGAACCCGCTGGTCTCGCTGCAGGACAGCCTCAACCAGCCCGAGGACCGCGAGGTCATCCGGTACCGCACCAACGCGACGAACACGCAGGACCTGTATCTGCGGATCGTCGCGCTGGACCAGTTCGACGGCACGGCGTGGAAGTCCTCCGAGCGCAAGGTCAAGGACGTACCGGACGAGCTGCCCCGGCCGGACGGGCTGAGTCCGTCGGTCAGCGCCACCGAGATCAAGACCAACATATCGGCCGCCGGCTCGTACAAGCAGAGCTGGCTGCCGCTCCCGTACCCGGCGACGAAGGTGCGGATCAAAGGCCGCTGGCGGTACGAGCCCACCGGGCGGACCCTGGTCGGCGACCGTGGTCAGAACACCCGCGGTGCGCAGTACCAGGTCACCAGCCTTCTGGTGAACCCGAGACCGGATCAGCTGGCCAAGGCGCCCGCGCCGCCGGCGGCGCTGCTGCGCGAGTACACCAAGGTGCCCGATGTGCTGCCCGCCGAGGTCGGGAACACGGCGCAGAAGGTGACGAAGGGCGCCACGAACGACTACGAGCGGGCCGTCAAGCTGCAGGACTGGTTCGCCGTGGACGGCGGCTTCACCTACGACACCCAGGTCACGTCGGGTACGGGTGTCTCCGCGATCACCCGCTTCCTGAGGCAGAAGAAGGGGTTCTGCGTCCACTTCTCGTTCTCGATGGCCGCGATGGCCAGGACGCTGGGCATACCGGCACGGGTCGCGGTGGGCTTCACTCCGGGCTCCCCGCGGTCGGACGGCACCATGTCGGTCGGTCTGAAAGAGGCGCATGCCTGGCCCGAGCTGTACTTCGAGGGTGTGGGGTGGACGCGGTTCGAGCCGACCCCGAGCCGGGGCTCCGCGCCCGAGTACACGCGGGCGCAGTCGCCGTCCGGCAAGCCGTCCAGCCCGACGCAGCCCGGCGCCAGCAGCTCGCCGACGCCCTCCGCGGCGCCCTCCGCCTCGGACAACTGCACGGCGCAGGCGAAGCGGCTCGGCGAGTGCGGAGCGGCCGCGCCGCAGGACATCCTGCCGCCCGCCGACCCCGGGATCCCGGTGGGGACAGTGCTGGGCGTGAGTCTTGCCGTACTGGCGGTGGTGGTACTGCCGATGCTGCCGATGCTCTGGCGGATGCGGGTGCGTGCGCGACGGCTCGGCTCCGGTGGGCGCACGCCCGCGGACGCCGCGGCCCGGACGCTGGCGGCCTGGCAGGAGATCACCGATACAGCCTGGGACCACGGCATCCCGCCCGACGACTCGCAGACACAGCGCAAGGCGGCTGCGCGCATCGTCCGGCTGGGACGGCTGGAGGACGAAGCGGCGGACGCGGTGCACCGGGTGGCCGGCGCGGTGGAGCAAGTGCTGTACGCCCCTGAGCCCCGGCCCGGTACGGGGCTGGCCGATGACGCCGAGCTGGTCCGGGCCGGGCTGGCCGACGCGGTGAGCCGGGGGACGCGGCTGCGGGCGCTGCTCGCGCCCCGTTCCGCCATTCGGGTGATGTGGGCGGTCTCGGCCCGCTGGGCGACGCTCACCGACCGGTGGGGCGTGCGCCGCTGGCGCCTGGACCGGTGGGCGGAACTCCTGCGCCGCCCGTCCCGGCAACGAGGCTGACACCAGACGGATACGAGTACGGGTGAGGGGCGACGCTCTTGAGCGTCGCCCCTCACCCGTACAGCAAGCTTTTTTATGAACCAGGACCGCGGCTCTGCTACTTCACTTCGAATTCTTCATTCGAATTCTTCACGTCGAAGAAGCCGCGGTGCTCAGTGGCCGCCCTGTTCGTCGCGGCGACGCTGCCACCGCTGCTCGATCCGGTCCATCATCGACCTGCGCTGGCGGGGCTGGCGGCGAGCTGTTGCCGCCGCGTCCCCCTGGGTCTGTTGCTCACCCGGTTTGGGCGCTTTGCGCCAACCGGTGACCGCGAGAACCGCACAGCCGAGCATGACGAGAAACCCCACCACGCTGATCCAGATCTGCTGCGCGACCATTCCGGCCATGAGGAGCGCGATACCCACCAGAAAGCCTGCAACTGCCTGGTAAACCCGTCGCCGGGTGTACGTACGCAGCCCGCTTCCCTCAAGCGCTGTAGCGAACTTGGGATCTTCGGCGTACAGCGCTCGCTCCATCTGCTCGAGCATTCGCTGCTCGTGCTCCGAGAGCGGCACGGAGTCCTCCTAGTCGTCGGTCGCGGGGGGCGACCGGTATGCGGCCCTTTCAGGATAGGCAGGGAATCGCCCCCGTGAAACCCGCCCTCTACGCCAATTCGCCAGTCCGGGCCGCCATGCCGACTCGGGTGTCGAGGCGTAGATGCCCCAACCTCCGATCCGTCATGCCGGATGGTGTCCCCCGATCATACGGGGCGCAGGCCACGATCGGGGGGTCTGTGGCGTACTCCATGTGCGGCTGCGCCGCTGATCAGCCCCGCTTCTCGCCCAGTACGTGGAGCTGGGTCGCGACCGAGTGAAAGGCCGGCAGCTCGGCGGCCGCCGCCTCCAGTTTGAGCAGCGCGTCCAGCGCGCCGGGCTCGGTGTCCACCAGGACGCCCGGGACCAGATCGGCGAAGACCCGTACGCCGTGCACGGCACCGACCTCGGCGCCGGCCGCACTGACGAGCTCGGTGAGCTGCTCGGCGGTGAAGCGCCGGGGCACCGGGTCGCCGGCGCCCCAGCGGCCCGCGGGGTCGGTGAGCGCGGTGCGGGCCTCGGTGAAGTGCCCTGCCAGCGCCCGGGCCAGGACAGCCCCGCCGAGTCCGGCGGCAAGCAGGCTGAGCGCGCCGGAGGGCCGGAGCGCGTCCACGGCGTTCCGTACGCCCTCGGCGGGGTCGTCCACGTACTCCAGGACTCCATGGCAGAGCACCGCGTCGTAGCCACCGCGCTCGACGACCTCGAAGAGACCGTGGATGTCGCCCTGGACCCCGCGGACCCGGTCGGCCACGCCGGCCTCGGCGGCCCGACGCTCCAGCGCGAAAAGCGCGTTGGGGCTGGGGTCGACAACGGTGACGCGGTGCCCGAGCTTGGCCGCGGGCACGGCGAAGTTGCCGCTGCCGCCGCCGGTGTCGAGGACGTCCAGGGCGTCCGTCCCCGCCGCCTTGACCCGTCGGTCGAGGGCCTCCTTGAGGACCTCCCAGACCACGGCAGTACGGAGAGAGGCGCGGGGTCGCATCGGGTCCGACACGGCAGTTGACTCCTCGGACGGGTGCCGCCCCGGGCTGCGGGGCGTGAGGGGGCGGGACGAACACGGTGAAGCGGTGAACAGGTTGAAGACGCAGTCCACCCTATTGCCTCCGTCGGGCGTCCCGGCCCTCCCTCTCGCCCCACGGCGTCACCCCATGGCGCCACCCCTCTCCGGTCGCTCCGTCCTGGGCTGGGGCAGCACCGGCTGCAGCACGAGCATCCGCTCGACCAGGCGCAGGAACATGGCCGCGTCGCGCAGCAGGTCGTCGGCGTCGCGGTTGCTCGCCGCGCCCTGTATGCCGGCCTCGGCGCGCGCCCTGCGACTGGCCCCCGAGGCGAACAGAACACTCCACTCGGACAGTTCCGGCGCTATCTCGGGCAGGACTTCCCAGGCGCTGCGGATCCGCTGCCTGCGGCGCTCGCTGGTCTCCGGGCGGCCGCGGGCAGCGAGGACCGCGGCGGCGGTGCGCAGGGCGGCCAGATGGGCGGTGGCGTAACGCTCGTTCGGCGTTTCGAGAGTGGCGGCCTCGTCAAGGCCCGTACGGGCCTGGGCGAGCAGGTCGAGGGCGGCGGGCGGTGCCGAGGCCCGCCGCAGGACGGGGTGCACGTCGTTCGCCGGTCCGGTCAGTGAGGGGGCAGGGCCGGTGGCGCGGCGCCGGTGTGCGGCTGCGGCGTGGGAGCTGGCCATGACGAACCTCCTGTCGTCGTGTGACGGCGCTGTGGCCGTATGTGTCCATCGTGAGGGCCACCACTGACAATTGCTCTGACCTGCAGCTTTCGCTCTTGGAGGTGGTATGCGGGCAGTGACGTCTAGAGTGTGGTGAGGAGCATGTGGGAACCCCGGAGCGCTCATGCGCGGACATCGCAGCGACCCGCCCGACAATGCGCAACTCCTGATCACCCTCGGGCGTCTCGTCGACCAGGCCCTGGAACGGATGAAGCTCCAGCAGGCCCGGGTCGAGCTGGCCATGGCCCTGCAGCGCCACATGCTCCCGGCCGAGCTGCCGGAGTTGCCCGGCCTGCATATCGCGGCCCGGTACGCGCCCGCACGGGACGGGCTTGCCGTGGGCGGGGACTGGTACGACGCCTTCATCATGATGGACGGCTCACTCGGGCTCTCGATCGGCGATGCGCAGGGCCACGATGTTGAGGCCGTCGCGTTCATGGGGCAGGTCCGCACCAGCCTGCGGGCCCTCGCCGAGGCGACGAGCAATCCGAGAGAAGTGCTGAGCCGCACCAACGACCTGCTGATCTCCATGGGCTTCGGCCTCTTCGCGACCTGCTGCTTCCTGCGCTTCGACCCGGTCAGCCGCGATCTCACCGTGTCCCGGGCCGGGCATGTCCCGATGGTCTGGGCCACCGCCGGCGGCCGCTCCGGCGTCGCCCTTGACCGCGGCGGCCCGCCCCTGGGCGTCGTGCGGGGCGAGGTCTATCCGGTGACCCACCGGCGGCT
This sequence comes from Streptomyces sp. NPDC002730, assembly GCF_042888805.1. Lineage (NCBI taxonomy): Bacteria > Bacillati > Actinomycetota > Actinomycetes > Kitasatosporales > Streptomycetaceae > Streptomyces > Streptomyces sp. NPDC002730. The sequence goes on from NZ_JBIAQG010000006.1 coordinate 407,715, forward strand.
GCTGGAGGCAGGGGTCCTCGTCCTGCTCACCGACGGGGTCGTGGAGGGGCCGCACTATCCGATGGAGGCAGGTCTGGCCGAGGTCCATCGGCTGGTGCGCGCGGGATTCGACGCCGACCCCGACGTGCTGGCCTCGGCCGTCGTCAAGGTGGCCGAGCGGACCGGTCACCGTGACGATGCCGCCGTCCTCGTCGTCCGCTACGACGGCCCGCCACCGGGGCCCGGCCGACCGTTCCGCCCCGCCTGAGTCGCCGCAGGCCCACCGGGAGCGCAGACTGCTGTGGTGCGCAAAGCGGAGATCGTCCGTTACGGGTCTGCTGCTCTGTGGATCCTCGCCGTCGCCGCCGCCTACTACGGATCCGCACGGCTTGGGCTTCTACAGCAGCTGGTACGCGGTCAGGTCACGCCGCTGTGGCCGCCGACCGGGGTGGCGCTGGCCGGCCTGCTCGTCCTCGGTCTGCGGATCTGGCCGGGCATCGCGCTCGGCGCCTTCCTGGTCAATGTGTCCATCGGCCCTTCGCCCCTCGCCGTGCTGGCCATCGTCGCCGGCAACACCCTGGCCCCGGTCTGCGCGTACCTGCTGCTGCGCCGGGCGAAGTTCCGGAACGAACTGGACCGGCTGCGGGACGTACTGGCTCTGGTCTTCCTCGGCGCGCTGGCCGGGATGCTGATCAGCTCGACCGTGGGGAGCGGTGTACTCGTGCTGGCCGGGGCGCTGCAGGCGAGCAACTTCTGGCCGACGTGGTCGGTGTGGTGGACCGGTGACGCGATGGGGGTCCTTGTCGTCACTCCGTTTCTGCTTGTCCTCCGCAGGGCTCGGTGGCCGCGGAATGCCGGGCTCAGCCGCTGGATCGAGGCGGTGGCGCTGGCGCTGGGAACGCTCTTCGCGACGATTCTGGCGACGAGTACCGCCAGTTCGGCCCTGCTCTTCCTGGTTTTTCCGTTCCTGATCTGGGCCGCCTTCCGCTTCCAGCTGGCCGGCGCCGCGCCGTGTGCGCTGGGGGTGTCGACGCTGGCGATCCTGGCCGCGGCCCGGGAGGCCGGCCCGTTCGCCGGTCAGGACCTGTTCGCCAGCATGGTCACGCTGCAGGCCTTCAACGGCACCACGGCACTGATGGCCCTGCTGCTCGCGGCGGTCATCACCGAGCGGAACAAGACCCACGAGGAGCTCGCACGTGTCTGCACACGGCTCCTCGAGATGGTGGCCTTTATCGACCCACGCTCGGATTCGAACGACGGCTGACCGGCCGGGTTTTGCTTCGGTCCAGGGTTCGGGATACTTTTTGCACTGACCAGTCAGTTCAAAAAATATGGGGGGAACATGGACAGCCCTGTCAGCCCCGACGGCAGTCACGGGGCAGCCGTCACGGCCGAGGACTTCGGACTCAAAGGCCCGCGCGGCTGGGCGTTCCGCTCGGTGAGCATCGAGGCGGAACCCGGCTCGCTCATCGCGATCGAAGGCCCGTCCGGCTCCGGCCGTACCTGTCTGCTGCTCGCGCTCACCGGCCGCATGCGCCCCACCGAGGGCCGCGGCGAGGTCGGCGGCCTGCAGCTGCCGCGGAAGATGGCCGCCGTACGCCGGATCAGCGCACTCGGCCCGGTACCGGGCGTCAGCGAGCTCGACCCGGCGCTGACCGTCGCCGAGCATCTGCGCGAACGCGCTCTGCTGCAGCGCCGCTTCGACGGCTCGCTGCGCACCCTGCTGCGACCCCGCGCCGAGCGTGCCGCCGCGGCCAGGAGCCGTATCGACGAGGCGCTGGAGGCAGCGGGGCTGGACTTGGCCACGCTCCCCAAGAAGGACCGCACGGCCGTACGCGACCTGGAGCGTCTTGAAGCACTGCGCCTGTCCGTCGCCCTCGCGCTGGTCGGCCGTCCATGCCTGCTCGCGGTCGACGACACCGATCTCAAGCTCTCCGACGACGACCGGGCCGAGGCCTGGAAGCTGCTGCGCTCCGTCGCCGAGGGCGGTACGACCGTGCTCGCCGTCTGCAGCCAGGCCCCCGAGGGCACGACGGTGATCCGCACGGTCGCGGACACCGCTTCGAGGAGCGAAGACACGGCCGAGCCGACGCCCGAAAGCACGACCAAGCCGAGGCCCGCAAGCACGACCGAGCCCACGCCCGAAGACACAACACCCGAAGACACGACCGACCCGGCACCCGAGGACAAGCAAGAACCGACGCCCGAAGACACAACCGAGGGCACCACCGAGGAGGGGACGGCCGATGCGCTCGCCGAAACTGGCCGCGCTTGAGCTGAAGCGGTTCGGCAGGGGAAAGCTGCCGCGCGCCGCGCTCGTCGCGATCCTGCTGCTGCCGCTGCTGTACGGCGCCCTGTACCTGTGGTCCTTCTGGGATCCGTACGGTCAGCTCGAACGTATACCCGTCGCGCTCGTCAACGACGACAAGGGAGCCACCGCTGCCGGCAAGAAGGTCACGGCCGGCGACGAGATCACCAAGGGCCTGCTCGAGAGCGAGGTCTTCGAATGGCACGAGGTGAGCGCGGCCGAGGCCCGCAAGGGCGTCGAGGACGGCACGTACTACCTCTCGCTGACCATGCCGCAGGACTTCAGCAAGCGCATCGCGTCCAGCTCCGGCGAGTCTCCCGAGACCGGCGCCCTTCAGGTGCGTACGAACGACGCCAACAACTACATCGTCGGGCAGATCTCGCGGACGGTCTTCTCCCAGGTCCGCACCGCCGCCTCGACCAACGCCTCCCGATCCTTCCTCGACCGGATCTTCATCTCCTTCTCCGACATCCATGACCAGACAGAGAAGGCCGCGAAGGGCGCCGACCAGCTCAAGGACGGGGTCGGCAAGGCGAAGAAGGGCTCCAAGGACCTCGCGGACGGGCTGACGGACGCCAAGGACGGCAGCGGCAAACTGGCCGGCGGCCTCTCCAAGCTCAACAAGGGCGCGAGTGATCTCGAGACCGGATCCAAGCAGGTCTCCGAGGGCACTCAGAGGCTTGCCGACAAGGTCAACGGGATAGCCGCCGACGTCCGTCCGTACCTCAAGGACAACGGCAGGACGATCGGTGACACGGCCCGGCTGGTCGCCGACTCCTCCCAGGCGGTCCGCCACAATCTCGACATCCTCGTGAAGAGGGCCCCCGGCTCGGCCGCCCTCGCCCACAAGTCGGCCGACGAGCTGAGCGCGATCTACAAGACGCACTGCGAGGACGCGCTGCTGCCCGACCCGACCGTCTGCCCCGCGCTGAAGCGCGCCAAGATCACAGCGGCCGATGTCGCCAAGATCGCCGACGACGTCAACGCTCTGGTGAAGGACAACAAGGGCGATCTGAAGAAGCTGGACGGCCACCTCGCCGATCTGCAGAAGAAAGCGACGGACCTCGCCAAGCGCTCACCGCGTCTCGACGAGGACCTGGAGTCGGCCGTCGGCCAGATCAATGAGCTCAACTCGGGCGCGAAGAAGGTCGCTCAGGGAGCGGACAAGCTGCACACCGGGCTGAGCAGCGCCAAGACGGGCTCCACCGATCTCGACACCGGCGTCGGCAAGCTCAAGAAGGGCGCCGGCAAACTGGACGGCGGGCTCTTCAAGCTCGCCGACGGTTCGACCGAGCTGGCCGGCGGACTGAACAGTGGCGTGGACAAGATCCCCGACTACGACAAGAAGGACCGCGACCAACGCACCGAGGTGATGGCCGACCCCGTGAAGCTGGCCGGCCAGTCCCTGCACAAGGCGCCGAACTACGGCACCGGCTTCGCGCCGTACTTCATCCCGCTCTCCCTCTGGGTGGGCTCGATGGTGGCGTACATGATCATCCAGCCGCTCAACCGGCGGGCCCTCTCCACGGGCACCTCCGCATGGCGGATCGCGCTGGCCGGCTGGCTGCCCGTCGCCGCGATCGGCCTGCTGCAGGTCGGCGCGCTCATGTCCGTACTGCACTGGGGCCTCGGCCTGCAGATGGCATACGCGGCCGGCACGATCGGCTTCCTCGCGCTGGTGACCTGCTGCTTCGCCGCGATCATCCAGTGGCTGAACGCGCGCTTCGGAGCCGCGGGCCGGATCCTCGTACTGGCGTTGCTGATGCTTCAGCTGACCTCGGCCGGCGGCACCTACCCGGTGGAGACCAGTCCGGCGTTCTTCAACGCGATCCATCCCTACCTCCCGATGAGCTACGTCGTCGACGCGCTGCGCAGGCTCATCACGGGCGGCGGCCTCGGCCCGGTGTGGCAGGCGTGCGCGGTACTGGCCGCCTTCACCGCGGGCGCGATCGCGCTGACTGCCGTGTCCGCACGGCGCAAGCAGGTGTGGACACTGGACCGTCTGCACCCCGAGCTGAGTCTGTGAGAGCGGCCGGACCTGTGAGAATCGACGCCATGGACGCCATGGACAGCACCAGCACCAGACGCCGGGCGACCCGGGCAAAGCTCTACGAGGCCGCGGTGACGCTCATCGCCGAGCAGGGCTTCTCCGCCACCACGGTGGACGAGATCGCCGAACGCGCCGGGGTCGCCAAGGGCACGGTCTACTACAACTTCAAGAGCAAGACCGAGCTCTTCGAGGAGCTGCTGCGGTACGGCGTCGGGCTGCTGACCGCCTCGCTGCAGTCCGCCGCCGACGAGACGGCGGAGCGCGGCGGCACCAAGGTCGAGGCGCTGGACGCGATGATCAAGGCCGGTCTGGGCTTCATCGAGCGCTATCCGGCCTTCACCCAGCTGTACGTCGCCGAGCTGTGGCGCACCAACCGGGCCTGGCAGTCGACGCTTCTCGTCGTACGGCAGCAGGCGGTTGCCGTGGTCGAGACGGTCCTGCGGGAAGCCGTCGAGAGCGGCGAGCTGAGCGAGGAGATCGATGTGCCGCTGACAGCCGCCGCGTTGGTCGGGATGGTGCTGGTGGCGGCGCTGGACTGGCAGGCGTTCCAGCCGGAACGCTCGCTCGAGGATGTGCACTCGGCGCTGTCGCGGCTGCTGCACGGCCGTGTGAGCGGCCGTTAGGTTTTCCGTCCGACGGCAGAAAAGTGCCGGTCCGGCGAGGCTCGATCCCCCCGAGCCCCGCCGGACCGGCGTTTCCCCCCGTCCCCGTTTTCCCCCGTGCCGGAGAACCCGTTTACCCCCGATATTCCCCCGTGGTCACTGGGTTCTCCGTCGTGCTCCCCCGTTCCGTCCGGGGAGCCGCGCCGTTCCGCCGCCCCGTGTCGGCGGTGCCGGCGCTGCGCCCCTTCCGTGGTCTCCACTCTTCCTTCTACGCAGGTAGAACCCCATCCGCGCGCGTACTCATCTCCCCCACTAGGTACGGGTACTCAGTCATCCGTGCTCATCCCCACCCGCGCGGGTCGGCTTCTGGTTACGATCGCGTCCGTGTCCGTACTCCCTCTCGTCTTCACCAGCGGCTGGGCCAGCGGGATCAACGCCTACGCGGTGGTCCTGTTGTTCGGCATCTTCGGCGCGACCGGGCTCACCGACGAGGTGCCCGCATCTCTGCAGCGCACCGATGTCCTGATCATTGCGGGCGTGCTGTTCCTCTGTGAGGCGGTGGCGGACAAAATCCCGTACGTCGACTCCATATGGGACACCGTGCACACCGTGCTCCGGCCGGTGGCAGGCGCGGTCGTGGCCGCACTGCTGGCCGGGGAGAGCGGCTCGCTGCCGGAGCTCGCGGCGGCCGCCATCGGCGGCTCGACCGCGCTGATGAGCCATCTGGTCAAGGCCGGCACCCGGATGGCGGTCAACACCTCGCCCGAGCCGTTCAGCAATATCGCGGTGAGCATGGCGGAGGATCTGGGCGTCGCCGGGATCATCACCTTCGCGCTCTTCCATCCGCTGGCGGCTGCGCTCATCGCCGGGACACTGCTCCTGCTGGGCATCGTGGTACTGGCCTTCCTCGCCACGAAGATCCGCCGTTTCCTGCAGCGCAGAGCACAGCGCCGCCAGGAGAAACGGCCGGCGGGCGCGGAAGCGTCCAGAGCGCCCTGGTGACCGGACCGCCCGGACGGGCCCGCCGGGACGGGCCGCCGGGACGGACTGTCAGTGGTGGCCGATAAAGTCGCGGACATGGCACGGATTGCGGTGATCGGCGCCGGGATGGGCGCCATGGCGGCTGCCGCCCGGCTGGCCGTGGCAGGCCACCGGGTGACGGTGTACGAGCGCTCGGCGACATACGGCGGCGCGGTGGGCCGGTTCGAGCGCGAGGGCTTCGTCTTCGACACCGGGCCCGGTCTGCTGCATCTGCCTGCCGTCTGGCGGGACTTGTTCGTCAAGACCGGCAAGGAACCGCTGGAGCAGTGCGTCGGGCTCGTCCAGGTGGACCCGGCCAGTCGGCATCTCTTCGCCGACAACACCGACGTGTCACTGCCGAACGCCTCGCGGGCCGGAGTCGTCTCCGCGCTCGAAGCCGCGCTGGGCGCGGGGGCGGGCGAGCGGTGGGGCACGTTCCTGGGCCGGGCCCGGGACGCCTGGGACCGTTCCCGGCGGCCGCTGCTCGAAGAGCCTCTGTGGACCGACTGGCAGGTGCTCGGCCGCGATCCGTATCCGGCGCCGCGGCAGCGCATGTTGCTGCGCAGCCGACAGGCGTCCACGGTCTCCGAGGTCGGCGCCTGGGAGCTGGCCGACCCGCGGCTGGCCGCTCTGCTCGAGGCATACGCCCTCTCGTACGGCCTGGATCCCCGGCATGCCCCGGCGGGTGCCGCCCTGCTGCCGTACATGGAACAGACCTTCGGCAGTTGGTATGTCGAGGGCGGGATGCGGGAGCTGGCCCGCGCGGTGTACGAGCGGTGTCTGGCCCGGAAGGTGGAGTTCGCCTTCGGGACCGAGGTGGCCCGCATCGTCGAGAAGGACGGGCGGGCGGCGGGAGTCGAGCTCGTCGGCGGCACGGTCGCCGGGGCCGACCATGTGGTGGCGGGCATCGAGGCCGCTGATCTGGTGGGGCACGACCTCTGGCAGGACGGAGACGTACGGCCCCAAGGGGGCGTCCGCGGTTCACAGTTGCCGGGCAGGTTCACCGTGCTGCTGGCGCTGCGCGGGGCACGGCCCGCGTCGGCCGTCCACCGGAGTGTGGTCCACGCGCCCGACACCGGCGCGGAGGCTGCGGCCGTCTTCGGCGGCCGGACGGCCGAGCGGCCCACCGTCACCGTGATGCGACCGGACGATCCACGTACCCGCCCGGACGAGGAGCACGAGGCGGTGACTCTCGCCGCGACCGTCGCGGCGCAGGGCGGCCCGGTCGACTGGACGGACGCGGCGCTGCGCGAACGGTACGCCGAGGTGCTCATCGACGCCGCGGGCGCGGCCGTGCCGGAGATACGCGAGCGCCGGCTGTGGCACGAGATCCGTACGCCCGCGGAGACGGGTGCGCTGTCCGCGCCCGCGCTCGCCGGGGACGGCGGGCGGTATCTGCACCCGGCGAACAGCACCCGGCTGCCCGGTCTGTATCTGGCGGGCGGCCGGTCGCACCCGGGCGGCGGACTGGCGCATGCCGGGATGTCGGGGGCGCTGGTGGCCGGACTGATCGTGGAGGGGGCGGACTTCCGCGGCTCTCAGTGAGCCGCCGCCGGTGCCTCAGTAGCGGTACTGCTGCTCGTTGTACCCGGGGTCGTAGCCGTACGGAGAAGGCTGCTCCTGCGGCATCGGCGGCGCCTGCTGCTCGCCCTCCCGCTGCTGCGGGACCCACACCCCGCCGGGCGGCGTCTCGCTGTACGGCTGCTGGGCGTACGGGTCGGCGTACTGCTGCTGGCCGCCGTAACTGTCGTAGCTCTCGTACGCGTTGTACTGCTGGCCGCCGACATAGGGGTCGGAGTACGCGGCGTACGCCTGCTGCCCCGTCCCGTAGTCGTACTGCCCGGCGTATATGTCCTGGCCCGTCGGCTGCTGATCGTAACCGGAGCCGGTCGGCTGCTGACCGTAGCCGGAGTAGGTGTCGTAACCAGTGCCGTACGTGGTGTAGCTCTGGCCCTGGTCCTGCTGCTCCGCCGCATAAGCGGCCTCGCTGTACACGCCGTACTGGCCGGTGTCGTCCGGCAGCGGCTGCGGCTCGTAGACGGCCTCGGGCTCAGGTTCCGCGGGAACAGGCTCATAGGCGAGGTCGGAGACCTCCAGCGTCGGCTCGCGCGAGGCGGCCGTGTCCTGATTGCCGCCGGACCTGCGCCGACGGCTCGCTCCCGGGCTGCCGCCGAGCGCCCAGCCGGTGGAGAAGCCCTTGCGGAAGGAGAGCGTGACATACGTCTGGCCGACGGCGAAGGCGATCGCGCCGAGCGCGATCACCACGACGGAGGGCATCAGTACGCCGAGGACCACGCACAGGAAGCCGGCGAAGGCGAGCAGCCGCCAGCGCAGCCGCGCCTTGTACTGCAGCAGCACCTCACCGAGCAGCCACAGCGCGACGATGCCGAACGCGATATAGAGGACCGTCCAGCCCATGCCCGCCCCTCTCCTGCGGCCGCCGCTCCGGGTCGGAGTGGGTACGACCGATCACGACTGCTCGTGCAGTCCGAGATTCTCGTAGATCTCGAGCGTCGCCGTGGAGTTGTTGAGTGTAATGAAGTGCAGACCGGGGACACCCTCGGAGAGCAACCCGGCGCAGAACTCCGTCGCGAACTCGATGCCAATGGAGCGTACAGCGGCAGGATCGTCCTTGACGGAGAGGACCCTCTCTTTGAGCTCGGGCGGGAACGCGGCGTTGCTGAGCTGCGCGAACCGTTCGAGCTGCTTGACGCTGGTGACCGGCATGATCTCCGGGATGATCGGGGTCGCGCAGCCCGCGGCCTCGACCCGGTCACGCAGCCGCAGATAGTCCTCGGGCTGGAAGAACATCTGCGTGATCGCGTAATCGGCGCCGGCCCGGCACTTGTCGACGAAGTGCTGGATGTCGGTGTCCCAGTCCTCCGAGCGCGGGTGCATCTCGGGGAAGGCCGCGACGCCGACGCAGAAGTCCCCGGACTCCTTGATCAGCTGTACGAGCTCGGCGGCGTACCGCACACCGTCGGGGTGCTTGACCCACTCACCCATCGGGTCGCCGGGCGGGTCGCCACGGACGGCGAGGATATTGCGGATCCCGGCATCGGCGTACTGCCCGATCATGTTGCGCAGCTCGGCCACGGAGTGGTTTACCGCGGTGAGGTGCGCGACCGGGGTGAGCGTGGTGTCGGCGGCGATCTGCTGGGTGGCCTTGACCGTGCCGGCGCGCGTGGAGCCGCCGGCGCCGTAGGTCACCGAGACGAAGTTGGGGGCCACCGCTTCGACCCTGCGCAGCGCGTTCCAGAGGTTCCGCTCGCCCTTCTCGGTCTTGGGCGCCCAGAACTCGAAGGAGTACGAAGTTTTGCCGGTTGCAAGCAGCTCGCGCACGGTTCGTGCGCGATCCGTCCTGGTCGAAGCTGTACCGAGGGCCATACCCGCAGGTTAACCACGCCTCGCCGGTCACCCAACCGAATGAGGGAAATATGCCGGATTTGTCGGTCTCCTGTCCACCCCTCGGACAGTTACCCGATCCGCTCCCCCACGCGCTCGCTACCCCAGGCGCTCCCGCACGCGCTTCGCCAGCGCCGCTGTCGCCGCGGCCGGGTCGTCGGCCGCGGTGATGGCCCGTACGACGACGATCCTGCGCGCGCCCGCGTCCAGCACCTCGTCCAGATTGCCGGCGTCGATCCCGCCGATCGCGAACCAGGGCCGGTCGGTCTCCAGCGCGGCTGTGTACCGCACCAGGCCCAGTCCCGGGGCATACCGTCCGGGCTTGGTCGGGGTGGGCCAGCAGGGGCCCGTGCAGAAGTAGTCCACGCCGGGCTCGGCGGTGGCCGTGTCCACCTCGGACTCGGCGTGCGTCGAGCGGCCTATGAGCACCTCGTCACCGAGGATCGCGCGGGCGGCCGGGACCGGCAGATCGCCCTGTCCCAGATGCAGCACGTCGGAGCCGATGGCGTGCGCCACATCCGCCCGGTCGTTCACGGCGAGCAGCCTGCCGTGTCTGCGGCAGGCGTCGGCGAAGAGCTGGAGGTGATCCAGTTCCTCACCGGCCTCCATGCCCTTGTCCCGCAGCTGCACGATGTCGACCCCGGAGGCGAGCACGGCGTCGAGGAACTCCGCGAGGTCGCCCTGCTTCTTCCGGGCGTCCGTGCACAGATAGAGCCGGGCGTCGGACAGCAGCGCACGAGCCGTGGACATGGTGGTTCCCCCCGGTGGGTCGGCGGTGTACGGGCAGGGCGGCACAGCCCCCGGCCCGCACACCGCGTTGTTGTTGTCGTCAGGACGTCAGACGGCGAGCGCCTGGGCCCGGCGCTTCACCTCCGTGCCGCGATTCTCGCTGAGCGCCTGCGCGGGCGTGCCCGGCAGGCTCGGGTCGGCGGTGAAGAGCCATTCCAGCATCTCTTCGTCGGTGAAGCCGTCGTCCCTCAGGAGCGTCAGGGTCCCTGCGAGCCCCTTGACCACCTTGTCGCCGTCGATGAAGGCGGCAGGCACCTGAAGCGCCCGGTTCTCACCACGGCGTACGGCGATCAGCTGGCCTTCCTTGACCAGCTGCCGTACGCGTGTCACCTCGACATCGAGCATTTCCGCGATGTCAGGAAGGTGGAGCCAGGCGGGGACGAGAGCATCGATCTTTGCGTCAATCTCGGTCACAGGACAAGCGTGCCATCCCGGACTGACAGTCGGTAGCCGGACCCTAGTCGGCCGCCGCCTTCAGAGGGACGGACGGGTCGGCGGCGCGCGCCGGATCCAGCCGGATTCCGGACAGGATGAGCTTGCGCCCTTGCGCCAGATCACGGGCTCTGCCGACGGCGAGAAGCGCAACCAGAGAGCCGTCCCGCAGCCAGAGCACCGACCAGGCCGCGCCTGCCGGATCGCCGCGCCACACCATCGTGTCGGCGGCCTCATGATGGCCCGCGTACTGCACAAAGCGCCCGAACTGCTCGGACCAGAAGTACGGCACCGGGTCATAGACCTCCGGTGGCTCCTGTCCCGGCGCGCCGCCGATGACATTGGCGGCGACCGTACGCGGCCCCTGCAGAGCGTTGTCCCAGTGGTGCACGAGCAGCCGCTCGCCGTAACGGCCGGACGGGAAGGAGGCGCAGTCCCCGACGGCGTACACATCGGGCAGCGAGGTGCGCAGATACGCGTCCGCGGTGATTGCGCCGTCCGGGCCGAGTGCAATGCCGGAGCCGGCGAGCCAGGCGGTGGCGGGCCGGGCGCCGATGCCGACGACCACGGCGCCCGCCGGAAGCTGCCGGCCGTCGGCCAGGATCACCGCGCCGGGCTCGATGTCCGCCACGCGCGCGTGGGTGAGCAGTTCGACGCCGTACTCCGCGTACCAATCGGCCATCGGGCCGGCGACCTCGGCGGGCAGGGCTCCGGCCAGCGGGCGCCCGGCGGCCTCGACGACAGTGACCGTGCAGCCAGCCTCACGGGCGGCCGTCGCGAACTCCGCGCCGATCCAGCCCGCGCCGACGACCACTATGTCGTGCTGCTGCGCGAGAACGGGGCGCAGCCGCGCGGCGTCGTCGAGGGTGCGCAGCAGATGGACGCCGGGTACGCCCACGGCGCCGGGCAGGGTGATCGGTTCCGCACCGCTGGCGATGACCAGGACGTCGTACGGGACCGGACCTGCCTCGGTGTCCAGCTCATGGGCCCCGGCGCGCACTCCGGTCACCTCGCAGCCCAGCCGCAGCTCGATGCCGAGTGCCTCGAAGTCGACGTCGAAGGCCGAGCCCTCCGCCTTGCCGAGCAGGATCGCCTTGGAGAGCGGGGGTCTGTCGTACGGCTGATGGGGCTCGGCGCCGATCAGCGTGACCGGACCGGTGAAACTCTGCTCGCGCAGTGCCACCGCGGTCTGCACTCCGGCCATTCCCGCGCCGACGACGACCACGCGCCGCTGCGTCTGTGCTGTCTGCTGCTCGCTCACCCGACAACCTTACGCATCTGACGGACCGTCAAGAAGGCAGCTGTTCGACGACGCTCGTCCCGCTGCCCTCCTGGGACTCCCATTCCCAGCTCTCCTCCAGCCGCAGCCGCCCGTCCTCGAGCTCGACGACGGTGGAGAGACAGTGCCCCGAGGAGGTCCCGCCGTCCGCCTTCAGCTGTACATAACGGAAGTCGAGCCGGTCGCCCTCCCTGGTGCCCACCAGGTGGCCGCGGAGCACATCGCCGCCCTCGTACTCGGCCCAGATCCGGCCTTCCTGCTCGTGGTACGTGAACCGGGTCCGGGTCCCCACCTGGCCCGGAGCCTGGTCTGCGACCGGGGAGAGCACGAGTCCGTCGAGCGACCTTGCCACAGTGGCTGCTCCCTTACTGCGAGTTGGGGCCTGGGGTTAGGGTGGCCACCGTAAGGCACTCGCGGGAGCCCGGACGCACCGGGCTGAGAGGGAGGCTGGACGGCCTCCGACCGTACGAACCTGATCCGGGTCATGCCGGCGAAGGGAGGGGCTGGACGCCCATGTCGCGTACCTCAGACGTCCTCGTTGTCGGGGGCGGAATCATCGGCCTGGTCACGGCCTGGCGTGCGGCGCAGCGAGGGCTGCGGGTCGCGGTCGCCGATCCGGAGCCCGGCGGCGGCGCTGCGCAGGTCGCGGCGGGCATGCTCGCCGCCGTCACCGAACTGCACTACGGCGAGCAGACGCTGCTCGGCCTCAATCTGGAATCGGCGCGGCGCTATCCCGCCTTCGTCGCCGAGCTGGAGGAGGCGAGCGGACAGTCCGTCGGCTATCGCGCCTGTGGCACGCTCGCGGTCGCGCTCGACGCCGACGACCGCGCGCACCTGCGTGAACTGCACACCCTGCAGCGTCAGTCCGGCCTGGAGTCGGAGTGGCTGACGGGGCGCGAATGCCGGCGCCTGGAGCCGATGCTCGCGCCCGGCGTGCGTGGGGGCCTTCGGGTGGACGGCGACCACCAGGTCGATCCGCGGCGGCTGGCCGCGGCGCTGGTGGCGGCCTGCGAGCGGGCCGGGGTGGTCTTCCACCGCGGCTGGGCGGAGCGGCTGTCGGTGGTACGGGACCGGGCGGCCGGAGCCGTACTGACGGACGGCAGTGAGCTCTCCGCGGACCAGGTGGTGCTGGCGTGCGGCAGTCTGAGCGGCAGGCTCGGCGGCGTACCGGAGGATGCACTGCCGCCGGTACGGCCGGTAAAGGGCCAGGTCCTGCGGCTGACCGTGCCGCGTGCGTACGCGCCGTTCCTCTCCCGGACCGTGCGGGCCGTGGTGCGCGGCAGTGACATCTATCTGGTGCCGCGCGAGAACGGCGAGCTGGTCATCGGGGCGACCAGCGAGGAGCTCGGCTGGGACACCACGGTGACGGCGGGCGGGGTGTACGAGCTGCTGCGCGACGCGCACGAGCTGGTGCCCGGCATCACCGAGCTGCCGCTCACCGAGACCCGCGCCGGGCTGCGCCCCGGCTCTCCCGACAATGCGCCGCTGCTGGGCCCGACCGCTCTGCCGGGTCTGCATCTGGCCACCGGCCACCACCGCAACGGGGTGCTGCTCACACCCGTCACCGGCGATGTGATGGCCACGGTGCTGGTCACCGGCACACTGCCGGACGAGGCCCGCCCCTTCACTCCTCGCCGCTTCTCCCCCGTACCTCAGGAGCAGCCCGCATGAACGTCCCCGTGTCCGTCACCATCACCGTCTCCGTCAACGGCGAGGCGCGCGAGCTCGCCACAGGCACCACGCTGGACGCCCTGGTCACGTCCCTCACCGCCGCCCCATCCGGAGTCGCCGCCGCCGTCAACGAGACGGTCGTCCCGCGCAGCCGATGGGCCGGCACGCGGCTCGGCGACGGCGACCGCGTCGAAGTCCTCACCGCAGTGCAGGGAGGCTGATCAGCCATGGCCGACGACCGTCTCACCATTGGCGGCACCGCCTTCAACTCCCGGCTGATCATGGGTACGGGCGGGGCGCCCAGCCTCGACGTACTCGAACGGTCCCTCGTCGCGAGCGGCACGGAGCTGACCACCGTCGCGATGCGCCGCCTCGACCCGACCGTCCAGGGCTCCGTGCTGTCCGTGCTGGAGAAGCTGAACATCCGTGTGCTGCCCAATACGGCGGGCTGCTTCACGGCGGGCGAGGCCGTCCTGACCGCGCGGCTCGCCCGGGAGGCGCTCGGCACGGAGTGGATCAAGCTCGAGGTCGTCGCGGACGAGCGCACACTGCTGCCCGACCCGATCGAGCTGCTGGACGCGGCCGAGACCCTGGTCGACGACGGCTTCACGGTGCTGCCGTACACCAACGACGACCCGGTGCTGGCCCGGAAGCTGGAGGATGTGGGCTGCGCGGCGATCATGCCGCTGGGCTCGCCGATCGGCTCCGGCCTCGGTATCCGTAATCCGCACAACTTCCAGCTGATCGTCGAGCACGCGCGCGTGCCGGTGATTCTGGACGCGGGCGCGGGCACGGCCTCCGACGCGGCGCTGGCGATGGAGCTGGGCTGCGCGGCGGTGATGCTGGCCTCTGCGGTGACCCGGGCGCAGGAGCCGGTGCTCATGGCGGAGGCGATGCGCCATGCGGTCGAGGGGGGCCGGCTCGCGCACCGGGCGGGCCGCATCCCGCGCCGCCACTTCGCGGAGGCGTCCTCCCCTCACGAGGGCCGTGCGGCCCTCGACCCGGAGCGACCCGCGTTCTGACCGCTGCGCGGGGCCGCTTCCCCACCCCGCCCCTTTCGTAACCGGGGCTCCGCCCCGGACCCGCTCCTCAAACGCCGGAGGGGCTGGAATGGGGACACGCCCGGTACCGGGGCCCGGGGCGGAGCCCCGGGAAGCCCGCGCTGTCACAGCTCGGCTGCAGTACGGCCCCGGTCCCGCCCCGGGGCGTCGGGGCTGTCCGTGGTGACTCGTAGAATCTCCCGCGTGGATACGACCCTCAAGGACCCCCTCGTCGGGCATGTGCTCGACGGCCGCTACCGCGTCGACGCGCGCATCGCCGTCGGCGGGATGGCCACGGTCTACCGGGCCGTCGACACCCGGCTCGACCGCGTGCTCGCGCTCAAGGTGATGCACCCCGCCCTCGCCACCGACGCCTCTTTCGTGGAGCGCTTCATCCGCGAGGCCAAGTCCGTGGCGCACCTCGCCCACCCCAATGTGGTGGGGGTCTTCGACCAGGGCGCCGAGGGTGCGTACGTCTATCTCGCGATGGAGTACGTCGCGGGCTGCACGCTGCGCGACGTCCTGCGCGAGCGCGGGGCGCTCCAGCCGCGGGCCGCGCTCGACATCCTGGAGCCCGTGCTGGCCGCGCTCGGTGCCGCGCACCGGGCCGGTTTCGTGCACCGGGACATGAAGCCGGAGAACGTGCTGATAGGGGACGACGGCCGGGTCAAGGTCGCCGACTTCGGTCTGGTACGGGCCGTGGGCTCCGTCACCAGCACCACCGGCACGGTGCTCGGCACGGTCTCCTACCTCGCTCCCGAGCAGATCGAGTACGGCACCGCCGACACCCGCGCCGATGTGTACGCCTGCGGGGTCGTCCTCTACGAGATGCTCACCGGCGCCAAGCCGCATTCCGGCGACACCCCCGCCCAGGTCCTCTTCCAGCATCTGAACGAGGACGTTCCGGCGCCCTCCGCCCTCGTCCCCGGGCTCGCCGTCGAGCTCGACGAGCTGGTGGCGAGCGCCACCGCCCGTAACCCCGAGGTCCGCCCGCACGACGCGGTGGCGCTGCTCGCGCAGGTCCGTGAGGCCCGTGCGCCGCTCGGTGACGAGCAGCTGGACCTGGTGCCGCCGCAGGCGCACACCGACGAGCAGGCGCAGGACCAGTCCGGGGAGCAGCGCTCGGACGGGGTCCTCGCCTCCGAGGACCGTACGAGCGTGATCCCGCGTGTGCTCCCCCGCGAGGAGCCGGAGGAGCCGGAGGTCAACCGCACCACCCGGCTGGCGATGCCGCCCTCGGCGCCGCCGCAGCCCCCGCAGCAGTCCCGTCGGCGCGCCGTCCCCAACCGCGGCGTCCTCGCGCTGGTGGTCGCGCTGTTCCTGATCCTCGGCGTGGGCGCCGGCGTCTGGTACATCAACTCCGGGCAGTTCACCCGTGTCCCCGCCCTGATCGGCAAGACCGAGAAGGACGCCAGGCAGGAGCTGAAGAACGCCGGACTGGATGTGAAGAAGGTCCGCTTCGACTTCAGCGAGACGGTCAAGCGCGGCACGGTCATCAACAGCGACCCCGCGACCAACGAGCGCATCCGTGGCAACGACTCGGTGACGATCGTCGTCTCGCGCGGCCCGGAGATCGTCAAGGTCCCCCAGCTCAAGGGCAAGCCGCTCGCCAAGGCCGAGCGCGAGCTGAAGAAGCTCGGTCTCGCGCCGGGAGTGGTGACCAAGGAGTTCAGCGAGGAGATCGCGCAGGGCTCGGTGATCAGCACGGACCCGGAGGCCGGGGCCGGGCGCAGCCCCGATTCCGCGGTCGCCCTCACCGTCAGCAAGGGCGCTCCGATCGAGGTCCCCGGCGTGACCGGCGATTCCCTGGATGCCGCCACCAGCGAGCTCGAAGGCGCCGGGTTCAAGGTCAAGGTCGCCTCCGCACAGATCAACTCCCCGGAGGATGCGGGCTCCGTCGCCAAGCAGTCCGCGGCCGAGGGCACTCAGCTGGCCCGCGGTGACACGATCACTCTGACGGTCTCCAAGGGCCCGCGGATGATCGACGTGCCCGATGTGGTCGGCAAGAAGGCCGACGAGGCCACGAGCAGGCTGAAGTCGGCGGGCTTCGAGGTCAAGGTCGAGAAGAGCTTCCCGTTCCTCGGCGACACGGTCGAGAGCCAGTCCGTCGCGGGCGGCGGCCAGGCCCCCGAAGGCAGCACGATCACTATCAAAACCAAGGGACTGTAGTTCTGATGCGCAACCCCGTCGGCGGCCATGTCCCCGTGGCCGGCGGCCTCGCCACGATCGGTCTCAGTTACGCCCGTGAGCTGGAGGCGGAGACCGTCCAGGTCTTCGTCGCCAATCCGCGCGGCTGGGCGACACCCACCGGAAACCCGGCGCAGGACGAGCAGTTCCGCACCGAGTGCGCGGCCGAGGGGATCTCGGCGTACGTCCATGCGCCGTATCTGATCAACTTCGGCTCGCACACCGAGGCGACCGTCGAGAAGTCCGTGGAATCCCTGCGGCACTCGCTGCGCCGGGGCCGGGAGATCGGCGCGCTGGGTGTGGTGGTGCACACCGGCTCGGCGACCGGCGGCCGCTCCCGCGAGGTGGCACTGGCGCAGGTACGGGAGCGGATGCTGCCGCTGCTCGATGAGCTGACACACGACGACGACCCGTTCCTGCTGCTGGAATCAACGGCAGGACAGGGTTCCTCGCTCTGCTCGAGAACCTGGGACTTCGGCCCGTACTTCGAGGCGCTGGACTCTCATCCCAAGCTGGGCGTCTGCCTGGACACCTGCCACATCTTCGCGGCGGGACACGATCTGACCGGCCCGCACGGGATGGCGCAGACTCTCGATCTGCTGGTGGACACCGTCGGCGAGGGGCGACTGAAGCTGATCCACGCCAATGACTCCAAGGATGTGGCCGGCGCCCACAAGGACCGCCACGAGAACATTGGCTCGGGCCATATCGGCGAGGAGCCGTTCCGGGAGCTGATGCTGCACCCGTCGACCGAGGGCATACCACTGATCATTGAGACGCCCGGAGGCAAGGAGGGGCACGCGGCGGACGTGGCGCGGCTGAAGAAACTGCGCTGAAAAACTCCGCTGAGAGTCTCCATTCAGGAATACCCCCTAGGGGTATGTGGTTGTCGCTGTCGACAGGAACCGCTATCTGGCTTTGGGGGCTTCTCATGCAGCGCGACACCCACACCGGACACGCTCACCCCACCGGACACGCTCACCACACCGAGCACGCTCACCACACCCATGAAGAGCACGCCCGCGGCATCGGCACGGTCAGCTGGTCCATGGCAGCTCAGGCGACTCTCCACTGCCTCACCGGCTGCGCCATCGGCGAGGTCCTGGGCATGGTGCTGGGCACCGCGTTCGGCTGGGGCAATGTGCCGACGATGATCCTGGCGATCGTGCTGGCGTTCTTCTTCGGCTACTCACTCACGCTGCGCGGCGTCCTCAAGGCCGGCGTCGGCTTCAGCACCGCGGTCCGCGTCGCACTGGCCGCCGACACCCTGTCCATCGCCGTGATGGAGCTGATCGACAACGGCGTGATCGCGCTCTGGCCGGACGCCATGGACGCGCAACTCTCGGACACGCTGTTCTGGGGCGCCCTCGCCGCCTCGCTCGTCCTCGCCTTCGTGGTCACCACACCCGTCAACAAGTGGATGATCGGCCGCGGCAAGGGCCACGCGGTGGTCCACCAGTACCACCACTGACCAGCACCAGGACTCAGAGCTCGGGGCCGTGCCCGGGCTCTTCCTGGTACGAGTAGCGCTGCTCGCGCCACGGATCGCCGAGATTGTGATAGCCGCGCTCCTCCCAGAAACCACGGCGATCAGCGGTCATGTACTCCACGCCCCGGACCCACTTGGGCCCTTTCCAGGCATAGAGATGCGGGACGACCAGCCGCAGCGGAAAGCCGTGCTCGGCGGTGAGCAGCTCACCGTCCTTGTGGGTCGCGAAGATCGCGCGCTCCGAGACGAAGTCGGAGAGCCGCAGATTGGCGCTGTATCCGTACTCGGCCCAGACCATGACATGGGTGGCGTTCGGCGCCGGCGGCGCGAAGTCCATGAGCGTACGGGCGGACACCCCGCCCCATTCGGCCCCCAGCATGCTGAACTTTGTCACGCAGTGCAGATCGGCGACGACGGTGGAGAAGGGCAGCGCCGAGAACTCCTCGTGGTTCCAGCAGTGTTTGTCGCCGTCCGCCGTGGCGCCGAAGACCCTGAACTCCCAGCGGTCCGGCTTGAACTTGGGTACGGGGCCATAGTGAGTGACCGGCCAGCCACGCTGCAGTCGCTGCCCCGGCGGAAGCTCGGACTCCTCTGATGCGCGGTATTCCCGGCTCTCCGGCTGACCCATGCCTTCAATGGTGACAGACCGGGAAGGGTGGTCATGACCAGGTCCGAACCGATTCGGGCAACTCACACTAAGCGTGTACTTACTGGACGCTCCTCGACCGCGATGCGAAGATTCGCGCACCTGCCCCAGTAGTCATTACGCGCGGAAGGAGCCTCTGCGATGCAGGGCGACCACGAGGTCATCGAGTTCCTCAATGAGCAGCTGACCGCCGAATTGACCGCAATCAATCAGTACTTCCTGCATGCGAAGATGCAGGAGAACTTTGGCTGGACGAAGCTCGCCAAGTACACCCGGTCAGAGTCGTTCGACGAGATGAGGCACGCGGAAGTACTGACCGACCGGATCCTCTTCCTCGACGGCCTGCCGAACTACCAGCGCCTCTTCCATGTGCGCGTCGGCCAGACGGTCACCGAGATGTTCCAGGCCGACCGGCAGGTCGAGGTGGAGGCGATCGACCGCCTCAAACGCGGCATCGAGGTCATGCGCGGCAAGGGTGACATCACGTCGGCGAACATCTTCGAGTCGATCCTGGCGGACGAGGAGCATCACATCGACTATCTCGACACCCAACTGGAGCTGGTCGAGAAGCTCGGTGAATCGCTCTACATCGCCCAGCTGATCGAGCAGCCGGAGAGCTGAGTCGCCCCGTAGGGCTAGGCCGCCTCTCTGAGCTCTGGGTCCACAGCGAGTACAGCGGCGGAGTCGCCCTGCTCGAGCAGCTCGCGGCGGGGGCATGCGCCCCGGCCGAGAATCCCCTGGATCCGGCGTACGCACGATCCACAGTCGGTGCCGGCCTTGGAGACCGACGCTATCTGACGGGGGGTGCAGGCACCGCCTTCCGCGTGCTCCTTGACCTGCTTCTCCGTGATGCCGAAGCATGAGCAGACGTACACGCGGTTCACCTCCCCGGTCGGGATCGTAGGCGCCTTTCCCGATGATCGGTGAGGCTAACCTAACCTTACCCGCCGGGCCTGCTGCGCAAAAGCCCCGAATACGAGTGTGGGGCGCGGATCACATCGATCCGCGCCCCACACTCGTACATCGGACTACTGGTCCCGGTACATCTCGGCGACCAGGAAGGCCAGGTCCAGGGACTGGCTGCGGTTCAGCCGCGGGTCGCAGGCCGTCTCGTAGCGCTGGTGGAGATCGTCGACGAAGATCTCGTCGCCGCCGCCCACGCACTCGGTGACATCGTCACCGGTGAGCTCGACATGGATGCCGCCCGGGTGCGTGCCGAGCGCCTTGTGGACCTCGAAGAAGCCCTTGACCTCGTCGAGCACATCGTCGAAGCGGCGGGTCTTGTGGCCCGAGGCCGCCTCGAAGGTGTTGCCGTGCATCGGGTCGGTCACCCACGCCACGGTGGCGCCGGAGGCCGTGACCTTCTCGACCAGCTCGGGGAGCTTGTCGCGGACCTTGTCGGCACCCATACGGACGACAAAGGTCAGCCGGCCCGGCTCGCGCTCGGGGTCGAGCTTGTCGATGTACTGCAGCGCCTCGTCGACCGTGGTCGTCGGGCCGAGCTTCACACCGATCGGGTTGCGGATCTGCGAGGCGAACTCGATGTGCGCCCCGTCCAGCTGGCGGGTGCGCTCGCCGATCCAGACCATGTGGCCGGAGGTGTTGTACAGCTGGCCGGTCCGCGAGTCGGTGCGGGTCAGCGCGCCTTCGTAGTCGAGCAGCAGCGCCTCGTGGGAGGCGTAGAACTCGACCGTACGGAACTCCGCCGGGTCCGTGCCGCATGCCTTCATGAAGTTGAGCGCGTTGTCGATCTCCCGCGCGAGCTGCTCGTAGCGCTGCCCGGAGGGGGAAGACTTCACGAAGTCCTGGTTCCAGGCGTGCACCTGCCGCAGGTCGGCGTAACCGCCGGTGGTGAAGGCGCGCACCAGGTTGAGCGTCGCGGAGGAGGCGTTGTACATCCGCTTGAGCCGCTCGGGGTCCGGGATGCGGGCCGCCTCGGTGAACTCGAAGCCGTTGACGGAGTCGCCCCGGTAGGTCGGGAGCGTCACACCGTCGCGGGTCTCGGTCGGCTTGGAGCGCGGCTTGGAGTACTGGCCGGCGATCCGGCCGACCTTCACCACCGGGACGGAGGCGGCGTAGGTGAGCACCGCGCCCATCTGGAGGAGGGTCTTGAGCTTGTTGCGGATCTGGTCGGCGGAGACCGCGTCGAAGGCCTCGGCGCAGTCGCCGCCCTGCAGCAGGAACGCCTCGCCCTTGGCAACGGCTCCCAGTCGGGCGCGCAGCTGGTCGCACTCGCCCGCGAAGACGAGCGGCGGATACGCCTCGAGGTCCGCGATCACATCGCGCAGAGCCTCGGCATCGGGGTACTCGGGCTGCTGCGCCGCGGGCAGGTCTCGCCAGGTGTTGCCACCGGCAGTGGTGGTCTTAGCGTTCACGGTCACGCCGTCAACATTACGGGGTCTCTGCGGACGTACCTCCGACCGCCCACCAAATGAGACAGGAGTGGATTCGGAGGCCCACACCCCTGTCCGTACCGAAACTGCTGTCCGTACCGAATCCGACCGGATCCGTCACCTCGGCGCGGTTCGGCGCGGCGCGATGCGTTATGGTCGGCGTCATGTTCGCGCAACCGACTCAGAACTGGTGGTGGACCGCTCATCCGGCGGCCCACTGACTGCGCGTACACCCAATCGCGAAGGCCGCCCGAGGGGCGGCCTTCAGTGTTTCCCGGGTCCCGGGGACAGCGGCCGTTCCTCCCACCCGGAAGGAACACGACGCATGCTCATCAGCCGACTGCTGGACGACGACTGCCCGCCCTTCGCCCTGCTGCGCAGACGCACCCCCGGCCACGACCACGACACCGTCGAGGTTCTGATCGGCACCGTCCACGAGGCCGAGCGGCTCGTCGACATCCCGGTCGGCGACCGCCCCTCGCTCGCCCTGATCCCGTTCCGCCAGATCAGGGAACGCGGCTTCGACGTACGCGACGACGGAACGCCACTGACCGTGCTCGTCGCCGATGAGAGCCATGAGCTCCCGCTCGCCGAAGTCCTGGAGAGACTGCCCGCGCACGACGTACGGGTCGAGGGCGGGGCCTTCGACGTCGACGACGAGGAGTACGCGGGCATCGTCCGGCGGGTCATCGAGGACGAGATCGGACAGGGCGAGGGCGCGAACTTCGTCATCCGCCGTACGTACACCGGCAGGATCCCGGACTTCGGCCGGGCCGACGCGCTGGCCCTGTTCCGGCGGCTGCTGGCCGGCGAGCGCGGTGCGTACTGGACCTTTCTCGTGCATACGGGAAACAGGGGGCCCGAAGGGCCTTCCTTGGAAGGGCGGCGGGAGACGGGTGGGCGCACCCTGGTCGGCGCCTCCCCCGAGGTCCATGTCCGGATGAGCGGCGGCACGGTCGTGATGAATCCGATCAGCGGGACGTACCGCTATCCGCCCGAGGGCCCGACCCCCGAGGCGCTGCTCGGCTTCCTGGACGACCGCAAGGAGCGCGAGGAGCTCTCCATGGTCGTCGACGAGGAGCTGAAGATGATGTGCACCGTCGGCGACATGGGCGGTGTCGTCGTCGGGCCCCGGCTCAAGGAGATGGCTCATCTCGCGCACACCGAATACGAGTTGAGGGGCAAGAGCTCCCTGGATGTACGGGACGTACTGCGGGAGACCATGTTCGCGGCGACGGTGACAGGATCGCCGGTGCAGAACGCCTGCCGGGTCATCGAGCGGCACGAGGTGGGCGGGCGGGGCTACTACGCGGGCGCGCTGGCGCTGATCGGCAAGAACGCGGGTGGTGGGGAAGGACAGGTCGGCGAGCAGACCCTCGACTCGCCCATTCTGATCCGTACCGCCGACATCGACGCCGAAGGATTCCTGCGGGTACCGGTCGGGGCGACCCTGGTCCGGCACTCCGACCCGGCGGGCGAAGTCGCCGAGACGCATGCCAAGGCGGCCGGTGTACTGGCCGCGCTGGGGGTGCGTCCCGGGCGGCCCAAGGAGCACGCCGAGCGCCCGAAGCTCGCCGACGACCCGCGGGTGCGGGCCGCCCTGGACGCCCGCCGCGCCGACCTCGCACCCTTCTGGCTGCGGATGCAGGAGCGCAGCGCCCAGTTGACCGGCCACGCCCTGGTCGTCGACGGCGAGGACACCTTCACCGCGATGCTGGCGCATCTGCTGCGCTCCACCGGCCTGGAGGTGACGGTGCGTCGGTACGACGAGCCGGGCCTGCGGGAATCGGCTCTGTCGCACACGGGACCGGTGGTGCTGGGTCCGGGACCGGGCGATCCGGCCGACGCGGGCGATCCGAAGATGCGCTTCCTGCGCTCGCTCGCAGCGGATCTGCTGCGCGATCACCGCCACGGTCTGCTGGGCGTCTGCCTGGGCCATGAGCTGATGGCGGCCGAGCTCGGCCTGGAGATCGTACGCAAGGACGCGCCGTATCAGGGGGCGCAGGAGCGGATCGACTTCTTCGGGCGTGCGGAGACGGTGGGCTTCTACAACAGCTTCACGGCGCGCTGCGACGACGCGGCGGCGGCGGAGCTGGAGGCGCACGGGGTCGAGGTGGCCCGCGATCCCCTCTCGGCGGAGGTACACGCCCTGCGGGGCACAGGCTTCGCGGGCATCCAGTTCCACCCGGAGTCCGTACTGACGATGCGGGGCCCGGAGGTGATCCACGGCCTCCTCGCCTCGACCACGCGAGTCGGCCGGGCCTGATTTTCCCCACCCCGCCCCTTCCCGAACTGGGGCTCCGCCCCAGACCCCGCGCCTCAATCGCCGGCGAGGCTGACAAAGTCAGCCCGTCCGGCGATTGAGGACACGCCCGAGGGGAACAGCAACCGTCAGCCGAAGAAGACCCCGACCTCCTCGTACAGCTTCGGGTCGACCGTCTTCAGCTTCGCCGTGGCCTCCGCGATCGGTACCCGCACGATGTCCGTGCCCTGCAGCGCGACCATCTTGCCGAAGTCCCCGTCCCGCACCGCGTCGATCGCGTGCAGACCGAAGCGGGTGGCCAGCCAGCGGTCGAAGGCGCTCGGGGTGCCGCCGCGCTGGACATGGCCGAGGACGGTGGTGCGGGCCTCCTTGCCGGTACGCCGTTCGATCTCCTTGGCCAGCCACTCGCCGACGCCGGAGAGCCGGACATGGCCGAAGGAGTCGAGCGAGCCGTCCTTGAGGACCGCCTCGCCGTCCTTGGGCATGGCGCCCTCGGCGACCACGACGATCGGGGCGTAACTGGCCTTGAAACGCGAGGTCACCCAGGCGCAGACCTGGTCGACGTCGAAGCGCTGCTCCGGAATGAGGATGACATTGGCGCCGCCGGCCAGACCGGAGTGGAGCGCGATCCAGCCCGCGTGCCGCCCCATCACCTCGACTACCAGGACGCGCATATGTGATTCGGCGGTGGTGTGGAGCCGGTCGATCGCCTCGGTCGCGATGCCGACCGCCGTGTCGAAGCCGAAGGTGTAGTCGGTGGCGGACAGGTCGTTGTCGATGGTCTTGGGCACGCCGACGCAGTTGATGCCGTACTCGTCGTGGAGCCGCGCGGCGACGCCGAGTGTGTCCTCGCCGCCGATCGCGATCAGCGCGTCCACCTCACTCTTGGCGAGGTTGTCCTTGATCCGGCGGATGCCGTTCTCCGACTTGAGGGGGTTGGTGCGCGAAGAGCCGAGGATGGTGCCGCCGCGGGGCAGAATGCCGCGTACGGCCGGGATGTCGAGTGGAACCGTGTCGCCTTCGAGGGGCCCGCGCCAGCCGTCGCGATAGCCGACGAATTCGTACGCGTACTCCTGCACGCCCTTGCGGACGGCGCCACGGATGACCGCGTTGAGCCCGGGGCAGTCGCCGCCCCCGGTCAGTACTCCGACGCGCATGGAAACTTCCCTTCGCCTGGTGAGCCTTATGACCGCCACGCTAATGGTGATGCAGGTCACTACGGGATGGGACGAAAGGTCAATTCCTGTGCGCCACGAGGAGGTTGAAGTCCGGCTTTCACTCGTACGAGTAGGGGGCGGGGGTTACGCGTCGTCGAGGCCCCGCTCGATGGCGTACCGCACGAGCTCCACGCGGTTGTGGAGCTGGAGCTTGCCGAGGGTGTTCTGGACGTGGTTCTGGACGGTGCGGTGCGAGATCACCAGACGCTCGGCGATCTGCTTGTACGAGAGCCCCTTGGCGACCAGCCGCAGCACCTCGGTCTCGCGCTCGGTCAGCTGCGGGGCCTTCGGCTCGTCGGCGCCGGACGCGGGTACGGGCTCGGAGGCGAGCCTGCGGTACTCACCGAGCACGAGGCCCGCGAGGCCCGGCGTGAAGACCGGATCGCCGACGGCGGTGCGCCGCACTGCGTCCGTCAGCTCGTCCGTGCTGGCCGACTTGAGCAGATATCCGGTGGCGCCGGACTTCACCGCTTCCAGTACGTCGCCGTGCTCACCGCTCGCGGAGAGGACCAGGACCCGCAGGGCGGGGTGGGAGCCGACGAGCTCCTTGCAGACCTGGACGCCCGGCATCCCTGGCAGATTGAGGTCGAGGACGAGGACATCGGGCGCGACGGCCTTGGCGCGGCGCACCGCCTGCGGCCCGTCGCCCGCCGTCGCCACCACGTCGAACCCGGCCGCGGCCAGGTCGCGGGCGACCGCGTCCCGCCACATCGGGTGGTCGTCGACGACCATCACCTTGATCGTCTGCCGGTCCGTCTGCGGGTCCGTCCTGCCGCCCACCTGCTGGTTCGTCATTTCCCTGCCTTCCCCCGTGGAACCTTCAATTCGACTTCTGTGCCCTGGCCCGGCACCGAGATCAGCTCGGCCCTGCCGCCCAGATCCCGCAGCCGCCCGCGGATCGAGAGCGCGACACCGAGCCGCCCCTCCCCCTCGGCCTGCGCGAGCCTGCCCTCCGGGATGCCCGGGCCGTCGTCCCGTACGGTCACGATCACTTCTTCCGGCCAGTCCTCGACCAGGATCCAGGCCCGGGCTTCCTCGCCCGCATGTCTGCGGACATTGTCCAGGGCGGCACTGACAGCGGCCGCGAGCTCCGCCGCGGCGCCGGTCGGCAGCAGCACCGGGGCGCCCGGCTCCGAGAAGGTCACCTTCGACCCGGCGTGCCGGGCGAGCAGCGAGCGCAGATCGCACAGTTCGGCCCCGCCGGGTGGATCGTCGTCGACGTCGACGGTACGGACCAGGGCGCCGAGCGAGAAGTCCTCGGAGGCGCGCGTGGCGGGCACCAGACCGCTGGAGACCAGGGTGCGCAGGGCGACCTCCTGCTCCCCGGCCATTCTGCCCAGCTCTGCGGCCTCGCCGCCCAGTGCCGTGCCGCGCCGCTGCACCATCGCCAGCACCTGGAGCACGCTGTCGTGGATGTCGCGGGCCAGCCGTTCCCGCTCGCGGGTCGCGGCCTCGATCTCCAGGGCGCGGGCGAGGGTGAGCTCGGAGGCGCGGGCGACCTCGACGACGTAACCGATGGCGATGGAGGCGACCCAGACCAGCAGGACGTTGTGGAAGGTGTCCCGGCTGGGGTGACCGCGCTCGACGATATTGGCGACGGCGACGAACGAGGACGCGAAGCCCGCCCAGCGCCAACCGCCCTTGATGGCGAAGGCGAGGACGGATCCCGCGGTCCATATCGTCGGCAGGGTGGGGCCGTCGACGGTCTGTGCCTGGGCGTCGGCGAGCGGCGTGAGCATGATGCCGGTCAACGCGATGGTGAGGTCGGCGACGAGGAAGCGTTTGGTGCAGCGGGTGGCGTTGGTGACCTTGGGGAGCGTGACCAGCGTCCAGACAGCCATCACCGCGAGGACGGCGATCGCGACCCAGGGGTGCTCGAACTTACTGCGGGTGAAGACGAAGAGGAGCACCGCGTAGATCATCGTCAGTACGCGGTAGGCGGCGAGCGCACGCCACAGCGGCAGCTCGACCGACATCCGCACGACACGCTCGCGCTTGGCCATTTCCCCCCACCCCAGGACGGACGACGCGGCTACGCGGCCGGGCGTTCCGTCTTCCCTGCCTTGTTCGCCTTCGCCGCCGCCTTCTCGGCCTTCTCCGCCACCGCCTTCTCCTCCGCGAGCTGCCGCTTCGCGGCGGTCGCGTAGATGTCGACGTACTCCTGGCCGGAAAGCTTCATGATCTCGTACATGACCTCGTCGGTCACCGAGCGGAGGATGAAGCGGTCGCTCTCCATGCCGTGGTAGCGGCTGAAGTCGAGCGGTTTGCCGATCCTGATCCCCGGGCGCATCAGCTTGGGTATCACCTTGCCGGGCGGCTGGATCTTCTCGGTGTCGATCATGGCGACCGGGATGACAGGAGCGCCGGTGGCGAGCGCCACGCGCGCGAGGCCGCCCGGCTTGCCGCGGTACAGGCGGCCGTCCGGCGAGCGGGTGCCCTCCGGGTAGATACCGAACAGACCGCCGCCCTCGATGACCTCTATACCGGCCTTGATCGCCGCCTCACCCGCGCCGCGGGCACCCGAACGGTCCACCGGGAGCTGTCCGACGCCCTTGAAGAAGGCGGCCGTGAGCTTGCCCTTCACGCCCGGCGAGGTGAAGTACTCCGCCTTGGCGATGAAGGTGACCTTGCGGTCCAGGACCGCGGGCAGGAAGAACGAGTCCGAGAAGGACAGATGGTTGCTCGCGAGGATCGCCGGTCCCTCTGCGGGAATGTTCTCGAGGCCCTCCACCCAAGGCCTGAAGGCAAGCTTCAGCGAGCCCCCGAGGGAGAGCTTCATTGCGCCGTAGATCAACTCGTGTGCCTCCTGTGTGCTGTCGAACAGACCTTATCCCGGGGTGGGCCCGTGCTCCCCGCTCTGGGGGGCCTACGGATCTGGTCGGTGTCAGTCCGGTCGCGTACGGTGAAGTACACCTTCAGACACTCACGCTGTGACCTACCGGGGCTGTCACATCAGCGGCTTCGCCGTGGGCCCCCAACCCCGAAAGGAGACCCCGGTGCCGGTCCTCCCTGGAGCCGAGCCGTTCCGCCACGAAGGCGGAGATGTCGGCGTCCTTCTCTGCCACGGCTTCACAGGTTCCCCGCAGTCGCTGCGTCCCTGGGCCGAGTATCTGGCGGAGCGCGGCCTCACGGTGTCCCTGCCGCTGCTGCCCGGGCACGGCACGCGCTGGCAGGACATGCAGGTCACCGGCTGGCAGGACTGGTACGCGGAAGTGGACCGCGAGCTGCGGGTACTGCAGGAGCGGTGCAGCCAGGTCTTCGTCTTCGGGCTCTCGATGGGCGGGGCACTCACGCTGCGGCTCGCCGCGAAGCACGGTGACGCGGTCAGTGGAATCGTCGTGGTGAACCCGGCGAACAAGGTGCACGGCCTGTCGGCGTACGCCCTGCCGGTCGCCCGCCACTTCGTACGTACGACAAAGGGTCTGACGAGCGATATCGCCTTGGCGGGCTCGGAGGAGGTCGGGTACGACCGGGTGCCGCTGCATGCCGCGCACTCCCTGCGGAAGTTCTTGCGGCTGGTCGACGGCGAGCTGCCGCAGGTCACCCAGCCGATGGTGCTGCTGCACAGCCCGCAGGACCATGTGGTGCCGCCCGTCGACTCGGCCCGGATCCTCAGCCGGGTCTCGTCCACGGATGTTTCCGAGATCCTGCTGGAACAGAGCTACCACGTGGCGACGTTGGACCACGATGCGGAGCGGATTTTCGACGAGAGTTACGCATTCATCGGCCGGCTCGCTCCGAGTGTCGGAAAGAAGGGGAGCACGACCGGTGGCTGAGCAGCACGATGCGGACCGCGAGCCGCAGCCGATAGACGAGGAGGCCGCCTGGGCGGCCATCGTCGCCGGGTACGGCGAGGAGCCGGCAGACCCGCCGGGCGCCAAGCCGTTCAAGTCGGTGGAGGACCTCGCCATGCTCGAGGCCGAGGTGAACGAGGCGCCCGACGATCCGGAGGACGAGTCCCCGGAGTCCGAGGCCGGGCCCGACACCGATGCGGACAGGCCCGCGCTGGGCAGCTCGATCACCTTCGCGCCCGGTGTCGGCGGCCCGCGCGACTACGGCGTGGCCGAGGCGAAGGACGACGACCTCGACGAGAGCGACGAGGGCCACTTCGTACCGCCGGAGCCGCCGCCGCTGCCGGATGCGGATGTCACGGCCAAGTTCGCCTGGCTCGCGGTCGTCGGCGGCCCGGTGCTGATGCTGGTCGCCGTGCTGCTGCAGTGGGACATGACGTGGTGGCTGACCACGGTGTGCGTCGGCGGCTTCCTGGGCGGTTTCGCGACCCTGGTGGCGCGGATGTCGCATGACGACGACGAGGACGACGACCCGGGCCGCGGCGCGGTCGTCTGAGTTTCTTTCCAGCTGATTCCTTCTGCTTCCTTCTGCTTCCTTCTGCCGCTTGCTTCTGCTGATCTCTTTCTGCCGGTCACGGTTCAGGCGGCATGCGCTCCGACCGCGGGGACGCGCAGCGCCGCAAGCACCGGCAGGTGGTCCGTCGCCGCGCGCAAGTCGGACCCGGTGATGCCCGGGAGGTCCAACGGCACTCCACAGCCCAGCACTTGGACGCCTTCGGTCGCGAGGATCGCGTCGATCCTCTGATGCGGATTCTCGGGTGTCGAGGTGTACTCACCGCCCCATGGCGCGACCGTCCAGCAGTCCTGCAGCTCCGCCGCCAGCCGACGGAAGCTCCGCCCGGTGGGCCGGTCATTGAGGTCGCCGGCCACGATCGCGTACGGCACGTCCATCGCCGTCAGCCGGTCCAGCAGCATCCCGGACTGCGCGTAGCGCTCGTCCGTCTGCAGGCTCAGATGACAGCTGAGCAGCCCGATCCGGGCGGTCCCGATCCGTACCACCGCCGTGGCGAAGCCCCGCCGGTGCAGGCCTGGAGTGAGCGGCAGCAGCACATCCTCCGTACGCTCCACGGTCGCGCGCAGCGAGCAGAGCAGCATCGGCCCGGTCGCTGTCGCTCCGCCGGTCAGCATCACAAGGTCACTCTTGGCCGCGAGTCGCGCGGCGTGCTTGCGCCAGCGGAAGAAGCGCGGCGCCTCCTGGATGAACACAAGGTCGGGCCGGCAGGCGCGGATCACCCGGGCCAGTGCGTCCTCGTCGTCGCGCATCGAGCGGATGTTGTAGCTGAGTACCCGGATCACGGCCGAACCGTCCGGCTCGGTGCGGGAGTCGGGAAGCGCGGTGATCGCCATATGAGCAAGATACGACGGCGCGGGCCGTTTCCGGGGCTTCGCCCCAGGCCACAGACCTCAATCGCCGGGCGGGCCGAAATTCGGCCCGCCCGGCGATTGAGGACAGAATTCTCGGCGGTTGAGGACAGGCAGCCAGCCCTAGCCCTGGCGTGCCAGGTCCGCCGCGCCCACCAGGCCCGCCTTGCCGCCCAGTTGGGCTGCCAGCACCTGAGCGTGCGGGCGCCACTTGCCGCCGATCAGCCAGCGACGGAAGGACTTGCGGATCGGGTCGAGGACCAGCTCGCCCTCGTCCGAGACGCCGCCGCCCACGATGAACGCCGACGGGTCGAAGAGCGAGGCCAGATCGGCCAGGCCCGCGCCCGCCCAGCGCGCCAGTTCGCGGAAGGAGTCGATCGCGACCGGGTCGCCCTGCCGGGCGGCCGCGCTGACGTGCTTGCCCTCGATGCCTTCGACCGTGCCGTCGCCGAGCCCGAGGAGGACCTCGGCGTTCTCCGGAGTGGCGTTGGCGCGCTGCTTGGCGTAGCGGACAAGAGCGCGCCCCGAGGCGTACTGCTCCCAGCAGCCCTGGCTGCCGCAGCCGCACAGCAGACCGTCCGGGACCACCCGGATGTGGCCGAACTCCGCGGCCACACCGAAATGCCCGCGGCGCAGCTTGTTGCCGATGATGATGCCTCCGCCGAGGCCGGTGCCGAGCGTGATGCAGATGACGTCTTCGTGGCCCTGGCCGGCGCCGAAGCGGTACTCGCCCCAGGCGGCCGCGTTGGCGTCGTTCTCCACGACCACCGGCAGCCCGACGCGCTGCTCGATCTCGTCCTTCAGCGGTTCGTGGCGCCAGTCGATGTTCGGCGCGAACAGGACGGTGGCGCGCTTGTCGTCCACGTATCCGGCGGCGCCGATGCCGACGGCCTCGATGTCGTACCCCTTGCCGGCCCCGGCGACGGCAGAGGAGATCGCGTCGACGATGCCTTGTGGGGTCGACGGCGTGGGCACCGTGTGCGTCTCGAGAATGGTGCCCGCTTCGTCGACGACGCCCGCTGCGATCTTCGTACCGCCGATATCGACGCCGATGGTGAGTCCCATGTGTCCCTCAGTTTTCGGTCGAGCCCCGCTAAGGCCAACCGTACCCGAGGGCGGGCACAGTCCTGATCAGTCCAGGTCGATGTGCTCGCTCGGCCCCGGGCCCTCGTCCCGCGGGTCCTTGGCGTCTCCGGAGGGCTTCGGCCCCTGGGTCCAGCGTCGCTCGTGCCCCTCGACTGCGGATCGATAGGCGGCAAGCAGCTCGCCGCCCGCCGCCGCGAGGTGGTCGAAGATCTCCGGGTTGCGCTCGATGACCGGCTCGACGGCGGCCTTCGCCTGGCTGACGAGCTGCTGTACGGCGTTCTGCGCGGCCATGCCGGGCAGCGACGTCTGGAACGAGGAGACCTTGTCGGCGACGGCGTCGAGCAGTTTGCGCAGTTCCTCGCCGGCGGAGCCGGGCGGCGGCCCGTGCTGCGCGCGGCGGCGGGCCTTCTCCGCCTCAAGATCCTCGGCGCACGCCTTGGCCCAGGCGTCGTCGTCGACGGCGGGACGCTCAGTGGCATCGCTCATGGCGTACTCCTGCGGAAGGGCGGGCGGAACGGAGGGTTCGTACTCTCGACGTTACCCGAATGGAGGCGGCGCGTTCAGCGTGTCCGCGGCCACAGCTCGGGGTCCGGCGTGAAGCGGACCTTCAGCACCTCGTCCGCAAGGCCCGCGCCCGAGACGGTGCAGCGCCGGAGCACGGAGTGCAGCGGAACGATCCTGCGGAACGGGCCGACAGTGACCAGCAGTTCGTCGCCGCGGCGCACCAGCGAGACGTCCTCCTTCACGGCGCCGGGCACGCGGAGCGACCATACGTAGCGCGGGTCGTCCTGGTCGTCCGGCGTCCCCGGGTACTCGACCCGCCAGGGGTCGTCGTAGCGCTGTTCGGAGTCCCCGCCGAGTTCGACGGCGAGTCCGTCGCCCTGGAGGCGGCCGCCGCCGGTGCCTGCCTCCTCGAAGGTGGTGCAGGACGACTGCGTGTCGAGGAGCGTGAGGTCGTCGAGGCCGCGCGGGTCACGGCCGAGGTGCCGTACCTCGCACAGCGAGGCCTCGGGCACCCACTCCTCGTACCACTGGCGCAGATACTTGCCCTGCTGCGCGGAGAGGGTGGCGAGCCAGGTGTCGGCCGAGTCCAGTGGCAGGATCCGGTTCGGTACGACGGTGTCGATCCGCAGTCCGTGCAGCGCGAGACCGGCGCGTGCCGTGTGCAGGGCGTCGGCGGCCGTGGGTCCGGGCTCGGCGACGACCCGCAGGGTCGTGTTGCAGGATTCGATCACTGTCTGGACAGCGGCCAGTTCGGTGTCCCAGCGCCCGGCCGTCTCGTAGAGCCACTGCGCGGGCATCGGTACGCCGGCGAGCTGGGCGAGCATCGGGCGCAGCGCGCGGGCGACCTGCCGTTCGGCCGGCAGCAGCCGGCGCAAATAGCGGCGCAGCTGTTCCGGCAGGGCGAGCAGCGCGATGGTCTCGCGCAGCGGCGGCATGTCGACGACGACCACGTCCCAGTCGCCGTCGGCGGCGGTTTTCAGCGCGCGCAGCAGTGCGAACTGGTCGCTGCCCGGGAGCTCGGTCAGCTCCTCGTCCTCCAGCCGCGCCGCGCCCAGCAGATCGAGCGCGGCGGTGCTGCGCTCCTGGAGGGTGAGCAGCTCGGCGCGGAAGTCGGCGCCGGAGTCTATGCGCGCGGCCCACAGCCCGTCCGTGACCTCGGCCGGTTCGCCGAGGTGGCCGGTGACAGGCACGCCGAGGACCTCGCCGGGCTCGGCGGAGAGGAACAGGGCGCGCTTGCCGCGCCGCGCCGCGGCGAGCGCGGTGGCAGCAGCGACGGTGGTACGGCCCGCGCCGCCGAGGCCGGTGACGAGGACCTTGCGCATCAGGCGGCGGGCCCGCTCTCGACGCGCTTCTTCAGGCCGGCCAGGGCGCGGTCGATGATGACCTTCTCGGCCTTGCGCTTGATCATGCCGAGCATGGGGATCTTGACGTCGACAGTCAGCTGGTAGGTGACCTCGGTGCGGTCACCGCCGCCGACCGCGGCGAGGGTGTACGAGCCGTCGATGGTGCGCAGCATCTGGGACTTCACCAGCGTCCAGCTGACCTCGTTCTCACCGTTCCAGGTGTACGCGAGGGTGTGGTCGTCCTTGATCGCGCCGGCGTCGAGGACCAGCCGGACCTGCTCGGCGCGGCCCTTGGCGTCGGTGGCGAGCACCTCGGCCTCCTTCACCTCGCCGGTCCACTCCGGGTAGCGGGCGAAGTCGGAGATCACGCCCATCACGTCGGCCGGCGCCGCCTCGATCGTGATGCTCGAGCTGGTGTGTTCCGCCATCGCTGCGGCTCCTCACAGTGCGGTACGGACCGGGGGTGGTGTGGTGTGCAGGCTATCGCGACCTGACCGGCCGCCACTCCACGGCCCGGTCTCACCATTCCAGGGCCCAAGGTCGCCCGGTCGACGCGAAATGCCCGACGTTGACGCACTCCGTCGCGCCGATGCGCATCCGGCGGGCGAGCGGCTGGTGGACATGGCCGAAGAGCGCGTACGCGGGCCGGGTGCGGCGGATCGCGTCCAGCAGTGCGTGGCTGCCGCGCTCGAAGCGGCGCGCGACGGTGTCGTAGGTCAACTCGGGGACCTCGGGCGGGATGTGCGAGCAGAGCACATCGACCTCTCCGAGCGCCTCGATCTTGGCCGCGTACTCCTCGTCGGAGATCTCGTACGGGGTACGCATCTCGGTGCGCAGTCCGCCGCCGACGAAGCCGAAGACGCGGCCGCCGATCTCGATGCGTTCGCCGTCCAGGACGGTGGTGCCGGGGCGTGCGTACTCCGGCCAGAGAGACGGTATGTCGACATTGCCGTAGGTGGCGTACGTCGGGGTGGGGAAGGCGGCGAACATCTCGGCGTACTGGCGTCGTACGGCCGACTCGATGGCGCTCTCCCGGTCCATCTCGAGCTCGGACCAGAGTCTGCGTCCCAGCTCACGGGCCTCGTCGAAGCGGCGGGCCGTGCGCAGTTCCACGATCAAGTGGGCGTTGTCGACGCCGAAGAGGTCGGGGAAGATGCCGCGCGAGTGGTCGGCGTAGTCGAGGAAGAGCACCAGGTCACCGAGACAGATGAGTGCGTCGGCGCCGTCGCCCGCCATGGCGAGATCTTTGGCGTTGCCGTGCACGTCACTGACCACATTGACTCGCATGCCTCGCATGACGATCACCCTAGGACGCCCTGTTGCGCCTGGGTAGGGCGGGGCGGACCAGCCGTTCTACCGAGTCCTCTCGGGTGTGGACTACTCTGCGCG
Organism: Streptomyces sp. NPDC002730; assembly: GCF_042888805.1. NCBI lineage: Bacteria > Bacillati > Actinomycetota > Actinomycetes > Kitasatosporales > Streptomycetaceae > Streptomyces > Streptomyces sp. NPDC002730. The sequence goes on from NZ_JBIAQG010000006.1 coordinate 442,020, forward strand.
AAGTACTGCCATAAGCGTGTGACGCAGCGAACATCTGGCCTGAACCCCCTATCCGGAACCGAGTACTGGTGGGTAACGTCCGGGCAGTCCAGTCGTGCTCACCCCACATGAGCACCTGCCCGATCTTGGACCGCTGCCGGTGCATCACACAGAGCCGTGGCGCCGGCGCCCGATGAGGAGCAGCAGTCTTGCGCGAGTTCAGCCTTCCGGCCCTGTACGAGGTCCCTGCGGACGGCAATCTGACGGATCTCATCCGCCGCAATGCCACTCAGCATCCCGATGTTGCCGTCATGGGCCGCAAAGTGGCGGGCGTCTGGACGGACGTCAGTGCCAAGCAGTTCCTCGCGGAGGTGCGGGCCGCAGCCAAGGGCCTGATCGCCGCGGGTGTCCAGCCCGGTGACCGGGTGGGCCTGATGTCCCGCACCCGGTACGAGTGGGTGCAGCTCGACTTCGCGATCTGGAGCGCGGGCGCGGTCACCGTCCCGGTGTACGAGACCAGCTCCGCCGAACAGGTCCAGTGGATCCTCGGCGACTCGGGCGCGGTCGCGGTGATCGTCGAGAGCGACACGCACGCCGCCGCCGTGGAGTCCGTACGGGACCGGCTGCCCGGTCTGCGGAATGTCTGGCAGATCGAGAAGGGCGCGGTCGACGAACTGGTCGCGGCCGGCGCCGATGTCAGCGACGAGAAGGTCGACGCGGCCAGCGCCGCCGCCAAGGCGGACGACCCGGCGACCATCGTCTACACCTCGGGCACCACCGGCCGCCCCAAGGGCTGTGTGCTCACTCACCGCAGCTTCTTCGCGGAGATCGGCAACCTGGTCGAGCGCCTCAAGCCCCTGTTCCGTACCGGTGAGAGCTCGGTGCTGCTCTTCCTCCCGGCCGCGCATGTCTTCGGCCGCATGGTCGAGCTCGCCGCCGTCATGGCGCCCATCAAGCTCGGCTGCGTACCGGACATCAAGAACCTCACAGATGAGCTGGCCTCCTTCCGGCCGACGCTGATCCTCGGTGTGCCGCGCGTCTTCGAGAAGGTCTACAACTCGGCGCGGGCGAAGGCCCAGGCGGACGGCAAGGGCAAGATCTTCGACAAGGCCACGGACACGGCGATCGCCTACAGCAAGGCGCTCGGCACCCCCGAGGGCGCCTCGGTGGGTCTCAAGATCAAGCACAAGGTCTTCGACAGGCTCGTCTACAGCAAGCTCCGTGCGGTGCTGGGCGGGCGCGGTGAGTACGCGGTCTCCGGCGGGGCTCCGCTGGGCGAGCGGCTCGGCCACTTCTTCCGCGGTATCGGCTTCACGGTGCTCGAGGGCTACGGCCTCACCGAGTCGTGCGCGGCGACCGCGTTCAACCCGTGGGACCGGCAGAAGATCGGCACGGTCGGTCAGCCGCTGCCGGGCTCGGTGGTGCGGATAGCGGACGACGGCGAGGTGCTGCTGCACGGCGAGCATCTCTTCCAGGGGTACTGGAACAACGAGGCCGCGACCGCGGACGCGCTGGCCGACGGCTGGTTCCACACGGGCGACATCGGCACCCTGGACGAGGACGGCTACCTCGCGATCACGGGCCGCAAGAAGGAGATCATCGTCACCGCGGGCGGCAAGAACGTCGCTCCCGCGGTGATCGAGGACCGCATCCGCGCGCATGCGCTGGTCGCGGAGTGCATGGTGGTGGGCGACGGACGCCCGTTCGTGGGTGCGCTGGTCACCGTCGACGAGGAGTTCCTCGGGCGGTGGGCCGCGGACAACGGCAAGCCCGCCGGTTCGACGGCGGCCGAGCTGCGCGACGATGCGGATCTGCTGGCGGAGGTCCAGCGGGCGGTGGACGACGGCAATGCGGCCGTGTCCAAGGCGGAATCGGTGCGGAAATTCCGCATTCTCTCCTCCCAGTTCACTGAAGAGGCGGGGCACATCACGCCGTCGCTGAAGCTGAAGCGCAATGTGGTGGCGAAGGACTTCGCCGACGAGATCGAGGCGATCTACCGGGGCTGAGCGCCTCGGTCGGTCGGCCTCTGTTCAGGCCCTGTTCCCTGTTCAGCCCCTGGGGTCCTCGGCGAGGATCCGGGTCATGTTCCGTTCGGCGAGTGCGGTGATCGTGACGAACGGATTGACCCCGATCGAGCCGGGGACCAGGGCGCCGTCGATGACGTACAGCCCCGAATATCCTTTGGCGCGGCCATAGTTGTCGGTGGCCCGGCCCAGTACACAGCCGCCGAGCGGGTGGTACGTGAAGTCGTCGGCGAAGGTTTTGTTGCCGCCGAACAGGTCGTACCGGTAGATGGTCACGTTGGCCTTGTTGATGCGGTCGAAGAGCGATTTGGCCGCGTTGACGGAGGGCTGGTTCTGGGACCGGGTCCAGTTGAGTTTCGCGGAGTCGGTGGCGGCGTCGTACGAGAAGGTGCCGCGCTCAGGGTTCTTGGTGATCGCCAGATAGAGGCTGATCCAGTGCTCGAATCCCATCGGCAGCGGCGCTATCTCCGCGAAGACGGGGTTCGTGGGGTTGGCCCAGTCGTCGATGCCCATGGTGGGCATGGTCGCCTGGTTCGCTCCGACGGTGTCCCAGATGTGGTTGGCGCGGCCGGTCATCACATTGCCGTTGTGGCCCCAGCCTCTGCCGACCTCGGTACTGAGGGCGGGCAGTGTGCCGGTCTCCCGGGCGCGCAGCAGGAGTTCGGTGGTGCCGAGGCTGCCGGCGCCGAGGAAGAGCTGTTTGCAGCCGAGTTCTCTGGTCTCGACGACCCGGCCCGCGTTGTCCGTCACATCGACGGTCAGGACGTAGCTGCCGTCGGGCTCTCTCCGGATCGCTCTGGCCCGGTTCATGGTCTGGATGGTGACGTTGCCGGTGCCGATGGCGGCCGCGAGGTAGGTCTTGTCGACGCTGCGCTTGCCGTGGTTGTTGCCGTAGATGACCTCGCCGGCGAGCGCCGACCTGGTGGCCTGGCCCGCGGCTTCGCGCTGCATATAGCCGAAGTCGTAGACGTTCGGGACGAAGACGGTCTTCAGTCCGGCGTTCTGGGCGTGCTTGCGGGAGATCCGCGAGAAGCGGTACCACTCGGTGGACTCGAACCAGGCCGGGTCCACGGTGTTGACGCCGAGCATCCGGCGGGCCCGCGGGAAGTAGGTGTCGTACATCTCCGTGGCGTCGACCTGTGGCAGGACCTCGGAGAAGTACGTACGCAGCGGGGTCACCGCCATTCCGCCGTTGACCAGTGATCCGCCGCCGACGCCGCGGCCGACGAAGACGGACATCTCGGCGTGGTGGACGCGGTCGAGCACGCCGGGGTAGCGGCTGATGTCCTTGTTGACGACGTCCAGCCAGAGGAACGTGGCCAGCGGCGCCTCGGTGCGGGTGCGGAACCACATGGAGCGCTGGTCGGGCGCTCCGGTGGTGCAGAAGATCTTTCCGTCCGGGCCCGGGGTGTCCCAGAGACGGCCCATCTCCAGGACGACCGTGCGGACGCCCGCCTCGCCGAGGCGGAGGGCGGCGACGGCCGCGCCGTAGCCGGAGCCGATCACGACGGCGGAGGCATAGTCGGCGGCGGAAGGCTCCACGGCGGCTGCCGAGGAGAGACCGATGCGGGTGAAGCCGAACGCGGCCGCGGCCTGCAGGGCTGCGATGCCCAGCAGTTGACGGCGCGTCAGATGTGATGTCATGGGCGCATCATGAGCGGAATATCCGACTCCGCCCATATGTCGCGCAGACCTAAATCTGAAAGACCGTCAAGAGTGCGTCTTCGGCCGCGAGGGCCGCACGCCTCGGCCACGGCCGGACCGGAGGACCCGCGGACCGGCGGACCGGGGGACCCACGGACCGGCGGACGTATGCCGTGACGCGCCCGGCCGACGGATCGCCGGGCTGCCGTCGCAGTCACGCGGTCGGAGCCACGTGGCCGCAGGAACCGTCGGGGAGCGCCGGAGAGCGGCCAGGGAGCCGCCAGAGAGCCGCCACAGAGCCGCCACAGAGCGTCAGAGCAGCGTCTTGAGCTTCTCCGCGAGCAGGTCCCAGCGCCACTTCTCCTCGACCCACTCGCGACCGCGCTCGCCCATCCGCCGGCGCAGGTCGGGGTCCTCGAGCAACGCCACGATCCGCTCGGCCGACTCCTCGGCGGAGCCACCGCGGACCACCCAGCCCGTCTCTCCGTCGAGTACGGCGTCGGGGGCGCCGCCCGAGTCGCCCGCGACGACCGGCAGCCCGGTCGCCGAGGCCTCCAGATACACGATGCCGAGGCCCTCGACGTCGAGACCGCCCCTCCGGGTACGGCAGGGCATGGCGAAGACGTCACCCGCGCCGTAGTGGGCGGGCAGCTCCTCCCAGGGGACGGAGCCGGTGAAGCGCACGGACTTCGCGACCCCGGTCTCGCTCGCCAGCTTCCGCAGATCCTTCTCGTACGGACCGCCGCCGACGATCAGCAGCACCGCGTCAGGCACCTTCGCCAGGATCGCGGGCATCGCGAGGATCAGCGTGTCCTGGCCCTTGCGCGGCACCAGCCGGGACACACAGACGACCACCGGCCGGTCGGCAAGACCGAGCCGCTCGCGGACCACGTCCCCGCCCGACCCCGGGTGGAAGGTCTTCTCGTCGACACCGGGCGGCAGTTGGGTCATCCGGCCGGCGGCCCCGGGCGTCAGCGCGGCGGCTATGCGGGAGCGGGTGTACTCACCGAGATAGGTGATCGTGTCCGTGCCCTCGCCGATCCGGCGCAGCAGCCGGCGGGACGCGGGCAGCTGCGCCCAGCCGGCCTCATGGCCGTGGGTGGTTGCCACCAGCCGGCCCGCGCCCGCCCTGCGCAGGGCTGGCGCCATCAGCCCGAGCGGGGCCGCCGCTCCGAACCACACGGATTCGCAGCCGTGCTCGCGCAGCAGCCGGGTCGCCCTTCGGGTGACCCGCGGGGTCGGCAGCAGCATCGTCGTACGGTCCCGCACGACGGTGAAGGGCTGCTCGGCGTCGAACGCAGCGGTCGCCTCGATGCCCTCGCGGCCGCGCTTCCAGGTGGAGGCGTAGACGACGAGCTGCTCGGGGTCCAGACGCAGCGCCATGTTGTGCAGGAACGCCTGGATGCCGCCGGGCCTGGGCGGAAAGTCGTTGGTCACGATCAAGGTCTTGTGCATCGTCGCCGACAGTACCGAACGGCCCTGCCTGATCGCTCCCGCACGGCCCTGCCCGGCATCATGGGCACCCCTTATCCGGGACGAAAGGAACGAGGTGCTCATGGCGGGCGTAGGCGGCAGCAAGAGCGGCACACGGCTCTCCGTCGCGGTGTGGATCCTCAGCCGGGCCGCGCTGCTGCTCTGCGTCTTCAAGGTCGTCGCACTGCCCGGCCCCGATGTCACCAGCGACGTCTCGGTGATCTACCAGGGCTGGTACGAGGTGCTGAAGACCGGCACATTTCCGCTGGACGACGTCACCTGGCAGTACCCGCCCGCAGCCGCGCTCGCGATCCTCTCCCCCGCCGTGCTGCCCTTCCTCGGCTACGCCTCCGCCTTCTTCGTCCTCGCCCTGCTCAGTGACGCGCTCGTCTTCTGCCTGCTGCTGTACGCGGCCGGGCGGCCCGGCAAATCGCGGCGTGGCCTGTGGGTGTGGACCTGGGGCGTGCCGCTGCTCGGCCCCACCGCGTACGCCCGCTACGACCTGATGGTCACGGCCGTCGCCGTCGCCGCGCTGCTCGCCGGCGCGCGTCATCCGCGGACGCTGGGCGCGCTTGCGGGCTTCGGGGCGCTGCTGAAGATGTGGCCGCTGCTGCTCCTCACGGGCACCCCGCGCGGCCGGGCCACCCGCCGCTCCTGGACCACCGCGGCGGCCACGGCGGCCGGGCTGACGCTGCTGCTCTTCGCGGCACTGCCGGGCGCACTGGCGTTTCTCACCTTCCAGCGCGACCGGGGCACGGAGATCGAGTCGCTGGGCGCGCTGGCCTTCCATGTGGCGCGGCACTTCGGCTGGCAGGGCGACGCGCTGCTCCATTACGGCTCGGTGGAGTTCGTCGGCTCGTACGTCCCTCTCGTCTCCACCCTTGCGCTCGCCCTCAGCCTCCTCGCCCTCGGCTGGCTGGTGCTGTGGCGGCTGCGGACGAAGGAGTTCGGGCCGAGCACGCCGTGCGACGCGGCCTTCGCCGCGGTGCTGCTGTTCACCACCACGAGTCGGGTGATCAGCCCCCAGTACCTGATCTGGCTGGTCGGTGCGGCCGCCGCCTGCCTCGCCTTCCGGGCGAGCCGGATGGCGCTGCCCGCCTGGCTGGTGCTGGCCGCCACGGGGATGACGCTGCTGGAGTTCCCGGTCTGGTTCTCGCATGTGGTGGCGAGCGACCCGCTGGGCGTGCTGCTGCTCGCCGTACGCAACGGGCTGCTGGTCGCCGCGGCGCTGATCGCCTGCCGACGGCTGTGGCGCCAGACGGTGAGCGGGCCGGGCCGCCGTACAGCTCGAGCGCCGATCAGCCTTCCAGCCGCTCGCGCAGATACTCCCGCCACCGCACCGTGAAGTCCGCAGGCGTCGTGCCGAGCACGTCGTTCATCGCCTTCTCCACTGCACCCGCCCGGTCCTTCCCGTCCCCGACGGCCCGGTAGAAGGCGGTCAGCCGCTCCTCGCCCCACCGCGCGGCGATCAGCTCGCAGGCCAGCCAGCCGCCCTCGTACGCCTGCGCCAGCCCGTCCGCGTCGCCGCCGAAGGCGAAGTCCGCGTCGTCCGGCAGCGCGGCGGGCACCTCGCCGCGCTGGACCGCGCGCTGGAGTTCGGGGGCGGTCTGGCCCGTCGTACGACCCGTGCCCCGGTACGCGACCCAGTCCGCGAAGCCCTCCGAGAGCCACATCGGCGTGGCCGCCGAGGTATGCGCGCGGGTGGCCACATGCGTGGTCTCGTGGGTGAGCACGACGCCCTGGCCGAAGTCGCCGAGCACTCCGTACGCGTCCGGGTTGACGATCACCCGGTCCGCGGGCGCCGTCCCGGCCGCTCGGGTCTCGCCGGTGGTGACCGCGGCTATCCCGCGGTATCCGGCGGCCGGCGAGCCCAGCAGCGCGCCCATGGCGTCCAACGAGGCGGGGACGAGCACGACCACGCGGCCCGTCCACTTCGATGGCCAGCCGTCGGAGACGGCGGGCACGGCGCGGTCGGCCGTCGCCGCGAGCCCTCGCAGCCGTTCAGCTTTCTGGCCGACGCCGAGGACGATGCTGTGCCTGCCCCGTACGACCTGGACGTCGCCCTGCTGCCAGAGCTGCTGGGCGGCGCCCTTGGCCGCGCGGTCGGCCGTCACGTACCAGTGGCCGTCGCGTTCGGCCAGCTCCAGCCGGCGGGAAGCGGTGACGGGAGCGGTGTCGTAGCCGTCTATCCGGTAGCGCAGTTGGGCTTCGGCGACGGCTCGCGAGCCCTGGCGCCGCACCTGCCCCAGCCGGTACTCCCAGGAGCGCAGCGGTACGTCCGCGAGGTTCTGGAACTCCCGGCTCGCTGTCGCCCGCAGCTGCGTGGCATCGGGCGCGAAAGCGTCCAGATAGGCGGCCCGGTCGTGGGCGAGGACGGCGGCCGCGCGTCCGTCCAGTGTCCGCCGGATGTCCCGCACGGTGGTGTCGGACGCCTCGGGGGCCGCGCAGCCGGACGCCAGCAGCGCCGCGGCGAGGCCCAGCCCCGCCGTACGCCGCATTGCCCGAACCCGGCGCCTCGTGCGCCCCTGACCTGCCACCCTGCCGATCGTACGGAACGCGGAGCGGTCAGACGCGCGTCACCGAAGAGATCGGCATCATGGCGACGGGGTCGTAGCGCACCGGCGCGCCCGGGTACGGGGCATGCACCACCTGCCCGTTGCCCATATACATCGCGATATGGCTGGCATCGCTGCGGTATGCCACCAGGTCACCGGGGAGCGCCTCCTCCAGGGAGACCTGCCGGCCGGCGTACCGCTGCGCCTGCGAGGTGCGCGGCAGCCCGACTCCCGCCTTGGCGTACGACCACTGCATCAGCCCCGAACAGTCGAAACCGGACGGCCCGTTGGCGCCCCACACATAGGGCCGTCCGACGGCGCTGCGGGCCGCCCTCACGGCCGCGGCCGCCCGTGCCGAAGCGGGCGCGAGACCGGAGAGTTCGGGCATGGAGCCGCGGCCGGAGCGGGAGATCCGGTCGAAGGCCGCGCGTTCCGCGGACGGCAGGGAGTTCAGCAGCCGCTGCGCCTCGGTGAGCTTGCGCTCGACGGTGCGTTTGTGGCGGGCGGCGGCGGTCCGGCTGCGCTCCAGCTCGGTGAGGTCGCGGGTGACCTCCGCGCGCTCCTGGCCGAGTTTGCGCTGCGCCCGCTGGAGATCGTGCAGGGCGGTCGTCTGGCGCTCGCTGATGCGATCCAGGGTCTGGGCCTTGTCGAGGTAGGTCTCCGGGTCCGCGGAGAGCAGTAACGCGAGCGCGGGGTCGATACCGCCCGAGCGGTACTGCGCGCCCGCCACCGAACCGAGCGCTCCCCGCATCCGGTTGATGCGCTCCTGGCCGCGGGCCACGCTGTCCTGCGCCTGCGCCACCTGCTCACGCAGCCGCGCCATCCGCTCACCGGCCTTGTTGAAGTGCTCGGTGGCCTGCTCGGCCTCCTCGTACAGCCGGTCGACCTTGGTCCGGCCGGCTTCGGTGGCGTCGTGCGGGTCGGCGCTCGCCGGTGCGGCGCCGAGGGCCGCCGCGGCCGTTGCCGCCGCGGCGGACAGGACGGTGACCCGAGCGCTCTGAGTGAGGCCGGACTGTGAGGGTCGGCGATGGGACGCCACGGGCCGCGCTCCCTTCCGCTGTAACGAGGATGTTGCGCGGCAGAGAGTAACCGGGCGACCACGGAGCGGCCAAAAGGCCCAGCCGGGCACATAAAGTGACGCCCCGCCGGAGACCACAGGTCATCGGCGGGGCGCAACGTCAGCGTGAGTTGACCCAATTCGCCCGTTTGGGCGGATGTGAAGGCCGGTCAGCGACGGATCAGGGGGGCGTCAGATGCGTACGCCGAACTGGAACGGCATGTTGCCGATCGACTCGTAGCGCACGCTCGCGCCGGGCTTGGGGGCGTGCAGCACCTGGCCGTTGCCCGCGTAGAAGCCGACGTGGTGCATGTCGCCGTAGAAGATGACCAGGTCGCCCTGCTGGAGCGCACCCTGCGAGTAGATGCGGGTGCCGGCGTTGGCCTGCGACTGGGAGGTGCGCGGTATGGAGACACCGGCCTGCGCGTACGCCCAGGAGGTCAGCCCGGAGCAGTCGAAGGAGCTGGGGCCGGAGGCGCCGTAGACGTACGGCGAACCGATCTTGCTCTGGGCGGCGGAGAACGCGGCGGACGCCCGCTGCGAGGCCGGGACCGCATTGCCGAGGTCCGCACGCGAGTTGTCGCGGTTGGCGCGGGACTCGTCGGCCGAGAGCGCGGCGCGCTCCTGCGCGGTGAGCGAGTTGAGGAGCTTCTGCGCGGCGGCGAGCTTGGTCTGGACTTCCTTCTTCTTCTCGCCGAGCTGCTTGCGGGTGTCGGCCAGGTCGCCGAGCTTGTCCTGGGCCTCCTTGCGCTGCTGCGCAAGGGTCCGCTGCTTCGCCTGGATCTCGGCGAGCGCCTCGGTCTGCTTGGCGCCCAGCTGGTCCAGCGCGGAGGCCTTGTCCAGGTAGCTGTCCGGGTCGGCCGAGAGGAAGAGCTGCACGGCGGGGTCGATGCCACCGGAGCGGTACTGGGCGCTGGCCACCGAACCGAGGCCGTCGCGCAGGGTGTTGAGCTCGTCCTGACCGCGGGCGACCTTGTCCTGCAGCGCGTCGATCTCCTTGTCGAGCTTCGCCTGCTGCTCCTTGGCCCCGTTGTAGTTCTCGGTGGCCTTCTCCGCCTCTTCGTAGAGCTTGTCGACCTTCTCCTTGACCTCGCTCTTGCTCGGCTTCGGGTCGGCCTGGGCGGCCTGGGAGGTCAGGGCTACGGCCGCGGCGGCGGTCGCGGTGAGCACGGTCACACGGGTGCGGCTCGGCTGCTTGGGTCGACGGTGGGACGCCACGAAGGCGAGCTCCTTCTTCCTCGAGCCGCCTACCGGGCTGTGGGGGGTTTGAATCCCCGGCGTCCGCACTTCATTTCCCTGGGGGAAAAAGGGATGAACTGCACGAACTCGGCGGTTCCTTCGCTGTCGCCCCGGATGGGCAATCAACCGCGCGAAGGTTCGAGGCCCGACCCTAGTGACCTTCTTGTGATCAGTTCAAATCCTGATGAGAAAAATCTGCTTCCCCGAGCACATTCTTTACATACATCACACGCGTAGTAGCGGCCACTTGACACTACGTCCGTCAGAGAAATAGCTAATTCGGGCATTTGGCACGGTAGTTACTAGACGCGCGAAAGCCGCTTCAGCAACAAGGCGGACGCGACCGGCCTGGCGCCGGCCTTCGCCACTCCGTCGGCGACTTCGCGGTCGGTGGAGACCACCACCACGGGCCTGCCCGGCGGCTCCGCCCGTACCAGCTGTCGGATCAGCTCGTCCGCGGTCACGCCCGCCTTCGAGAACAGCACCCGCACCCCGCGCGGCGGCGCCAGCAGCACCGGCGCCGCCAGCTCCGCACCGTCGAAGACACAGGTGATCTCGGCACCGGTCTGCGCCGCGAGCATCGAGAGCCCGCCGAGCAGCCGCAGCCGCTGCTTCTCCAACGGCATCGTCGGATAGCCGGTCTTGGTGACGTTGTAGCCGTCCACCACCAGATGCGCCTGCGGCAGCGCGAGCAGCTGCTCGAGCAGGGCGGGATCGGTCTCGGAAAGCGCACGGGCCGCGATGTCCTTGGGTGACATCCGGCCCGGCTCGACCGCGTCGACCGTGTCCGCGGGATGGATGCCGGCGGGCGGCAGGGCCAGCTCACGGCGCAGCCCCTGGGCCGCGTCGAGCACCGTGTCCAGCAGCAGCCGCAGCCGCATGTCCTCGATCGAGCGGCCCTCGCGGGCGGCCCGGCGGCCGGCCTCCACCGCCGCGTCGGCCTCGGCGAGGCGTGCCTTCAGCCGCCGGCTCTCGCTCTCGGCCGACGACACCTGGGTGGCGGCCTCCGACCTGATCGTCTCGGTCTCGGCGTCTCTGCGGCGCAGCGCGGCCTCACCGCGTTTCACATCGCTCTGGGCACTGCGCAGCTTGCGGCGCAGCGCCTCGGCTTCCTTGCGGGCCGTCTCCAGCTCCGTACGCAGCCGCTCGGTCTCGCTCTTGATCTGACTGCGTGCCTCGGTGAGCTCCTCGCGCAGCCGCTCCAGCTCGCGCCTGCCCGCCTCGTCGGCGCGCTCGGCGTCCGCCCGCTGAGCCTCCTCGCCCGCGGCGGCGACGAGTTTCACCCATCCGGTGGGCCGCAGGACATAGGCGGCGGCCGCCACATCGACAGGATCGGCGGCCGCGGGCGGCGATCCGGACTCCAGCGCCCGGGACAGTTCGGGCTGGGCCTGGCTGAGCCGCTCGCCGATGCGCTGCCGGAAGACCGGGTCGCTCTCCAGGGCTGCGGCCATCGCATTGCCGGCGTACTTGGCACGCCGGGTCGGGGTGAAACGGGCGTACTGTCTCAACTGGGCCGGAAGTTCGGCGACGGTCAGGCCGCCGAAAGCGTCCGAGACCAGCGCCATGACCCTGCGCCGTACGCCTTCCGGCAGCGGGCGGTCGAGCGCCTCGGCGGCGTCACCGGCCGCACCGGCCGGCTCATCGCCGCTTGCAGGCTGCTCCACAATCCGTCACCCCACTACCCGTTCGGGCCGCTCCGTCAGGAAGCAGCGCCCGGCCTGTCCACCAGCTCGATCTGGTCCACCGCATTGCACCACCGGCAGCGCACCGACTCGATGGTCTCACTGACCACCTCGCGCTCCTCGACCGTCGGCTCTCCGGCCAGGTCCAGATGGACGTATTCGACGACCTTCGAGGAACGGGTGACATCGAAGCGGGTGAGGTTGCCGCAGAGCGTGCAGCGCCAGCGGGTCTCGGCCGTCGCCGGGGGAACCGTCGTCATCGTGCCGTCCTTTTTCGTGGTGCGAGTGCGGGTGCCGCTGTGCGCCGTCGAACTGCGGATGTACTGCCTGTAACCCTACGGCCTCGCGGGTCCCCGTTGACGCGGCGAGGCACTCTGTACCGTTCAGCCCCACTACGCCATGCTCTGTCCATGATCGGTTGGTGGGGTGCGGTCCGGGGCGCGGCCTCGGGACCTGCGATGACGTACGGCGCGATCGCCGTCTGCTGCGCGGTGTTCGTCCTCAGCCCCGTCTCGGGCCTCGATCCGGTGTACGGCACCGGTGACGCGCTGCTCTCCGCGCAGAGCACATACTTCGAGCGCTGGGGCGTGATCCCCGTCGACTTGATGAGCAGTTCCTCCTCCCGGGCGCTGATCACACCCCTCACCGCCCTCTTCGTCCACGGCAGTTGGCTGCACCTGCTGGGCAACATGCTCTTCCTGTACGTATTCGGGGCGATGGCCGAGGAACGGATGGGGCAGCTGGAGTTCGCTCTCTTCTATCTGGGCTGCGGCTATCTGGCGCTGCTCGTCTACGCGGCGGCCAACGCCGGCTCCGAGCAGACCCTGGTGGGAGCCTCCGGGGCGATCTCGGGCGTGCTCGGCGCCTTCCTCTACCTCTTCCCGAAGGCCCGGGTCACCAGTCTCTTCCCGTTCCTCTTCTTCCTGCCGCTGCGCTTCCCCGCCTGGATCGTGCTGATCTTCTGGTTCGTCCTGCAATGGCTGGCGGCGCAGAGCGCGGGCAGCGGCCCGGGCGTCGCATATCTCGCACATCTGGTGGGGTTCGGGACGGGCTTTCTCTACGCCTGGGGACGTTTCCGGCATGGGACTAGAGTGAAGGCCCAAGCAGCGGCCACCGAGGGAGAAAGCCAACCGTGATCACCGCGATCGTGCTCATCAAGACCAGCGTGGACCGGATCCCCGAGATCGCCGAGTCGATCGCCGCGCTGGACAGCGTCAGCGAAGTCTTCTCCGTCACCGGTACGTACGACCTCATCGCCATGGTGCGGGTGGCCAAGCACGACGATCTCGCGGATGTCATCCCCGGCCGGATCAGCAAGATCCCGGGCGTCGAGGGGACCGACACACACGTCGCCTTCCGTACGTACTCGCAGCACGACCTCGAGGCGGCCTTCGCGATCGGCCTCGACGCGTAACGCCTGCGACACGACGAAGCCCCCGGACCGGCCGGTCCGGGGGCTTCGTCGTCCGTTCGGGCTCAGACGGCCGGGCTCAGACGGCCGGGACGCAGCGGCCGTCCTCCGTGCGGTAGTTCCACTGCGCACCGTCGCTGACGAGTTCCTTCACCGCCCGTACGAAACGCTCCACATGCTCGTCCGGCGTACCGGCGCCGAAGCTGACCCGGATCGCGTTGAGCGAACGCTCGCCCGGCTCGGCCTCCGGCGCGCCGCACTCGCCCGGGTCCTGCGGGTCGCTGCCCAGCAGGGTCCGCACCAACGGGTGGGCGCAGAAGAGTCCGTCCCGTACCCCGATGCCGTACTCCGCCGAGAGCGCGGCCGCGAAGTGCGAGCTGTTCCAGCCCTCGACGACGAAGGAGATGACGCCGACGCGCGGCGCGTCGTCCCCGAACAGCGAGAGCACCTTGACCTGCTCCACCTCCGCCAGACCGGTACGGACCTTGGCGACCAGCTGCTGCTCACGGGCGACGAGGCTGTCGAAGCCTGCCTCGGTGAGCGCCTTGCAGGCGGAGGCGATGGAGTACACGCCGATGACGTTCGGTGAACCGGCCTCGTGCCGGGCGGCCGTGGTGTGCCAGTCGACGTCCACGCCGCCGTCCGTACGCCGGGCGACCTTGCGGGACGCACCGCCGCCCGCGAGGTACGGCTCCGCGTCCTGCAGCCAGTCCGCGCGCCCCGCGAGCACACCCGAGCCGAACGGCGCGTACAGCTTGTGCCCGGAGAAGGCGACCCAGTCGACGTCCAACTCCTGTACGGAGACCGGGTGGTGGGGCGCGAGCTGGGCGGCGTCGAGCACGATCCGCGCGCCATGGGCGTGGGCAGCGGCCGCCAGCTCCTTGACCGGCCACAGTTCACCGGTGACATTCGACGCTCCGGTCACACAGACCAGGGCGGGCCCGTACTCCTCGTCGACGGATGCGGTGCGGTCGGCGAGCGCGCGCTCCAGCGTCCCGACGGCCTCGGCCGGCGTACGCGGCGCGTTCAGGTAGGTCACCCGGGCGTCGCGCCACGGCAGCAGCGAGGCGTGGTGCTCGGTCTCGAAGACGAAGACCTGGCAGTCGGCGGGGAGCGCGGCGGCCAGCAGGTTCAGCGAGTCGGTGGTGGAGCGGGTGAAGACGACCTGGTCGCCGGCGCGGCAGTCGAGGAACTCCCCGACCGTCGCGCGGCTGTTCTCGAAGAGGTCGGTGGAGAGCTGCGAGAGGTACCCGGCGCCGCGGTGCACGCTGCCGTAGTACGGGGCGTAGGCGGCCACGTCGTCCCACACCCGCTGCAGGGCCGGGGCGCTCGCCGCGTAGTCGAGGGCCGCGTACGTGACCTCGCCGCCGGTGACGAGCGGAACGGTCACATCGCGGCCGAGGACCGGAAGCGGCGCTGCGCAGACGGGGTCGGCGGACTCGGAGGAAGCAGCGGAGGCGGTGGCGGTCTCAACGGTGTTCGGGCGTGCGGACATGGCGGTATCTCCCGGCAGGACAAGGCGGAATGGCTTCGACGAACCCGCACGGCAGCCAGCTGAAGGCTCTGTGTACGGGGATTTCCCTCGCATGTCACGGCGATCGCGTGATGTGAGGGTCTGCTGAAGAAGGGGCTGATCAGCCCTATCGCATTCGCTTGCTCACGAGACTGCTCCCTTGAGGACCAGGACCCCAGGGTGTGCAGGGGTCCGCGCTTGCCGTAGACCTCTCTGCCTACGGCCTGGTCTTCACCCGGGGCACCCCGCCACGGACGGAGGGTTGCCGGACAGCGAGCCGGGGCCTAAATCGCTGTCACTCATGACCTTGAAGAGCATCCTGCCATACGGCTCACAACGCGCAAGGCGCGGTCCAGTTCCTGAGACAGGGAAAGGAACCGCGCCTTGCGTCGCGCCACTGCGGGCTCAGGCGTTCTCAGGCGTTACTGGCGGCGATCCACCGCTCGAGTGCCGCTTTGGCCGCGCCCGAGTCGATCGAAGCGGCGGCCTTGGCAATGCCCGCCGCGAGCTGCTCGTTCAGGCTGCGGTCCGTCGGCTCCAGCGCCACCAGAGCGGCAGCCGCGTTGAGCAGCACCGCGTCCCGTACGGGCCCGCCCTCGCCGCTCAGCAGCCGTCGCGCGACATCGGCGTTGTACGAGGCGTCCGCGCCCCGCAGGGCCTCCACGGGCACCATGTCGATGCCGACGTCCCGCGGGTCGAAGGCCTCCTCGCGCACCGCCCCGTCGCGTACCACCCACACCCGGGAGGTGGCCGTCGTGGTCAGCTCGTCCATACCGTCGTTGCCGCGGAAGACCAGCGCCGAGGAGCCGCGCTCGGCGAGCACCCCGGCCATGATCGGCGCCATCCGGGCGTCCGCGACGCCGGTGGCCTGGGCCTTCACCCTCGCCGGGTTGGTGAGTGGGCCGAGGAAGTTGAACGTGGTGCGGATACCCAGCTCCTTGCGGGCGGCCGCCACATGCCGCAGCGCCGGATGGAACTTCACCGCGAAGCAGAAGGTGATGCCCGCCTCTTCCGCGACCTCGACGACCCGCTGCGGGGTGAGCTCGAGATTGACGCCGAGCTTCTCCAGTACGTCGGAGGCGCCGCTCGCCGATGACGCGGCACGGTTTCCGTGCTTGACGACCTTCGCGCCCGTTCCGGCGACGACGATCGCGGACATCGTGGAGATGTTCACGGTCTTGGAGCCGTCACCGCCCGTGCCGACGATGTCGACGCTGGGGCCCGGCACCTCGATCAGGTTCGCGTGCTCGTACATGGTCCGTACGAGACCGGAGATCTCCTCGACCGTCTCGCCCTTGGCCCGCAGCGCGACCGCGAAACCGGCGATCTGGGCGTTGGTCGCCTCGCCGCTGAGGATGCGGTCCATGGCCCAGGCGGTGGCGTCGGCGCCCTGGTCACGGTTGCTGAGGAGAGCTTCGAGTACGCGGGGCCAGGAGAGGTCCGCCACGCTGTCGCCGCCAACCGGGGTCACAACGTTCATGGTCCACTCCAGGGTCCACAGCCGAATAGGGATGGGTCCACCCTATCCAGCCCCGCAGACGGCGAAGAGCCCCGTCCATCGAATGGACGGGGCTCCCGCTGTGGCGATCAGCTCGGATCGTTAAGGGCGATCAGTGGTGGCCGTGGCCGCTGGTGATCTCCTGGTACTCCTCGCCGGTCGGCTTGGGGATCTGGTTCCCCTCGCCGTAGTAGCTCTTGCTGAGCTTGGCCCTGAGCTTCTGCAGGCGGCTCACCTTGCGCTCGACACCGTTCTCGTCGACCGTCGGGCCGATCTCGGCGGGCGTGTACTGGTGGTGCGCGGTGAGCGTGTGCAGCTGCCCCTGCGAGAGCGGCTCGTGGATCTCGACGAACTCACCGTGCGGCAGCCGCTTGATGATGCCGGACTCCCGCCCGTGCAGCACCTTGTCGTGGTCACGCCGCTGCAGACCCAGGCAGATCCGCTTGGTGATGACGAACGCGATGACCGGGGCGACGAAGAAGGCGATCCGGGCGAACCAGGTGATGCTGTTGATCGACAGGTGGAAGAAGACGGCGAACAAGTCGTTGCCACCGGCGATCAACAGAATGACGTACCAGGTCAGCCAGGCCACACCGAAAGCCGTACGGGTCGGGGCGTTGCGCGGGCGGTCCAGGATGTGGTGCTCGCGCTTGTCCCCCGTGATCCAGGACTCGATGAACGGGTAGACCGCGATCGCGACCAGGATCAGCGGGAAGATCATCAGCGGTACGAACACACCCAGAGCGAGCGTGTGTCCCGCGAAATTGATCTCCCAGCCGGGCATCGCACGGATCAGGCCCTCGGAGAAGCCCATGTACCAGTCCGGCTGGGCGCCGGTGGAGACCTGGTCCGGGCGGTACGGGCCGAGCGCCCAGATCGGGTTGATCGAGGCGATGGCCGCGATGACCGAGATGACACCGAAGACCAGGAAGAAGAAGCCTCCGGCCTTGGCCATGTAGACCGGCAGCAGCGGCATGCCGACGACGTTCTTGTTGTTCCGGCCGGGGCCCGCGAACTGCGTGTGCTTGTGGTAGAAGACCAGGATCAGGTGCGCCACCAGCAGGCCCATCATGATGCCCGGCAGCAGCAGGATGTGGATCGAGTAGAACCGGGCGACGAAGTCACCGCCCGGGAACTCACCGCCGAACAGGAACATCGACAGGTACGTGCCGACGATCGGCATCGACAGGATCGCGCCCTCCATGAAGCGCACACCTGTACCGGAGAGCAGGTCGTCCGGGAGCGAGTAGCCGGTGAAGCCGGTGAACATACCGAGCACCAGCAGCAGGAAGCCGAAGAGCCAGTTGATCTCGCGCGGCTTGCGGAAGGCGCCCGTGAAGAAGACGCGCATCATGTGCACGAGCATGCCCGCGACGAAGATCAGCGCCGCCCAGTGGTGGATCTGCCGGATCAGCAGACCACCGCGGACGTCGAAGCTGATGTCCAGGGTCGAGGCATACGCCTCGGACATCCGGATGCCCTGCATCGGGACATACGTGCCGTGGTACTCCACCTCGTTCATGCTCGGGTGGAAGAACAGCGTCAGATACACACCCGTGAGGATGATGATGATGAAGCTGTAGAGGCAGATCTCACCCAGCATGAAGGACCAGTGGTCCGGGAAGATCTTCCGCATGTTGGCCTTGGCCAGGGAGTAGATCCCGAGCCGGCCGTCCGCCCAGTCGGCGACCCGCTCACCTGCGGGCGCCTTGCGGTTCTTGTCGTCGCTCGCAGTACTCATCCGCGCTCCCAGAAGGAAGGACCAACGGGCTCGTCGAAGTCGCCGAGCGCCTCGAGGTTTCCATCGTCATTCACACCGATCCGCAGCTGCGGAAGGGCGTGACCGGCCGGGCCGAAGATGACGCGGGCGCCGTCGGAGAGGTCGAAAGTGGACTGGTGGCACGGGCAGAGCACGTGGTGCGTCTGCTGCTCGTACAGGCTGATCGGGCAGCCGACGTGCGTGCAGATCTTGGAGTACGCCACGATGCCGTCGTGTGACCACTCGAGCTCGCGCTTGTCCTTGATCTCATCCGGCTGGATCCGGACAATCATCAGGGCCGCCTTGGCGATCTGCTTCTGGAAGTCCTCCGCGTGCTCCTCCAGGCCCTCGGGCATGGCGAAGGTGAGCGAACCCACGGCGATGTCCTCGGGACGCAGCGGCTCATGGGTGTTCATGTTGATGAGCTGCTTGCCCTTGGCCCACATCGTCTTGCGGAGCTTCTGCTCGGGCAGCGGCCCGAGGTCCCGCAGCAGCATCAGACCGGAGAGCGGCACCAGGGCCAGCGCGCCGAACATGGTGTTGCGGATCAGCTTGCGCCGGCCGAAGCCGGACTCCTCCGCGCCCGCGGCGAAGTCGGCCATCACCTTGGCCTTGACCTCGGGCTCGGCCGCGATGGGGTGACGCTCGTCGGCGACCTCCACATCGGACATCAGGGTGCGGGCCCAGTGGACCGCTCCCGCGCCGATGCTGAAGAGCGCCACACCGAGGGTGATACCCAGGGAGAAGTTGAGCGCGCTCACATGCCCGAACGGGAAGATGAAGACGATCTTGTCGACCGGGAAGATCACGTACGAGGCGATGAAGCCGATCGTGGCCAGCATCGACAGCGTGAACATGAAGGCGACAGCACGCTCGGAGCGCCTGGCGGCCCGCTCGTCGATGTCCTGGATGCGCGGCTTGTGGGCCGGCAGCCCCGGGTCCGCGAACGGATCGTCCGCGACCTTTACCGCGCCGTGCGCGGAGCCCTGCTCTGTCGGCAGGTTCTCTTCTGGATTCTCTTGGCTGCTCATGACTTCTTGGCCTTAGCGGTGTGGGCCGCGACCCAGATGGCGACTGCGATCAGCGCACCCAGACCGAAGATCCAGCCGAACAGACCCTCGCTGACGGGGCCGAGGCCACCGAGCTTGAGACCGCCGGGGCTCTCGGAGTCGTCGCCGTTCACCGTCTTGATGTACGCGATGATGTCCTGCTTCTCCTTCTCCGGCAGCGTGGTGTCGGGGAAGGAGGGCATGTTCTGCGGGCCGGTCTGCATGGCCTCGTAGATGTGCTTGGGGTCCACGCCCTCAAGGTTCGGGGCGTACTTGCCGTTCGTCAGGGCACCGCCCTCACCCGTGAAGTTGTGGCACTGGGCGCAGTTGGTACGGAACAGGTCGCCACCCTTGGCGATGTCCGCACCTTCCGGGCTGTACTGCTTCTCGGTCGGCGTGATCGGGCCGGCGCCGAGGGAGGCCACGTAAGCCGCGAGCTGGTCGATCTCGCTCTGCGAGTAGATGACCTTCTTCGCCGGCACCTGTGCGCCGGGCTGCTGGGCGGGCATCCGGCCCGTGCCGACCTGGAAGTCGACAGCGGCGGAGCCCACGCCGACGAGGCTCGGGCCGTCAGAGGTCCCCTGACCGCCGGTCCCGTGGCAGCTGGCGCAGCCGACGGTGTAGAGCTTCTGGCCCTCCTCGATGGCGAGGGACTGGGCGGTTTCATCGGCCTGCGCCTTGTCCGCGGGTGCGAACGCGGCGTACAGCCCCCCAGTGGCCGCCAGCGCGAGGAGTAGGACGACGACCGCCGCCAGCGGATGGCGTCGTCGTGCGGAGAGCTTTTTCACGGATTACCCCGGTGTCAGGATCTTCTGCGTCGATGCTTCTGGACTGTGTCTGCTTCAGGCAACGAGTGCCTGCGCCGTTACTTGATCATGTAGATCGTGGCAAAGAGGCCGATCCAGACGACATCGACGAAGTGCCAGTAGTAGGACACGACGATGGCGGCGGTTGCCTGCTCGTGCGTGAATCTCCTCGCCGCGTACGTCCTGCCGAGTACCAGCAGGAACGCGATGAGGCCGCCCGTCACGTGCAGGCCGTGGAAGCCGGTGGTCAGGTAGAACACCGAGCCGTACGGGTCGGAGGACAGCGAGAGGCCGTCCTTCTTGACCAGTTCGGTGTACTCGAAGACCTGACCGCCGATGAAGATCGCACCCATCACGAACGTGATCGAGAACCAGGTGCGGAGCTTCTTCACATCGCCCCGCTCCGCGGCGAAGACGCCGAGCTGGCAGGTGAGGGAGGAGAGCACCAGGATCGTGGTGTTCGTCGCGGAGAACGGGAAGTTCAGGGCCGAAGCCATTTCCTTCCAGTGCTCGGCGCCCGTCACCGATCGCAGGGTGAAGTACATCGCGAAGAGGGCCGCGAAGAACATCAGCTCGGAACTCAGCCAGATGATGGTTCCGACGCTGGTGAGGTTCGGCCGATTGACCGACGGGTGCGCGTGCCCGGTTTCTACTGTCGTTGCTGTCGCCACGACCGACATTATGTCGGTCGCTTATCCCGCCCTCACCCCGGGGGGTGCCGTTCGGTGTGTCAGTGGGGTGTGTCCTGCCCGAACGGCCCATCGAAGCCATGTCCGAACCGCTGTTGACAGGCAGTCGGACGGAGTAGCATCCGCCGCATCGGTTCCTGATCCAACGAGGCGGAGGAACAATGCAGGCGACTGCCACGGTGCTGGTCTACAGCGATGACTCGGGCACCCGCGAGCAGGTGCGGTTGGCAGCGGGACGCAGGCCGGCCGCCGATCTGCCGCCGGTGGAGTTCCTGGAGTGCGCGACCCTGCCTGCCGTCCTGAAAGCGCTGGACGAGGGCGGTGTCGATGTCTGCGTACTGGACGGCGAGTCGGTTCCCGCGGGCGGTATGGGCGTCTGCCGGCAGATCAAGGACGAGATCTTCAACTGCCCGCCCGTACTGCTGCTGATGGGCCGCCCGCAGGACGCCTGGCTGGCCACCTGGAGCCGTGCGGAGGCCGCGGTGACCCTTCCGGTCGAGCCGGTGGAGTTCGCGGACTCCCTGGCCGCCCTGCTGCGCCGCAGGCTCGCCGTTCAGGCCTGAGGCCGCCCGGCCGGGTCAGACCTGGGGACGCAGTCGCGCCGCGTCGTCGGGGCTGCTGCCGTCCCTGGTCCCGGCCACCAGGGCGCTGCCCTTGCGCCATGTGTCCCAGGACAGGTTCCAGTCGCCGAAGCCGTTGCCGAAGGGGTCCATTTCGGCGCCGGCGCTGTTGATGACCTTGACTATGTCGCCCTCGCGCACGGTCTTGTAGAACCAGGCGGCATTGCTCGTGGACATCCCGGTGCAGCCGTGGCTGACGTTCGCGTACCCCTGTGAGCCGACGGACCACGGCGCGGCGTGGACGTACTCACCGCTCCAGGTGACGCGGGTCGCGTAGTAGACGGACAGGTCGTACGATTCCGCGCTGCCCGCGGAGATACCGATGCTGGTGCCGCGCATCCGTACGAAGTACTCCTTGCCGAGCACGACCTTGATTCCGTTCCGGGTGGAGAAGCCGGGCTTGCCGGTGGTCACCGGAATGGTGTTGATCACTTCTCCGTTGCGCCTGACCGTCATCTGGTGCGCGCCGGCGTCGGTTATGGCTTCTATTCGGTCCCCGATGGTGAGTTTCAGCGGCTGCGAGGCGCCGCCGTAGAGCTTGTCGGCGACCTTGACGCCCTGGAGGTTGCTGACCGCGCTGACGGTCGCGCCTGCGGGCCAGTACTCCTTCGGGCGGAAGTGCAGCTTCTTGTCGTCCACCCAGTGCCAGGTGCCCTCCACTGCGGGCGTGGACTCGACCTTCAGGGCGCTTTCGACGACCGCCCTGGCCGCCTTGTCCCTGACCGGGGCGGTGAGCTCCGCGGTGATGGGCTGGCCCACCCCGTACGTGCCCGCCTTCGGGCCGAATTGGACGGTCAGGAGCTTCTTGGAGGGCGCGGTCTCAAAGGTGATCGTCCGGGTGCCCGGGAAGCCGTCCTCGTCCTCCATGGAGACCTTCACGGTGTACTTGGCGCCGGCCGACAGGGGCGCTGTGGAGCGCCAGCGGCCGCCGTCCGCGGAGAGTTCGCCGGCGAGGTGGTGGCCCCGTTCGTCGGTCACCATGACATCGGTGATCCGGCCGTCACTGCCGTCGACGGTGATCTCGAGAGGCTTGTCCGGGTCCGCTTTGGCGCTGTCGGACGGCGCGTTGAAGGAGATCTGTTCCGCCGCGTCGTACGGGTTCGCGGCGAGCGGGTTTCCGTCGGAACCGAAGCACGCGGCCGCGCCCGCCCCGAGGGACACGACCAGCAGGGTGCAGCTGACGACGGTGCGTATGTGCGGGGTGTGGTTCATAAGCACACGTTATGAAGATCGGTCAATAACGGCGCGCCGGGTGACTGCAAACGAGGGGCCCGGATCCCTCTCAGGAGTGAGTGGGATCCGGGCCCGGCCCGTGTACTGCTGACGCGGTGTTACTGGTTCTGGTTCTCACCGCGGTAGAACTCGAACACCCAGCCGAACAGGCCGACCAGGATGACCGGGGCGGAGAAGTACAGCAGCCACCAGCCGAAGACGACGCCCATGAAGGCGAGCGCGCCACCGATGCCGAGCGCGAGCGGCTGCCAGCTGTGCGGGGCGAAGAACCCCACCTCGCCAGCCTCGTCCGCTACGTCGGCCTCCTTGTCGTCCTGGGCCATGGCGTCCACTCGCCGGGCCGTGAAGGCCAGGTAGTAGCCGATCATGACGCTCAGGCCGAAGGCCAGGAAGAGCGCGGTGGTACCGGCCGGCTCCTTCGACCACACGCCGTACAGGACGGCGACGGCGAGGATGAAGACGCTCAGCCAGAGGAACATCTTGCCTTGGATCTTCACTTGCCGTCCTCCTTGTCACCGGTCTTGCCGCCGGTAAGGACGCTGGCTCCGTGACCGCCGTGCTCGAGCTGGTCGAGAGCGGCGATCTCCGGATGGTGCAGGTCGAACGCCGGGGATTCGGAACGGATCCGCGGCAGGGTGAGGAAGTTGTGCCGCGGCGGCGGGCAGGAGGTCGCCCATTCGAGCGAACGGCCGTAGCCCCACGGGTCGTCGACCTCGATCTTCTTGCCGTACTTGGCCGTCTTCCAGACGTTGTACATGAACGGCAGGACCGACAGACCGAGCAGGAACGAGCTGATCGTGGAGATGGTGTTCAGCGTGGTGAAGCCGTCGGCAGCGAGGTAGTCCGCGTAGCGACGCGGCATGCCCTCGGCACCCAGCCAGTGCTGCACCAGGAACGTGCCGTGGAAGCCGATGAACAGCGTCCAGAAGGTGATCTTGCCGAGCCGCTCGTCCAGCATCTTGCCCGTGAACTTCGGCCACCAGAAGTGGAATCCGGCGAACATCGCGAAGACCACGGTGCCGAAGACGACGTAGTGGAAGTGCGCGACGACGAAGTACGAGTCGGAGACGTGGAAGTCCATCGGCGGCGAGGCCAGGATGACGCCGGTCAGTCCACCGAAGGTGAAGGTGACCAGGAAGCCGATCGTCCAGAGCATCGGTGTCTCGAAGGACAGTGAGCCCTTCCACATGGTGCCGATCCAGTTGAAGAACTTCACACCGGTCGGTACCGCGATCAGGAAGGTCATGAAGGAGAAGAACGGCAGCAGGACGCCGCCTGTGACGTACATGTGGTGCGCCCACACCGTCACGGACAGGCCCGCGATGGCGATCGTCGCGGCCACCAGACCGATGTAGCCGAACATCGGCTTTCGGCTGAAGACCGGAATGATCTCGGAGACGATGCCGAAGAAGGGCAAGGCGATGATGTACACCTCTGGATGGCCGAAGAACCAGAAGAGGTGTTGCCAGAGCAAGGCCCCGCCATTGGAGGCGTCGAAGATATGCGCACCGAATTTGCGGTCCGCCTCCAGCGCGAAGAGCGCGGCGGCCAGCACCGGGAAGGCGAGCAGGACCAGCACACCGGTCAGCAGCACGTTCCAGACGAAGATCGGCATCCGGAACATCGTCATGCCGGGGGCTCGCATGCAGATGATCGTGGTGATGAAGTTGACCGAACCGAGGATCGTGCCGAAGCCGGAGAAGGCCAGACCCATGATCCACATGTCGGCGCCGACGCCCGGCGAACGGACCGCGTCCGACAGCGGGGAGTAGGCGAACCAGCCGAAGTCGGCCGCACCCTGCGGGGTGAGGAAGCCGGCCACCGCGATCAGCGAGCCGAAGAGGTACAGCCAGTACGCGAACATGTTCAGCCGCGGGAACGCCACATCGGGCGCGCCGATCTGCAGCGGCATGATCCAGTTCGCGAATCCGGCGAAGAGCGGCGTCGCGAACATCAGCAGCATGATCGTGCCGTGCATCGTGAACGCCTGGTTGAACTGCTCGTTCGACATGATCTGCGTGCCGGGACGGGCCAGCTCGGCGCGCATGAAGAGCGCCATCAGGCCGCCGATGCAGAAGAACGCGAACGACGTGACCAGGTACATCGTGCCGATGGTCTTGTGATCGGTGGTGGTCAGCCAACTCACGATCACAGTACCCGGCTGCTTGCGCCGTACCGGCAGCTCGTTCTCGTACGAGTCGTCAGCTGCTGCGGCGGCACCCTGAGGTTCGTTGAGGATGCTCACAGTTTGTTCGTCTCCGAGTTCCGGGCCGGGTCCGTCAGCTCAATGCCCGACGGGATGTAGCCGGTCTGCCCCTTCTCCGCCAGCTCCTTCAGATGCTGCTGGTAGCGCTCCGGGGAGACGACCTTGACGTTGAAGAGCATCCGGGAGTGGTCGACGCCGCAGAGCTCGGCGCACTTGCCCATGAAGGTGCCCTCATGGTTCGGGGTCACCTCGAAGGAGTTGGTGTGGCCCGGGATGACGTCCTGCTTCATCAGGAAGGGGACCACCCAGAAGGAGTGGATGACGTCACGAGAGGTCAGGATGAACCGGACCTTCTCTCCCTTGGGCAGCCAGAGCGTCGGGCCCGGGTTTCCGGTCTGCGGGTTCCGGGTGCCGGGGATGCCGGCGTCGTAGACGCCGCCTGCGGCCGCCGGGAACTCCTCGCGGAACCTGTCGGGGATGGCGCCCAGGCTCTTGTTGGTCTTGGCGTCACCCGAGGAGCCTTCGACGTTCTCGATGTAGTTGAAGCCCCAGCTCCACTGGTAGCCGACCACATTGACCGTGTGGGCGGGCTTGGAGAGGGCCAGGAGCTTCGACTCGTCACGCGCGGTGAAGTAGAAGAGCACCGAAACGATGATGAGCGGAACAACCGTGTACAGCGCCTCGATGGGCATGTTGTACCGGGTCTGCGGGGGTACCTCCACCTTGGTGCGGCTGCGCCGGTGGAAGATGACACTCCAAATGATCAGACCCCACACCAGCGCGCCCGTGATGAGCGCTGCCGCCCACGAGCCCTGCCAGAGGGAGAGGATCCGAGGGGCCTCTTCCGTTACCGGGGTGGGCATACCCAGGCGGGGGAAGTCCTCGTATGTGCAACCGGAGGCGGTCGCCAGGACAACACCCGCGGTCAGCACCTGGAGCAGCTTCCGCCGCATCGGGCGCCGCGACGAGCGGTCGGAGCCGTTGGGACTCACGTAGCGCCTTCCCGAGAGTCTCGGCCCGCGCGGCATGCCGCGGCCGTCTCGCTGGTCGGTCGCCGGCCCTGACGCGGGCAGGGGTTTGGATGTTTATGCGGACCAAACCCTACTGGACGCTATTTGGGGTCGCGCGGGGAGGGTGCCCAACGCGCCGCCCGACTCCCCGAAGGGGTGGAATCCCCCCGGAATCCCGGCCTCCGGCAGGCATCTGACGGCCCCTCCGCGCACGGGGGTTAGCGTGGCAGGGTGCCCTACTTCGACGCCGCATCCTCCGCTCCCCTGCACCCGGTTGCCCGGCAGGCCCTGCAGGCCTCCCTGGACGAGGGCTGGGCCGATCCGGCCCGGCTCTACCGTGAGGGGCGGCGCGCCCGGCTGCTGTTGGACGCCGCGCGGGAGGCGGCGGCGGAGGCGGCGGGCTGCCGTCCGGACGAGCTGGTCTTCACCCCTTCGGGGACGCACGCGGTTCACCTGGGTATTTCCGGCGCTCTCGCGGGCCGTCGGCGTGTCGGGCGCCACCTGGTCGTTTCCGCGGTCGAGCACTCCTCGGTGCTCCATTCGGCGGCCGCGCACGAGGCGGCGGACGGCACCGCGGTGACCGAGGTCCCGGTGGACCGGGCCGGAGCGGTCTCTCCTGCCGTGTACGCCGCCACGCTGCGTGAGGACACCGCGCTGGCCTGTCTGCAGTCGGCCAACCATGAGGTGGGTACCGAGCAGCCGGTGGACCTGGTCGCCGAGGCGTGCCGGGCGATCGGGGTGCCGCTGCTGGTGGACGCGGCGCAGTCGCTCGGCTGGGGGCCGGTGGAGGGTGACTGGTCACTGCTCGCGGCGAGTGCCCACAAATGGGGTGGCCCCGCGGGAGTCGGACTGCTCGCCGTGCGCAAGGGTGTCCGGTTTGCCCCTCAAGGGCCCGCCGACGAGCGGGAGTCGGGGCGGACGGCCGGCTTCCAGAACATCCCGGCGATCGTGGCGGCCGCGGCCTCACTGCGGGCGGTGCGGGCGGAGGCGGCGGACGAGGCGGTACGGCTGCGGGCCCTGGTGGACCGGATCCGGGCCCGTGTCCCGGAGCTGGTCCCGGATGTGGAGGTGGTCGGTGATCCGGTGCGCCGGCTCCCCCATCTCGTCACCTTCTCCTGTCTCTATGTCGACGGAGAGACTCTGCTGCACGAGCTGGACCGGGCGGGTTTCTCGGTCTCGTCGGGGTCCTCCTGCACGAGCAGCACGTTGACGCCGAGCCATGTGCTGCGGGCGATGGGTGTGCTGTCGGAGGGAAATGTCCGTGTCTCGCTCCCTCTCGGTACGACCGAGGTGGAGGTGGACCGCTTTCTCGAGGTGCTGCCGGGGGTGGTGGCCGGAGTGCGCGAGCGGCTCGGCGCGCCCGTCGCGGCCACCGGGACCGGTAAGGAGGCGTCGCTGGTCGTGGACGCGCTCGGCAAGCTGTGCCCGATCCC
This sequence comes from Streptomyces sp. NPDC002730, assembly GCF_042888805.1. Taxonomy (NCBI): domain Bacteria; kingdom Bacillati; phylum Actinomycetota; class Actinomycetes; order Kitasatosporales; family Streptomycetaceae; genus Streptomyces; species Streptomyces sp. NPDC002730. The sequence continues at coordinate 468,900 of NZ_JBIAQG010000006.1, forward strand.
GGTGATCGAGCTGGCGAAGGTGATCGGGGACGTACCGGTCGGTGGCACGGTGACGGTCCTCGCGGACGACGAGGCGGCGCGCCTGGACATCCCGGCGTGGTGCGAGATGCGGGACCAGGAGTACGTGGGTGAGCGGCCGGCGGACCGGGGCGTGGCCTATGTGGTCCGCCGGCGCTCGTAACTGCTGATCGGGACTGCTGATCAGGACTGCTGATCAGGACTGCTGATCAGGACTGCTGATCAGGCGATGTGCGTCCGGACCTCGGCTGCGGCCTCGTGGCCGTACGCCTTGGTGAAGCGGTCCATGAAGTGGGCGCGGCGCAGGGTGTACTCCTGGGTGCCCAGGGTCTCGATGACCAGGGTCGCCAGCATGCAGCCGATCTGGGCCGCGCGCTCCAGGCTCACACCCCAGGACAGGCCCGAGAGAAAGCCCGCGCGGAACGCGTCGCCGACGCCGGTCGGGTCGACCTTGGCCTCCTCCTCCGCGCAGCCGACCTCGATCGCGTCCTGACCAGCCTGCTCGATACGGACGCCGCGCGAGCCGAGCGTGGTGATGCGGTGGCCGACCTTGCCCAGGATCTCCTCGTCGGTCCAGCCGGTCTTGGACTCGATGAGCCCCTTCTCGTACTCGTTGGAGAAGAGGTAGGTGGCGCCGTCGAGGAGAGTGCGGATGTCGTCGCCGCTCATCCGCGCGATCTGCTGGGAGAAGTCCGCGGCGAACGGGATGGAGCGGGTCTTGCACTCCTCGGTGTGGCGGAGCATCGCCTCGGGGTCGTCCGCGCCGATCAGTACGAGGTCGAGGCCGCCGACCCGGTCGGCGACCTTCTTGAGCTCGATCTGACGGGCCTCGCTCATCGCGCCTGTGTAGAAGGAGCCGATCTGGTTGTGGTCGGCGTCCGTCGTGCAGACGAAGCGGGCGGTGTGCAGGACCTCGGAGATACGGACCGAGCCGGTGTCGACGCCGTGCCGGTCGAGCCAGGCGCGGTACTCGTCGAAGTCGGCTCCGGCCGCGCCGACCAGGACGGGCCTGGTGCCGAGCTGGCCCATACCGAAGCAGATGTTGGCGCCGACACCGCCCCTGCGCACGTCGAGGTTGTCGACGAGGAAGGAGAGGGAGACCGTGTGCAGCTGGTCGCCGACCAGCTGGTCGGCGAAGCGGCCGGGGAAGGTCATGAGGTGGTCGGTGGCGATGGAGCCGGTGACTGCGATTCGCACGGCGAGGACGCTCCTGTGGCGGGGTGGCGTTGACAGTTAACGCTACCGGGTCGAAGCACCTGTCCTGAAGTGCGGAAACTACCCGATAGTAGGGCTTTTCTCCTGGGCTACCGACTCGTACGGTGCGAATATGACGAAGCACATCGCCCCGCGCGAGCAGCGAGAGTCCGAGATCAGCCTGGCCCAGCTGCGCGGTGACTGCGCACGGATGGCTCCGCACTGGGTGGTGCCCGCGGCCGCTGTGCCCGCGCCCGTGCCGCCGTCCCGTATCCATGGTGTCGTAGTTCCGGCCGCTTCCGCCCGCCTGATCGACGCAATGTCCGAATACGGCGACTGACGCGGTACGGCAACTGACGCAATACGGCGGCTGACGCGCAAGAGGCGCACAGAGGGGAACCGTGCGCTCCCCCGCTCCGTCCCATCCGTGCCCCCGGCAGAAGGGGGCATGAGACAAGGAGCGATGCGGTGAGCAGTACGGAGCGACCCCCCAACAGCGCGGACAGCGCGGACAGCCCGCACCGCCGGCGTTCCCCGCTCGCCGTCGCCTCGGTGGCGGCGGCGGTGCTGGTCGCGGGAGGCGGTACGTACTTCGCGACGGCCGGCTTCGGTGGTGGCGGCGGCGACAGCGCGGACGCCAAGAGCGGCGCGCCACGCGATATGGCACCGCCACTGCTCTCGCTGGACACCTCTGCGGGCAGCGGCGGCCCCGGCATCGCGCCCGGCGAGCCCGACCCGAATGGCGGGATCGTCTACCGGGCCGAGGGCAAGCTGCCGGACGGTCCGGATTCCGCCCCTGTCTACCGCACGAACGGTGCTGTCACCGAGGCCGAGGTGACCCGGCTGGCGAAGGCGCTCGGGCTGCCGGGCACACCGCGACCGGTCGGCCCGGCCTGGAAGATCGGCGCCGAAAAGGATGGCGCGGGCCCGCTGCTCCAGGTCAACAAGCAGGCGCCGGGCACCTGGACGTTCGCCCGGTTCGGGGCTTCGCCGGGCGGTGACAACTGTCTGAAGGGCAAGGCGTGTCCCTCGCGTGGCGAGCCGGGGAAGGCGGGGAAGGCTGCCGAGGGCCCCGCGGTGAGCGAGGAGGCCGCGAAGAAGGCCGCCGCTCCCGTGTTGAAGGCGGTCGGCCAGAGCGACGCCGAGCTGGACGCCCGCCAACTGATGGGCGCGGTACGGGTGGTGAATGCCGCTCCGGTGGTCGGCGGGCTGCCGACGTATGGCTGGACGACCGGGATCCAGGTCGGCGCGGACGGTCAAGTGGTCGGCGGCAGCGGGCAGTTGAAGAAGCCCGAGAAGAGCGACGAGTATCCGGTGGTCTCGGCCCAGGAGGCGCTGAAGCAGCTGAACAAGGCCGGTGAGGGCGCGGGCCCGATCGGGATCGGCGGTTGCGCCACCCCGGTGCCGGTGGAGGGCGAGCAGAAGCCCGCGGCGCCGTGCGAGCCGAAGAGCAAGGCGGCCGGTCCTGAGCGGCTGACGGTCGGCAAGGCCGTCTTCGGGCTGGCAGCGCAGTACGTGGACGGACGGCAGGTGCTCGTACCGTCGTGGCTGTTCGAGGTAAAGCCGAAGGGCGGCGCCCAGCCGTTCACGGTCACCCAGACGGCGGTGGACCCGAAGTTCCTGTCGAAGTCCGCACCGCCGAAGCGGAACATCAAGCCGACCCAGCCGCCGAAGGATCCTGTCGCGGGGTCCGAGCGGGGCATCACGTCGTACAGCGTGAACGGGCGGGTTCTGTCCGTGACGTTCTGGGGTGGCGTGTGCAGCGACTACGCGGCGACGGCGAGCGAGAGCGACAGCCAGGTGAAGGTCCGGGTCGTCGAGTCGAATCCCGACCCGAAGCGGATCTGCATCATGATCGCGAAGGAGCTGACGGAGAAGGTGACGCTGGAGAAGCCGCTGGGCGACCGGAAGGTCGTGGACGCGGAGACGGGCAAGGCCGTCCCGCTGAAGTAGCACGTGTGAAGTAACACGTGTTTTCTGGAGCGGCGTCCGACAGACGCCGGACAGACGAGACGCCGGACAGACAAAGGCGGCGGCCCCCGGAGACCGGGGCCGCCGCCTTTCGCCCGACTGGGCTCAGCTTTAGCTGAAGGAGTCGCCGCAGGCGCAGGACCCGGTGGCGTTCGGGTTGTCGATCGTGAAGCCCTGCTTCTCGATCGTGTCGACGAAGTCGATGGAGGCGCCGCCCAGGTACGGAGCGCTCATCCGGTCGGTGACGACCTTGACGCCGTCGAAGTCCTTCACGACATCGCCGTCGAGCGAACGCTCGTCGAAGAACAGCTGGTAGCGCAGACCCGAGCAGCCACCGGGCTGAACGGCGACGCGCAGCGCCAGGTCGTCCCGGCCTTCCTGCTCCAGAAGGCCCTTGACCTTGGCTGCGGCGGCGTCGGACAGGAGGATGCCGTCGCTCACGGTGGTGGTCTCGTCCGATACGGACATCTGCTTCTCTCCCGGGTTGTACGGAGACTGCTTGCCGACGGTTGCAACCGGCGTGGCCGCGGATTCATTCCGGGGCCTAGGGCATGTTGTTCCCTTTCATGCTCGCACACCGGATCGGCGGGGGCACCGACCTGTGGACGGGGGGTGCGTCACATGGACGCTATGGCCATCGTCAAAGTGACGTGAAGCGGTTATGATAGATAGCGTCAAATAGACGAGAAGGTCTGTCTGCAGAAAAGAAAGGGTGCGTGTCGTGACCACCGCCCAAGCCCGCCCGGAGCTCGACGTCCAGCCGACGCCGCTCGCCCTGCTGCTGCTCGGCCGTGAGGCCGACCCCAGGAGCGAGCGCGGTGTGGAGTGCCCCGGCGACCTGCCCTCCCCGTCCGACCCGGACCTGGTGGAGCGCGCTCGTGCAGCCAAGGAGAAGCTCGGGGACAAGGTCTTCGTCCTGGGGCACCACTACCAGCGCGACGAGGTCATCCAGTTCGCGGACGTGACCGGGGACTCCTTCAAGCTGGCCAAGGACGCCGCGGCGCGGCCGGAGGCCGAGTACATCGTCTTCTGCGGTGTGCACTTCATGGCCGAGTCTGCGGACATCCTGACCTCGGACGACCAGAAGGTCGTACTGCCCGACCTGGCCGCCGGCTGTTCGATGGCCGACATGGCCACCGCGGAGCAGGTCGCCGAGTGCTGGGACGTACTGACCGAGGCCGGCATCGCGGAGCAGGTCGTGCCCGTGTCGTACATGAACTCCTCGGCCGACATCAAGGCCTTCACCGGCAAGCACGGCGGGACGATCTGCACATCGTCGAACGCGAAGCGTGCGCTGGACTGGGCCTTCGAGCAGGGCGAGAAGGTGCTGTTCCTGCCCGACCAGCACCTGGGGCGCAACACCGCGGTGCGGGAGATGGGGATGTCGCTCGACGACTGCGTCCTCTACAACCCGCACAAGCCGAACGGCGGGCTGACGGTCGAGCAGCTGCGCAACGCGAAGATGATCCTGTGGCGCGGGCACTGCTCGGTGCACGGTCGCTTCTCGCTCGACTCGGTCAACGATGTGCGGGAGCGGATCCCGGGCGTGAATGTCCTGGTCCACCCCGAGTGCAAGCACGAGGTCGTGTCGGCCGCGGACTACGTCGGCTCGACGGAGTACATCATCAAGACACTGGAGGCGGCCCCGGCCGGCTCGAAGTGGGCGATCGGCACAGAGCTCAACCTGGTCCGCCGGGTCGCGAACGCGCACCCCGACAAGGAGATCGTCTTCCTCGACAAGACGGTGTGCTTCTGCTCGACGATGAACCGCATCGACCTGCCCCACCTGGTGTGGGCGCTGGAGTCGCTGGCGGAGGGGAACCTGGTGAACCGGATCCAGGTCGACAGGGAGACGGAGAGCTTCGCGAAGCTGGCGCTGGAGAGGATGCTGGCGCTGCCGTAGCGGTGGGCTCGGACCACAAAGCAGGGGTGCCCCCCGCCGTTCGGGCCGGGGGCACCCCTGTGTCGCGTCCGGAACGGCTCAGACCTGGGCCGGTTCCTGGGCCGCGCGCTCCGAGTCCGCCTCGCTCTGCGGGGCGGGGAACTTGGACGCGCGCTTCGCTGCCTTCTTCTTGGCGCGGCGCTCCTTGCGGAGTTCCACCATCGCGTACAGCGTCGGGACCAGCAGCAGCGTCAGCAGCGTCGAGGTGATCAGACCGCCGATCACCACCACCGCCAGCGGCTTGGCGATGAAGCCGCCCTCTCCCGTGACACCCAGGGCCATCGGGAGCAGCGCGAAGATCGTCGCCAGGGCCGTCATCAGGATCGGGCGCAGCCGGTGGCGGCCGCCCTCGACGACCGCTTCCACCACGCCCAGGCCCTGGGCCCGGTACTGGTTGATCAGGTCGATCAGCACAATCGCGTTGGTGACCACGATGCCGATGAGCATCAGCATGCCGATCATCGCCGGGACACCCATCGGTGTACCCGTGACGATCAGCAGGCCGATCGCGCCCGTCGCCGCGAAGGGGATCGAGACGAGCAGGATCAGCGGCTGGACCAGCGAGCGGAACGTCGCGACCAGCAGCATGAAGACGATCGCGATCGCCGCCAGCATCGCCAGGCCCAGCGAGGCGAAGGCATCGTCCTGGTCGGAGGAGACACCACCGATGGTGGCCGTGGCACCGTCCGGGAGGTCCAGCGACTTGAGCTTGCTCTGGAGCGACGCGCTCACCGCGCCCGTGTTGTCACCGGTCGGCTTCGCCGTGATCGTCGCGGCCCGCGAGCCGTCGATCCGCGTCATCGAGACCGGTCCCGGGACCAGCTTCACATCAGCGATGTCACCGAGCTTGACCGGACCCAGGGCGAGGTTACGAAGGTCCGACAGCGTCTTCGCCGGCTTCGCCGAGGTGATCACGACATCGCGCTCGGTGTCGTCCAGGATCGCCTTGGCCGACGGAGTGCCGCGTACCGCCTGGCCGACGGCCAGACCCAGCGTGGTCTCGTTGAAGCCCGCTTCCGTCGCCTTCTCGTTCGCCTTGACCGAGATCCGCGGGACGCTCTGCGCCAGGTCGCTCTCTACGTCGGTGACGTCGTCGAGCTTCGCCACCTCGGCCCGTACCGCCTCGGACGCCTTCTTCAGCGTGTCCGCGTCGGACGCCTTCACCACGACGCTCAGGTTCTGGTTGCCGAAGCCGTCGCCCGCCGCGATCGTCGTGTCGCCGATGCCGTCGAGCTTGCCGAGCTCCTCGTCGATACGGTCGCGGGTCTTCTCGTACGACGACGCGTCCTTCAGGGTCAGCTGGTAGGAAGCCTGGTTGGCACCCGTACCGCCGCCGAAGGCCGCCATGAAGCCGGAGGAGCCGACCGTGACCTGGTAGTCCTTGATCTCGTCGATTCCGTCGAGGACCTTCTCGACCTTCTTCGCGGAGGCGTCCGCCGCCTCCAGGCTGGTGCCGGGGGCCAGCTCCTGCTTGACGGACATGACCTCCTGCTCGCCCTGGTCGAAGAAGTTCGTCTTCAGCAGCCCGGCCATGCCGAAGGTGCCGAAGAGCACGACGAGCGCCAGGACGACGCTGGTGAGGCGGCGGCGGGTCGCGAAACGCAGCACCGGGACGTACATCCGCTGCAGCGGGCTGCGCGCCTCCTTCTCCTCCGCCTTGCGCCGGGCCTCGTCCGGGTCGATGCCCCGTACGGTCTTCGGGGCGCGCAGGAACCAGTACGACAGGACGGGGACGACGGTCAGCGAGACCAGCAGCGAGGCCAGCAGGGCCGCGGTGATGGTCAGCGAGAACGAGCCGAAGAGCTCGCCGACCATGCCGCCCACCAGACCGATGGGCAGGAACACGGCGACGGTCGTCAGCGTCGAGGAGGTGACGGCGCCCGCCACTTCCTTCACCGCGGTGATGATCGCAGCCTGCCGTTCCTCGCCGTAGCCGAGGTGCCGCTTGATGTTCTCCAGAACCACGATCGAGTCGTCGACGACCCGGCCGATCGCGATGGTCAGCGCGCCCAGCGTGAGCATGTTGAGCGACAGGTCACGCGTCCACAGCACGATCAGCGCGAGGACGACCGAGAGCGGGATCGAGACCGCCGTGACCAGCGTGGAGCGGAGCGAGGCCAGGAAGACCAGGATCACGATGACCGCGAAGAGCAGTCCGAGCGCGCCCTCGGTGGTCAGACCGGAGATCGACTTGGAGACGGCAGGGCCCTGGTCGGAGACGACGGTCAGCTGAGCGCCGGAGCCGAGGTCCTTGCGGAGCTCGGGCAGCTTGTCCTTGACCGCGTCGGAGATGGCGACGGCACTGCCGTCCTTGTCCATGGTGGCGAGGACGGCGAGGCTCGGCTTGCCGTCCGTACGGGTGATGGAGACCCGCTGGGACTCCTCCTGCTTCACCGTGGCGATGTCACCGAGGCGTACCGGCTTGCCCTTCTCGGGGGACACGCGCAGGTCCTCGATCTGCTTCAGCGTGGTGAAACCGCCGCCGACCTGGACCGTACGGCTCTTGCCGTCCTCGGAGAAGGAGCCGGCCGGCAGCGTCGCGCCGCCCGCCTTGAGTGCCTCGGCGAGCGCCATGGTGTTCAGCCCGGCCGAGGCGAGCTTCTTGTCGTCGGGGGTGACGGAGACCTGGAGGTCCTGGACGCCGTCGACGGAGACCTGGCCGACGCCGTCGATGTCCTCGATCGCCGGGACGACGGTGCGCTCCAGCTGGTCGTTGAGCGCCTGCTGGTCCTTGTCGGAGGTGATGGCGAGGACGACGGTCGGGATGTCGTCCGTCGAACCGGCGACGACCTGCGGGTCCACGTCGTCGGGCAGCTGGGTACGGGCCCGGTTCACGGCCTGCTGCACATCGGCGACGAGTTGCTTGGTGCCGTCCCCGTAGTCGAAGCTGGCCATGATCACGGCGTTGCCCTCGCTCGCCGTGGAGGTGATGCCCTTGATTCCGTCGACGGCCTTGATGGTGCTCTCGAGCGGTTCGACGACCTGCTTCTCGACCACATCGGGGGACGCGCCCTGGTACGGGGCCAGCACCGACACCATCGGCAGTTCGATGGAGGGCAGCAGCTGCTGCTTCAGCTGCGGGATGGCGATCGCTCCGAAGGCGATCGCGACGATCGACATCAGGCCGATCAGGGCTCGTTGCGACAGGCTGAATCTGGACAGCCAGGACATGGGGTCTCTCTTCTGTGGCTTACGCGGCAGGAAGGACAAGAGGGCACAGCCGGGCTGCCCATTTATACGATCAGCCATTCGAGGAGGCTCAACCCTCGACCCCAGGTCCAGTTCCTTATCGCGCGCATACCGCAGCTGGAGTATGCGAGGCTCCGGCTCACTCCACCCTTGGACGTACCAGGCCCGATTCGTACGCGATTACCACCAATTGGGCGCGGTCGCGGGCGCCGAGTTTCGCCATCGCACGGTTCACATGCGTCTTGACGGTCAGCGGGCTGACCTCGAGCCGTTCGGCGATCTCGTCGTTGGAGTGGCCGCCGGCGACCAGGACGAGGACTTCGCGCTCGCGCACGGTGAGCGCCGAGAGCCGCTCGGAGTGCGCCCGGGACTCCTGCCCGTCGTCCGAAGTGCCGCCCTGCGCGAGGAACTTGGCGATCAGGCCCTTGGTGGCGACCGGCGAGAGCAGCGCCTCCCCCGCAGCCGCGATACGGATGGCATTGAGCAGTTCGTCCGGTTCCGCTCCCTTGCCGAGGAAGCCCGATGCGCCTGCCCGCAGCGACTGCACGACGTACTCGTCCACCTCGAAGGTGGTGAGCATGACGACGCGTACGTTCGCGAGTTCGGGGTCGGCGCTGATCATTCGGGTGGCGGCGAGCCCGTCGGTCCCGGGCATCCGGATGTCCATCAGGACGACATCGGCCTTGGCGGAACGGGCGAGTGCCACCGCCTCGGCGCCGTCCGCCGCCTCCGCGACGACATTCATGTCGGGTTCGGAGTCCACCAGGACCCGGAACGCGCTGCGCAGCAGTGCCTGGTCGTCGGCGAGCAGCACCCTGATCGTCATCTGTCCTCCCCCGTGCCGGTCTTGACCGGCAGTATCGCCTGCACCCGGAAGCCGCCGCCGTAGCGGGGGGCCGCGGTGAGGGTGCCGCCGAGTGCGGTGACCCGCTCGCGCATACCGAGCAGACCGTGGCCGCCGCCGTCCGTCGGCCCTTCGGCCCCGGCGCCGTTGTCCAGCACGGTGACCTCCACGGTGTGGCCGACCCGCACCACGCTCACCTCGGCCTTCGCATCCGTGCCCGCGTGCTTCCGCACATTGGTCAGCGCCTCCTGGATGATCCGGTACACCGCGAGGTCGACGGCCGCGGGCAGCCGGATCCCGTCGTCGGCACGGGCCACTTCGACCGGCAGACCGGCCTGCCGGAAGGTGATGACCAGCTCATCGAGGACATCGAGGCCGGGAGCCGGTTCGGTGGGGGCCTCCGGGTCGCCGGACTGGCGGAGCAGACCGACCGTGGCGCGCAGTTCGTTGAGTGCGGAGCGGCTGGCCTCGCGCACATGGGCGAGGGCCTCCTTGGCCTGGTCCGGCCGTCTGTCCATGACATGCGCGGCGACGCCCGCCTGGACGTTGACCAGGGCGATGTGGTGCGCGACCACATCGTGGAGATCGCGGGCGATCCGCAGGCGCTCCTCCGCGACCCGGCGGCGGGCCTCCTCCTCGCGGGTGCGTTCGGCGCGCTCGGCCCGCTCACGTATCGCGTCGACGAAGGCCCGACGGCTGCGTACGGCGTCTCCAGCGGCTCCCGCCATCCCGGTCCAGGCGAAGATGCCGAGGTTCTCCTGCGTGTACCAGGGGGTCGAGCCGAAGAACATCGCGGCGCCGGTCAGCACGGCCATGGTCAACAGGCCGACGCGCCAGGTGGTGGGGCGGTCGGTGCGGGAGGCGACGGTGTAGAGGGCAATCACGGCACTCATCGCGACCGGTGCGGCCGGATCGCCCACGACGAGCTCGACGACCGAGACCGCGGTGGTGAACACGAGCACGGGCATCGGGTTGCGCCGGCGGAAGACGAGAGCCCCGGCGACCAGGACCATCAGCACCAGGCTGCGCGGCTCGGGCGTACGGCTGCCGAAGGCCGGACCGTGCGGCCCGTTCGGATCGGCGAAGGAGCCGACGACCATGCAGATCAGTACGGCCAGGGCGAGCGCTCCGTCGAACGCCAGCGGATGCGCGCGAAGCCAGCGCCGGGTGCGGGCGAACCCGGTGGCGAGTGAAGTCACATCCAGCAACGGTACGGCGTGCCGCGACAGCCGCGAACACCCGCGAGCACAGCAGAAGAGAGCAGAATGCCCCGCCCCGGATCGATCCGGGGCGGGGCGTTCGGCTGTTGGAGTGCGAGCGGTCAGCCGGGGATGAGACCGTCGTCGCTGAGCATCTCCCGTACGTCCTCAAGAGTGGCGTCCGAAGCCGGCAGGATCAGCTCGGACGGCTCCAGCGCGTCGTCCGGCAGGGGTTCGCCGAGCTCGCGGACCCGGTCCAGGAGCGCGTTGAGAGTCCTGCGGAAGCCCTCGTCGTCACCGCTCTCCATCTCGGCCAGCAGCTCGTTGTCGAGCTTGTTGAGCTCGGTGAAGTGGCTGTCCGCCAGCTTCACCTGGCCCTCCCCCATGATCCGTACGATCATGACGAGTCCCTACTGCTTGTCGAACTTGTTCGGGGTGTTCTGCTGCGGGGCGGCGTCCTGCCGGCCCGCGGCACCGCCTTCGATCGCCTGCTGCGAACTCGAGCCGCCCGCGAGCTCGGCCTTCATCCGCTGCAGTTCCAGCTCTACATCTGTACCACCGGAAATCCGGTCCAGCTCGGCGGCGATGTCGTCCTTCGCCATCCCGGACTGGTCGTCCAGGGCGCCGGAGGCGAGCAGCTCGTCGATCGCGCCGGCCCGTGCCTGCAACTGCGCCGTCTTGTCCTCGGCCCGCTGGATCGCCAGGCCGACGTCGCCCATCTCCTCGGAGATGCCGGAGAAGGCCTCGCCGATCCTGGTCTGCGCCTGGGCCGCGGTGTAGGTGGCCTTGATGGTCTCCTTCTTCGTACGGAAGGCGTCGACCTTGGCCTGCAGCCGCTGGGCGGCGAGAGTGAGCTTCTCCTCCTCGCCCTGCAACGTGGTGTGCTGTGTCTCCAGGTCGCTGACCTGCTGCTGCAGCGACGCGCGGCGGGACAGCGCCTCACGTGCCAGGTCCTCGCGGCCGAGCGCCAGCGCCTTGCGGCCCTGGTCCTCCAGCTTGGACGACTGTCCCTGCAACTGGTTCAGCTGCAGCTCGAGCCGCTTGCGGGAGGTCGCCACATCGGCGACTCCGCGGCGCACCTTCTGCAGCAGTTCGAGCTGCTTCTGGTACGAGTAATCGAGGGTCTCGCGCGGATCCTCGGCCCTGTCGAGGGCCTTGTTTGCCTTCGCGCGGAAGATCATCCCCATACGCTTCATGACACCGCTCATGGGCTTCGCGCGCCCCCTTCTGACGGACTCAGCTTCAGCACTCCAACAGAACCCACATTACGGGCCCTGCATCCATTACCGCACTGTTCCAGCGCGGATGCGCTCCTCCCCAAGGACGACTGCGTACGGCTTCGATCCGGCGCAAGGAGTAGGTGGCCGTCAGGGAAACCACGGGCGACGTCCGCTCTGTCCGGCTTATGGCCGGCTTCTGTCCCCTACAGACGCACGGTGTTGCGGGATCGTTCCCCACCGGCGTTCGGTCCCCGCATTTTCACCCCGTACCCTTGGGCTTTGTGTTTGGTAGCCGTTCCAAGGAAGAGAAGTCCCCCACCGGCAAGGTGCAGGCAGACCTCTCCAAGCAGCCCCGCGACCCCGAGGCCCCGAAGGGCCGCCCCACGCCCAAGCGGAGTGAGGCCCAGACCCAGCGCCGCCGTGCTTCCAGCACGGCGCCGACCGACCGCAAGGAGGCCGCGAAGCGCCAGCGCGAGGCCCGCCGCGTGGACCTGGCCAAGCAGCGCGAGGCGCTCGCCAGCGGCGACGAGCGGTATCTGCCGGCCCGTGACAAGGGACCGGTCCGCCGCTTTACGCGTAACTTCGTCGACTCCCGCTTCTGCATCGCCGAGTTCTTCCTGCCGCTCGCGGTGGTGATCCTGGTGCTGAGCATGGTCAGGATCGGCTCGCTGCAGAACATCGCGCTGCTGCTCTGGCTCGGCGTCATCGTGCTGATCGTCATCGACTCGATCGGTCTGGCGATCCGCCTGAGGAAGCAGCTGAACGAGCGCTTCCCGAACGAGTCCAAGCGCGGCGCGATCGCCTATGGCCTGATGCGTACGCTCCAGATGCGCCGACTGCGTCTGCCGAAGCCGCAGGTCAAGCGCGGAGAGCGGCCCTGAGCACGGAGGTCTCCGGCTTCGGAGGCGCTTCGGCCGACTGGTTGGCCGGGCTCGGCGGACTGCGCAACACCGTCCGCCAGGAGCTTGTCGCCCGTCAGCTCGACGAACAGATTGCCGCCCGCTACCCGGTCGGGCAGCGGCTGCGCATCCTCGATGTGGGGATGGGGCAAGGCACCCAGGCGCTGCGTCTCGCCCGGGCCGGGCACACGGTGACCGGTCTGGAGTCCGATCCCGCGATGCTGAAGGCGGCGCACAACTCGCTGGCCACCGAGCCGGCCGGAATCCGTGAGCGGTTCCGGCTGATCGAGGGCGACGGCCGGGACACCGGGGTGCATTTCCTGCCCGGCAGCTTCGACGTGGTGCTCTGCCACGGGGTGCTGATGTATGTCACGGAGCCGGACGCAATGCTGGCCGGTATGGCCAGGATGCTGGCGCCGGGCGGTCTCCTCTCGCTGCTCGTACGGAATGCGGACGCACTGGCCATGCGGCCGGGACTGGCCGGGGACTGGTCGGCCGCGCTGACCGCGTTCGACACCGATGCGTACACCAACCGGCTCGGGCTTCCGGTGCGCGCGGACCGGCTCGAGGCGCTGACGGCGACGCTGGCGGGGATCGCGGCGCCCCTGCACGCCTGGTACGGGGTGCGGGTCTTCACCGACAACGTCCCCAACGAGGCCGAGCTGCCGGCCGCCGAGGAGCTGGAGCGGCTGCTGGCGGCGGAGGACCGCGCGGGACGTACGGAGCCGTACCGCGGTGTGGCCGCGCTGCTGCATCTGTGCGGCGTACGCGGCTGATTCAAGGCCCCCCGGCTCAGGTGTGCGGGGGGTTTCCGCGTCCTCACTGAAGTGATAACAGCAGAGGCCGCCGTGGAAGCCACCGCGGACACCCCCGTCAGACTGCCCGCCCGCGAGACCTGGCGGGCGCTGTACCGGCACTTCCGCCCGCACCGCTGGGCCGTCGCGCTCGGCGCGTTCCTCACGCTGATCGGCGCGGCGACCGGGCTGGCGCAACCGCTCGCCGCCAAGGCCCTCGTCGACCGGCTCGGCAGCGACGACTCGATCGCCGGGATTCTGCTGCTCCTCACCGCGCTGGTGGTGCTCGGCACGGCGATCGAGTCGGTCGGCGCGTACATCCTGGAACGCACCGCCGAATCCGTCGTCCTCGCCGCCCGCCGCAGCCTGATCGGGCGGCTGTTGCGGCTGCGGCTGCCGGAGGTGGAGCGGACCCAGCCGGGCGATCTGATGTCCCGGGTCACCTCGGACACCACCCTGCTGCGCGCGGTCACCACCCAGTCGATCGTCTCGGCGGCCACCGGCGGGCTCGCCTTCCTCGCGACGATCGTGATGATGGGCCTGATGGACGCGGTGCTGCTCGGCGTGACGCTGGGCGTGATCGTGCTGATCGGTGGCGCCGTCGCGCTGGTGATGCCGAAGATCGCGCAGGCCACGCAGCGTTCGCAGATGGCGGTCGGCGAGATATCCACGGTGCTGGAGCGGGCGTTCGGAGCCTTCCGCACGGTCAAGGCCTCGGGCGCCGAGGAGCGTGAGACGGCGGTCGTGTCGAAGGCGGCGCGGGAGGCGTGGCGGCACGGCATACGGTCCGCGAAGTGGCAGTCGGTGGCCTGGTCGTCGGTGGGCCTGGCCGTACAGGTGTCGTTCCTGGCGGTGCTGGGGATAGGCGGGGCGCGGGTCGCCTCCGGCGCGATCTCCGTATCCACGCTGGTGGCCTTCCTGCTCTTCCTCTTCTATCTGATCGACCCGGTGTCGAGGCTCGTGGAGGCGGCCTCGCAGTACCAGGTGGGCTCGGCGGCGATCGCGCGGATCGTGGAGGCCGAGCGGCTGGAGACGGAGACACTGACGCCGCCTTCGAAGGACGCGGGCACGGGTCCCGCGTCAGTCGTCTTCGAGGACGTCACCTTCCGCTACCGGGAGGATCTTCCGTACGTCCATCACGGCGTCTCCTTCGTGGTGCCGGGGGCCGGGATGACGGCATTCGTCGGCCCTTCCGGCGCGGGCAAGACGACGGTCTTCGGGCTGATCGAGCGGTTCTACGAGGCGGACGGCGGACGGATCGCCGTCGACGGCAAGGACATCCGCGACTGGCCGCTGGCCGATCTGCGCGCCGCGATCGGCTATGTCGAGCAGGACGCTCCGGTGCTGGCGGGGACGCTGCGCGAGAACCTGGTCTTCGCGGCGCCGGACGCGAGCGAGGAGCAGATCCGGGACGTACTCGTACGGGCCCGCCTCGACGTGCTGGTGGAGCGGCTGCCGGACGGCCTGGAGACGGTGGTCGGGCACCGCGGCTCCAAGCTCTCGGGCGGCGAGCGGCAGCGGGTGGCGATCGCCCGCGCACTGCTGCGGCGGCCCCGGCTGCTGCTCCTGGACGAGGCGACCTCGCAACTGGACGCGGTCAATGAGATGGCGCTGCGCGATGTGGTCGCGGAGGTGTCCCGGAATGTGACGGTGCTGGTGGTGGCGCACCGGCTGTCGACGGTCACGCTGGCGGACCGGATCGTGGTGATGGACGCGGGGAAGGTACGGGCGGTGGGCACGCACGGTGAGCTGGTGGCGGCGGACCCGCTGTACGGGGAGCTGGCGGCGACTCAGTTCCTGGCGACGGCGCCGTCAGGCGGGGCTCGGTGAGGCGGGAACGCCCTGAGGCGGCGGCGCGGACGGTGCTGGACGACAGCTACCAGCCGTCAGGGACGGTGCATGTCACGCTGGGGGAGATCTGAGGGTCCCCGGGGCCCGCACCCCTCGGGCGCCGGCTTCGCAACGCGCTTGGCCCAGGCACACCGTGGGCGCCGCGGCGCCCACGGCCGACGGGTGCGGGCGCCCCAGGGGCCCCGACCTGCATAAACAGATGCAGCGCAGTCCAGGACACGAGCCCCGGAGCGGACCCCAAACGGCCACCGACACAAGACCGGGCACACCCAGGCGCCCAAGCCCCGCACCCCGCAAGGGACCCGCACCCCAGGACCCCGCGGGCTACGCCTCGTTCGCGTGCAGGCTCATCGGGCCGTAGATCTTCGTCGAGTCCTCCGAAAGGATCACCTGGTCCGCCCCGCCCTCCAGCAGGTCCTTCCAGAACTCACCGATCCACGACTCCGCGTCCCCCTGCGTCGTGAACTCCTCCGGCTGCACCGCCGGCTGGACCTCCGTCCCGTCGGACTTCTCGAAACGCCACGTCCATGCCATGTCCGCCTCCCAGGGCCCACCAGTGATCTCGTTGCTGCCCGCAGCGTAGCCGGGCGCGCACGCCCCGCGGTGACGCGGGAGGATCGTGAGCGTGGAACTCACTCTGCTCGGCACCGGCGCCCCCGCCGGACTCCCCCGGCCCGACTGCCCGTGCGCCGTCTGCGCCACCGCCCGCGGCCCGCTCGCCCGCGCCGCCACCGCGCTGCTCGTCGACAGCGCGCTGCTGCTCGACCTCACCCCGGGCGCCGCCATGGCCGCCGCGCGGGCCGGACACTCGCTCGTCGGCGTACGGCAGGTGCTGCTGACGCATCCGCACGACGGGCCCCCCGTGGATCTGCCCGCCGGGCTGCCGACGGCGGGGCGGGTCCCGGACGGACAGGAGTTGACGCTGATCAGCGGGCACCGGGTGCGTGCCGTGTCGATGGACAACCCCGGTACGGGGTACGAGGTGACCTCTCCGGAGGGCGAGCGGCTTCTCTATCTGCCGCCCGGCGGAGCGCCTGCCGGTCTCGCCGAAGGGCTGGCCGCGTACGACATGGTCGTCGCCGACGTGGTGGGGCGGCCCGACGCGATCGCCCGGCTGCGCGCCGCCGGGGCGATCGGGTCGACCACCGACGTCATCGCCGTCCACCTCGACCACGACGTACCCGGCGGCCCCGAACTGGCCCGACGGCTCGCGGCCGCGGGCGCGCGTGCCGTGCCCGACGGGACGACGCTGACCATCGGCGAGTACCACGCCGTACCGGATGTGCCCCGCCGCACCCTCGTCACCGGCGGCGCCCGCTCCGGCAAGTCCCTGGAGGCCGAGCGCCGGCTCGAGACCTTCGCCGAGGTGCTGTACGTCGCGACAAGCGGGAGCAGGGACGGCGACCCCGAATGGGCGGCCCGGGTCTCCCTGCACCGCGAGCGCCGCCCCGGGGCCTGGGACACCGCCGAGACCTGCGATCTCGTACCGCTGCTGGCCGAGGACGGGCCGCCGATGCTGATCGACTGTCTCTCGCTCTGGCTCACCGACGCGATGGACCGGGTGGACGCGTGGGACGACGCGAAGTGGGCGGCGGACGGTGAGCACGCGCTGCACGCGCGCGTGGCCGAACTGGTCGCCGCGGTACGGCAGACCCCGCGCACGATCGTCGCCGTGACGAACGAGGTCGGCAGCGGCGTCGTCCCGGCCACCGCGTCGGGCCGCCGCTTCCGCGACGAACTGGGCCGTCTCAACGCCGCCTTCGCCGCCGAGTGCGAACACGTCCTGCTGGTCGTCGCGGGCCAAGCCCTGGTCCTCCGCGGCTGACCACCCCAACTCGGCAAGCCCCCACCCCGGTCGTCGGGGCGCTCCCCCGGGTGCCCACGAGGAAACCACCACCACGTCCCCAGGCGCCCCCCGGATGCCCACGAGGAAACCACCACCACGTCCCCAGGCGCCCCCCGGATGCCCACGAGGAAACCACCACCACGTCCCCAGGCGCCCCCCGGGTGCCCACGAGGAAACCACCCACCGGACAGCAACCGTCAACGCCCCCGGCCCACCTGAGCCACATGACCGGGCAACTAACGCCACCGGCCCACCTGAGCCACATGACCGGATGACCAACGCCACCGGCCCACCCGCACCCCAAGACCCCCACCAGGTGCCGGGACGCCCCCGGATGCCCACGAGGAACCCACCACGGACAGCAACCGTCAACGCCCCCGGCCCACCTGAGCCACATGACCGGATGACTGTACTGTTCGGCGAATGAGCAGGCTGAATCTCGATGACTTCTCCGACCTGATCGAGCGCCCCGACAACGGTATGCGGCGTGACGCCGAAGAACGCCGGGAGCGGCTGATCGTTCCGCCCGGTTCCCTCGGCCGTCTCGACGAGCTGGGCGAGTGGCTTTCGGCCGCGCAGGCCGCCGTGCCGGTCAAGGCCATCGACCAGCCGCGCGTCGTGCTGTTCGCCGGTGATCACGGGGTCGCCGAACTGGGCGTCTCCGGCCGGGAGTCCGGCTCCGCGCACCAGCTGGTGCGCGCCGCGCTGGAGGGCGCGAGCCCCGTCGCCGTACTGGCCCGCCGGATGGGCGTGCCGGTGCGGATCGTCGACGCCGGTCTGGACTGCGAGCCGGAGCTGCTGCCGGACGAGGTCGTACGTCACCGGGTGCGCCGCGGCAGCGGACGTATCGACGTCGAGGACGCGCTGACGATCGAGGAGGCCGAGCAGGCCGTACGCCTCGGTATGGCGATCGCCGACGAGGAGGCCGACTCCGGCACCGATCTGGTCGTCCTCGGCGATCTGAGTGTCGGCGGCACCACGCCCGCCGCCACGCTGATCGCCGCGCTGTGCGGCACGGACGCCTCCGTGGTCACCGGCCGCGGCGGCGCGGGCATCGACGATCTGGCCTGGATGCGCAAGTGCGCGGCGATCCGGGACGCGTTGCGGCGCGCCCGGCCGGTGCTCGGCGATCAGCTGGAGCTGCTGGCGACGGTGGGCGGCGCGGATCTGGCCGCGACAACCGGATTCCTGCTGCAGAGTGCGGTACGGCGAATGCCGGTGATCCTCGATGGAGTGGTCTCGGCGGCGTGTGCGCTGGTCGGCCAGCGGGCGGCATTCCGGGCGCCGGACTGGTGGCTCGCGGGTCAGGTGAGCGGCGAACCCGCGCAGACGAAGGCGCTGGACCGGATGGCGCTCAACCCCCTGCTGGACCATGGCGTCACTGTGGGGGAAGGAACCGGGGCATTGCTCGCACTCCCCCTCGTGCAGGCTTCGGCCGTGCTCGCGGCCGAACTGCCGGAGCGTACGGAGTCGGTGGAGAGCGACACGGACTGACGCGTCGGTGCGGCCGCCACCGATGGGCGGCCGCACTCTCGCCCACCTTGATGCGTGATGCCCCATATCATCGCGTTTCATGGGAGAGGTCCGCTTGTCCAGCGAAGAGGCGAGCCGTAGTACGAGCCGAAGCGCCGTCCGTTCGCGGCGCAGTGCGGCGTTCGCCGTCTGGTATCTGCGCGCCGTGGCGTTCATCAACCTCCTGAGTGCTGTGTGGGTCTCCCTCCTCCAGGACCTCCGGCGGCACAACGTCGATGACTACTTCACGCCGTATCTGCTCACCGCGGGCTTCGCCTCCGGAGCCTTCACGCTCTTCCTGGCGATCACCATGCGCCGCCGCAAGCGTGCCGCCTGGATCCTCAATTTCGTACTGGCCGGACTCTTTCTGCTGCTCTTCGCCCTCGCGATCGGCGTCGACCCCGAGGTCCGTGAACATGCGCAGAACTGGATCTCGCTCGTCCTGACCGCCGCCTTCGTACTGGCGCTGGTGCTCGGCCGACGGGAGTTCTACGCGAAGGGCGACCGCTCCAACCCCAGGCTGGCCGCGGCCGTCGCGGTCGGCGGGCTGCTGGTCACTTCGCTGCTCGCCGCGACACTCGTCACCGTCACCAATACCGCGGCCGGTCAGTCCACCTTCCTGCAGCGCTGGTACTACGGCCTGA
Source organism: Streptomyces sp. NPDC002730 (assembly GCF_042888805.1). Classification (NCBI taxonomy): domain Bacteria; kingdom Bacillati; phylum Actinomycetota; class Actinomycetes; order Kitasatosporales; family Streptomycetaceae; genus Streptomyces; species Streptomyces sp. NPDC002730. The sequence continues at coordinate 488,023 of NZ_JBIAQG010000006.1, forward strand.
TGCGGCTGATCTCGCTCGCCGCGGACGACTCCCACCTCACCGGCATCAGCACGCCCGGCTGGGTCAACGTCACCATCAACGTGCTGTCCACACTGCTGCTGTTCGCCGTGTTGTACGCGGCCTTCCGCTCCCGCCGGGCCGTCGACGCACTCACCGAGGACGACGAGGAGAGGCTGCGCGTCCTGCTGCAGCGCCACGGCGACCGGGACTCGCTCGGCTACTTCTCACTGCGCCGCGAGAAGAGCGTCGTCTGGTCACCGACCGGGAAGGCCGCCGTTGTCTACCGCGTGGTGGGCGGAGTCTCGCTCGCCTCGGGCGACCCGATCGGCGACCCGGAGGCCTGGCCCGGCGCGATCGACCCCTGGCTGGCGGAGGCGCGTGAACACGGCTGGATCCCGGCGGTGATGGGCGCGAGCGAGGAGGCCGGAACGATCTACGCGCGGCATGGCCTGGACGCCCTGGAACTCGGCGACGAGGCGATCGTGGAGACCGACGACTTCACTCTGGACGGCCGCGCGATGCGGACCGTGCGCCAGGCCTACAACCGGGTCGGGCGCGCCGGGTACGAGGTGCGGATCCGCCGCCACGAGGACATCCCGCCCGAGGAGATGGCCGTACTGGTCGGGCGCGCCGACGACTGGCGCGACGGAGCCACCGAGCGCGGCTTCTCGATGGCGCTGGGGCGGCTCGGCGATCCCGGGGACGGCCGCTGCGTGATGCTCGAATGCACGGACGGTCAGGGCGAGTTGCGGGCGGTGCTGAGCTTTGTGCCGTGGGGCCCCAAGGGGCTCTCGCTCGATCTGATGCGGCGTGACCGGGACTCCGAGAACGGCCTGATGGAATTCATGGTCATCGAGCTCCTGCAGCGCGCGAAGGAGATCGGGATCACGCAGGTGTCATTGAACTTCGCGATGTTCAGATCGGTCTTCGAACGTGGCTCGAAGCTCGGCGCCGGCCCGGTGCTGAGACTGTGGCGCTCACTCCTCAGCTTCTTCTCCCGCTGGTGGCAGATCGAGTCGCTGTACCGCGCCAACGCCAAGTACCGACCTATCTGGGAGCCACGTTTCATGCTCTTCGAAAAGAGCGCCGACCTGCTGCGCATCGGCCTGGCGGCGGGCCGCGCCGAGGGCTTCCTCGAGGCGCCGGGACTGCCCAAGTGGCTGCACCGCAGGCACCTGGAGTCCAAGCGTTGAAGACGGTGATCGCGTTCGCGCGCCGTGAGTGGGGGCCTCTGTACGCGACCCTGCGGAGGGCACTCGTCACCAAGAAGTGGCGGGCGATCCCGATGACGCTCGGGGCGGTCTGCCTCACGGCACTCTTCCAGCTGGTGCAGAACCAGTCCTGGGGCTTCGGCCTCGTGCGCAACCTGGGCTTCGTGAAGGCCGAGGACCCGCTCTGGGTGGCGCTGCTGCGTACCCCGCTGTCGCTGTTCGTCCCGGCGCTGGATCTGCCGGTGTGGGGTGCGCTGGCGCAGGTCCTGCTGGTCTTCGGGATCGCGGAGATCTGTCTGGGCCGGTGGCGGACGCTGGTGATCGCGTATGTGTCGACGCTGGCCGGCACGACGTACGCACGGATCGGTGTCTCACTCGACCCTGAGGGCCTCTTCGGGCTGCCCGCGTCGGACGCCGTGGTCGTCGACACCGGCCCGTCGGCGGCGGTCGTCGGCCTCGCGGTCTTCGTCTGCTGGCGCTACCGGGCCTGGTGCACGGCGGCGCTGGTGGCCGTGTTGATGGTCGGCGAGGTGCTCTTCAAGAACAATCTCGCGGGCAAGGAGCATCTGGCGGCGATCGCGGCGGTGCTGGCGGTGTGCGGGCTCTCGGCGCTGCGCCGCCGGTGGCGGCTCAGGCGTCAGCGTTTGCGTACCGGCAGCCGGTCCGGCGCCCCGCCGATCAGATCCTGAAGTCTGCGGCGTGGCCGGTCCCAGCGGCGGTCGTGGTGGTAGGAGCGCAGCCCGGCTCTGGCGCGCGCCTTGGGCCGGTTGCGGTAGAAGCGGCGGGCCCAGGGCGAGCCGGGCCGGGCCAGCCGTAGCGCACCGAAGAGCGCCAGGAACGGGATCAGCGTGCCGAGGAGCGCCATCCGGAGCTTGCCCTTGAAGAGCGCGATGAGCACGAAGAGAAAGTTGAACACCAGCGTCAGGATCAGCGAGGCGCGGTCCTGGCGTTCGTCGGGGGTGAGCTGGTCCACGCCGAGTGGCGAGAAGCCGCCGAGTACCAGAAGCGCCAGGGCCGAGGCGATCACCACGACCTCCACGCTCTGTCGGCCCTGCTCGGTCCAGTAGACGTCGTCGAGATGCAGGATGACCGCGAACTCGTCCAGTACGAGGCCCGCGCCGATCCCGAAGACGATCGCGCAGACCGCGGCGGCGGGGCCCACCCGGCCGTTGCCGACCGCCCCGAAGCCGCCGATGACGGTCAGGATGACGCCGGGAACCACATGGTGGATGTGCATGCCGCCGGGCGTGATGTTCTTGAACGGCCCCCGGCCCGCCCTGATCAGCCGGGTGACCGTGCGCGTCACCAGAAAGGTGAGCATGAAGGAGACCAGCGCGAGCAGCATGGGGAGCTTCCCCGGCTCCACGATGTTCCGGTAAAACCAGTGACCCATGCCACCCGCTCCCGATTCGCACGTAATGCGCAATTTACCGTCACTCCGGCCGGGCTACCCTTCGCGCGACACTGCGCTCACCCGGTGGACAACCGCCGGACCCCGGCCCAAGGACTCCATGGACGGCATACGTTTCGCCTTCGGCACGCTGACCGTGCTCCCGGTCCGCGTCACCCGCTGGGACCGTGCGGCGGCACGCGCCGGAATGCTCTGCGCGCCGCTGGCCGGACTGGTCGTCGGCCTGTTGGCGGCGGCACTCGGCGGGTTGCTGATGCTGCTGGGCTCGGGCCCGCTGCTCGCCGCGGTGGCCACGGCCGCCGCCCCGGCCGCCCTCACCCGCGGCCTCCATCTGGACGGTCTCGCGGACACCGCCGACGGCCTCGGCAGCGGCAAGCCGGCCGATGACGCACTGCGGATCATGAAGCAGTCGGACATCGGGCCGTTCGGGGTCATCACCCTGCTGTTCGTGCTGCTCGCCCAGGTCGCAGCGCTGACCGAGCTGTACGGGCAGGGCTGGGCGCACGGCGCGGTCGCGGCGGTGGTCTCCGGGGTCGCCGCCCGCCTCGCCCTCACCCTCGCATCCCGCACGGGCGTCCCGGCGGCCCGCCCGGAAGGCCTCGGCGCGGCGGTCGCGGAAGTCGTTCCGGTACGCATCGGACTGGCCGTGGCCGCCGTGGTCACCGCGGTCTGCGCGGCGGCGGGTGCGCTTTTCGGCGCGTACGGCGCGGTGCATCACGCACTGGCGGTGGCGGCCGGACTCGCAGTGGCGCACCTGCTGCTGCGCCACTGCGTACGCCGCTTCGGCGGGGTGAGCGGCGATGTGTTCGGCGCGCTGGCCGAAACGGCGGCGACGGCTTCGCTCGTCGCGCTGGTGCTCGGCCAGGGCGCCTAGCACGGCTTGCGCCACACCCCCAGGTCGTACTTCTTCAGCATCGAGCTGAGCTTCAGCCGCCTGGACTGGGGACAGAAGTCGCTGGTCTCCAGCTCGTACTCGACATGAAAGACCGCCTTGCCCGCGTGGATGAACGGCGTCAGCGCCTCGCACTCGTCGTACTGCGCACACTGCTCGTTGACCGCGAAGTCGAAGTCCCCTACCAGCTGCGGAATCTGGTCGAGGTCGTTCTTGAGTCCGACGGCCAGGCCCCGGTCGTGGGCGAGGCGGGCGATCAGGCGGTTGTAGCGGAGCTGGTCGGCGGCGGTGAGAGGGAAGCCGGTGCGGTTGGCGTACCCGTCCATGTTGTCGGGCTCGACGGCTTGGAAGCCCTTGTCCCGGCACATGTCCATGCGCTTCGCCATGAGCGGTCCGAGGACATCCGTACGCCGGATGTCGAGCCAGCGCTCGCCGTCCCAGCCATTGCCCCGGCCGAGGACCTCCTTGGGGAACTTCGCGGCGTCCGGGCGGAAGTCCTCCCAGGCGCCGGTGGAGATGTAGCAGATCACCTTGCGGCCGCGGTGGTGCAGATCGGCGACGGCGGACTTCGGGTTCTCGAAGCCGTCGATGTCGTACACCGGTACGTCCACGGTCGGGTCGAGCCGGCCGCTGAGCTGCCACTGCCAGGCCAGTCCCGGCTGCGGCTGCCAGCGCCCGGCGGTCGGCTCCGGACCGGTCGGCTTCGGACCGGTCGGCTCCGGACCGGAAGGCTTCGGATCGGTCGGCTCCGGACCGGAAGGCTTCGGACCGGAAGGCTTCGGACCGGAAGGCTTCGGATCGGTCGGTTCCGGCCGGGTCGTGCAGCCCGCCAGTACGAGCAGGAGCAGCGCGAGCAGCAGGGGTGCCCGTCTCATCGGGCCGGTTCCAGGGCGTACGGGAGTGTGCCCCAGGGGTGGGCCCCGGCTCCCGGGACGAGGCAGTGGACGGCAGCAGTGGCGCGGGCTTCGGGCGGGGCCGCGTACACCAGATGGCAGAACCGCTCCGGCGGGTGGGCGGCCGTCCAGAGCGGGACGACCAGGCTGCGATAGGTGTCCCAGGGCCCCTCGAACGTGACCAGCAGCTCGGCGAGTTCTGCGTAGGCCGGGTCGGGGTGGACGCCGTGGTTGAGGACGAGCGTGCGGGCGCCTGCCGCGCGGGCGGCGACCGCGAGGCGGCGGTAGTGGGGCAGCGCGTCGGGGTCCGCGGACACCTGGTCGAGGAAGGCACCGTCGGCGCCGTACCAGTCGCGGTGGCGCAGCAGATCCCGTACGACGGCGGCGTGCGGGCGGCGTGCGTAGTCGGTGTCGACGTAGCCGAGGACCCGGACCCCGGCCCCGCGCAGCCGCTCCGCGACCGCCGCGAAGTCCGGGTCGGGTGCCGGGCCGGGGCCACTGGCGGGGTTGAGCACCACGCCGTGGAGCCGGGGCGCGGCGGCGACGAGCGCGTCCCAGGCTTCGGGCTGCTCGGCGGGATGCTCGTAGTACGGCACCAGCAGTGTCTTCACGGAACCGTTCCTCAAACGCGGTGGGCGGTCGCACGGCCCAGCAGAACACAGACCAGCCCGGCCAGCAGCCCGGCCGCCACGGCCGCGACACCGAGACCGACGAGTCGCGGGCTGCCCGTGCCGGTGAGCAGGGCCAGGGTCTGCGCGAGGGCCGCCGCCGCGCACACCGCGGCCGCGCTGAGCACTGCGCCGAACGACTGAAGCAGCAGTCCGGTCCACAGCACGGTCCCGATGAGCAGCAGGGTGGCGAGGCGCACGCCGCCGAGCGCGGGGGCGTCGGGCCACAGCAGCGTCCCTGCGATGGCGAGGACGAACAGGACCGTGAGATATCCGACGAGGCATTCGGCGAGTACGGCGGCGGCGCCGCGCCAGAAGGCGCGTGACGTGGTGCTCGCGCGCAGCCCGGCGAGGCTCCCGCTGCGGAAGCGGTGCAGCAGCCATTCGGCGGGCCCCATGCTGAGCGTCAGCGCGACGGCGGAGGGCGCGGAGACGACCGCGCCGGGGCCGCCGACGAGGACGTCGCCGAGGGCGGTGTAGAGGACGAGGACGCCGGTTCCGAGCCCGAAGAGCCCGTACGGGAGAGAGGCGGCGACGCGCGGAGCGGCCCGCGTGTCCCGGCTCGGACGGCGAGAGAACAAGCCCTTCCGGCGATTGAGGAGCGGGGTTCGGGGCGGAGCCCCGACAAGGCGCTTCCGCAGACCCGGGATACCTGGCACGAGCGTGCCCGCCGCCAGGCACACCGCCACCGCCGGCGAAGCCACCAGCAGGCCCGCCCGCAGCGGCACCACGAGGTCGTACGGGATTGCCAGCACCGCACCCGCCGTCATCGGTAACAGCGCGCAGAGCAGCGCCCGTTCGCGGCCGAGGACCAGCAGGACCGTCGCTGCCGACAGATAGAGCGCCTGGGCCGACGCGAACGCCGCCGCGGGCCACTGGCCGGGACCTGATGACACCGTCGCCGCGGCCGCCGCCGTTGCCGAGCCCAGCAGCGCGCCCGCCGGAGCGCCCCTCAGCAGTGCGCGGGTGGCCGCCTCACGGTCGCCCAGGCCCAGCCAGGAGTAGGCGCGGTGCGAGAGCGCCTGGTTCCACACCCAGCCGGTCAGCGCGCCCGCGAGCAGCGGAGCCAGGCCCGCGCCCCGCAGCAGCGGCGCTCCCAGCACGTAGGCAAGACCCGGCAGCGCGAAGACAAGGCCGCGCAGCAGGCAGCCGAGCAGGCCCACGTGCCAGGGGTCGACGGGCGGGCCCGGCGGCTCGGGGTGGCGGCGCGGGATCCGGGCGTACAGCTCTTCGGCGAGCGTGAAGGAATCCTCGCGGCCGTATGTGAGGCGGATGTGGTCGTCCGTCATACCGTCCGACTCGAGGATCGCGGCGATCTCGTCCGGATGGACGGCCGCCGCGACCATCTCCTCGAGACGGACCGCGAGTTCGTCCAGCGGATCGGCGGCACGGCCGTCCCGCTGCCGGGGCAGCAGCGGCAGCGTGTCGACCTTCTGCCCGGGCCCCTGCCAGAGCGGCCCGCTCATCCGGCCGCCCACTCGGTGGCCGGCCAGACGTCCGTGTCCTCAGCCTCGGGCAGGCCCGCCAGCTCGAGGTAGATACCCCGGAAACCGTCCACCGAGCGGCGCAGCGTGAACTGGTCCACGACCCGCTGCCGCGCCCGCCCGCCCAGATCTGCCCGCCGCTCCGGGTCCCGCAGCAGCCCCAGCGTCGCCTCCGCCATCAGCGCGGGCTCGCGCGGCGGCACCACAAGCCCTGTGTCGCCGACCGCTTCCCGTACTCCGCCCACGTCCGTGGAGACCGTGGCGCGGCCGCACGACATCGCCTCGATCAGTGAGAACGGGAAGCCTTCGCTGATACTGGAGAGCAGCACCACGCTCCCCGAGGCATAGGCGCGCGACACATCGCTGACTCGCCCCTCCCAGCTGATGCCGTCCACGACGCCCCGTTCCGCGGCGAGTTTCTCCAGCCGCGTCCGGTACGCCTCGCCGCCCGCGGGCACCCCGCCGAACAACCGCAGCCGCACCTCGGGCAGTTCGGCACGGACCATGGCGTAGGCGCGGATCAGCGTCTCCAGGTCCTTGATCGGGTCGATCCGTCCGGCCCAGGAGATCGTCGGCACGGCCGGTTCCGGGCCTGCCTGCGGGAAGGCGTGCGGGTCGACGCCGTTGTAGACAGTGCGGATACGGTCCGCGGGCGCCCCACCCCGCTCCTCCCACCGCCGGTTGTACTGATTGCAGGGCGTGATCAGATCGGCGCGCCGGTAGCCCAGCGAGTTGAGCTCCCGGTAGAAGCCCAGCATCAGTGCCTTGACCGGGGCGCGCTGCGCCTCGGCGCGGTAGCCGAGGTAGCGCTCGCGCAGATAGATGCCGTGCTCGGTGAGCAGGAACGGCACGCCCTCGAAGCGCTGGGCGGCCAGCGCGGGCAGCGTGGCGAGCCCCGCGCTGACGGCGTGCGCGATCGAGTCGTCCGGTATCCGTACCGCCAGCGGCCGCAGCGCGTGCTCCAGCAGATCGGTGGCGGTCAGCGCGTCGTGCACGGTCGGCCGGGACGCGGATATCTCCAGATGCGGCATGGTCCAGATCCACATCAGCGAACGCAGTACGGACTCCGAGCGCAGCGCCGCCGACAGCTGTCCCGCGCGGGCCATCAGCGCCAGTTCGTAGAGCCCCTCGCCGAAGTCGCAGCCCGCCGACGGGTCGAGTACCGACAGCAGAAAGCGTTCGTAGATGTCGGTGAAGCGGCGCCGCTTACGCCCGAGGAGGGGCCGCCGCCGTCCCGGCACCGGCCCCCAGAGCGGGAAGGCCGAGTGCCGGTAGACGTTGGACGGCAGCTCCCAGGTGACCGGTTCACGGCCGGTGCCGGTGAGGGCGACCACATTGAAGTCGACCTCCGGCATGCCGCGGACGAGCTGGTCGCACCAGGTCGACACACCACCGTGGACATGTGGATAGGTGCCCTCGGTGAGCATGGTGACATGACGCCCGCGGCTCAGCATGGTGTCCCCCCTGGACTGCGATGACGGTCGGCGGCGCTCAGGCCGGGAGCTTGAGCGTGACCGCCGACTGGAGCAGCTCGGGCGAGGTCCAGGTCGAGCGGGCTCCCGCGTACGGAGTCCCGAACACGGCAGTGCCCAGGAACAGTTGCTTACGGGTGCCTTCGGGCGCGGTGACCGGTGCGGTCACTCCCGAGGGTGCCTGGACGGTGACGGTGGCGCCGATGCGGTACGCGGTCACCTTGCCGTCCGCGAGCGCCTTGTTCCAGGCGGCGCGGCGCTGAAGTTCCGTACCGATGTCGCGCTGGCGCGGGTTGACGAGCGGGGTGCTGTCGGCGAACAGGGCGCGGTAGTCGGCCAGCACCTTGTCGAGCACCGGGTAGAGGATGCGCTCCTCGGCGAGGTTGGACTGGTGGACGTAGTGCGGCCGCGGGTCGTTGGCGACGACATGGCTGAGCGCGGTGCGGGCCTCCTGCGGCACGATGTACGACCCGTAGCCGGTGGCGGTGTCGAGCGGCTCGGCCAGGCAGGTGGATGCGGGGTTGGACTCGCAGATACCGCTGCCGCCGTCGTCCTCGGCGGTGTAGAGCCAGTTGTACTCGTCGGCCATCTCGGCGGCGGTGCCGACGTTGTAGTACACGTTCATCGGGTGGCGCGGCACGGTCAGCGCCGCTCCGGCCTTCCGCTGCTGCGGCTCGCGGGAGTTGTCGCTGGCGACCCACTTCACTCCGTTGTCGGCCAGCGCGCCGGCGAGGTTCGGGTTGTCCTCGGGCTGCTGCGGCAGGGTCTTCAGACCGGAGTGCTCGCCGGTGACCAGCTCGGTGCGGTCGGTCGAGACGCCCTTGCCGACGGCCCAGTTGTAGTTGTCGCGGATCTGCGCGGAGATGTCGGCGCGGCTCGTCCACCTGGTGTTGCCGGCGGTGTCCTTGGCGCACTGCCACGGCACGACCGAGACGTCCTGGACACAGCCGAGGAAGGGGTGGGTGTAGGTGTGGTTGATCCAGCGGTACTGCGCGCGGTCGGCCAGCAGCTGTGCGGCGAGCGCGTCGGTGCCGCCGTGCTCGGTCTTCCACTCCTCGCCGGCGCCCGCGTTGTAGACCATGTCGAGAGTGAGGCCGCTGGTCTGCTGCCACTGCCTGGCGTACTGCGCGTCGGCGGCGGTCATCCGGATGTCGGTGGTGGTCTCCTCACCCCCGTCGCCGCAGTCGATGTCGCCGGGCGTGCAGTTGCGGTCCTTGTCCCAGCGGGCGTCGGGCGCGAAAACGTCGTCGACGTGCACGGCGAAGTAACTGCGGCTCTGGCCGAGGTGGATGCCCTGGGTGAGCCATTCGACGATGCCACGGGCCAGTACCCGGAACTGCCGCTGGTACTGGTTGTAGGCGAAGGTGACGACCAGCTCGCTGCGTCCGTCGTGGGTGTACTCGCCGACCAGGCTGCCGCGGGCGCCGCCGTCGCCGACCGGGGTGTCGAGATAGCTGGTGAAACCTGCTCTCGGCTTGCCCGCGAAGCCGTAACTCTCCGCGACCAGCGCGGAGTTGTCCTCGAACTGGACCGGCCCGTCGAGATAGCCGAAGGGACCTGTACGCCCGGCGGCGGTGACCGCGCTCTGCGCGCCGTCGAGCACACCCGCGTAGCCGCCGTTGTCGACGTACTCGAGGCCGACGCCCGGATGTGACCAGGTGTAGGCGTCGACCTGGCGGATGCCGAAGGTCTGCTCGTACGCGAAGAGCGCGGCGTTCTCGGCGGCTCCGGCAGCCTGGTCCGCGCCGAACGGGTCCTCGTCGGGGACCACGATGCCCTGGTACTTGGCGCGCGGCCGGCCGCTCACGGTGTCGCTGAGAAAGGCGGCGTCGACGACCGGACGCCCCGGGTCGTCAAGGCGCACCGTCCGGTACGGCACCCCGGTGTCCTTCAGCTCCGAGACGATCGCCCCGACCGCGCCGCCTCCGTCGTCCACGACGAGTACCGTCAGATCGATGCGCGGCGCCGGCGCCGCGGCAGCAGCCGCGACCGAGACCGACGACGGTACGGCCGTCGCCAGCACTCCGGCGGCCAGCGCCACCGCGGCCGATCTGCCCGCGCGCAGTCCGTAGAACCCCATGACTTCCCCCCTCGCACGATCCCTCGGCACACAGAAAGCATGCGGAGGACCTGTGGAGATGATGCAAAGAAGCCCCTCGCTCCCTTGCCTGAACGACGTGAGTGTGACTGAGGTCTCGCCAGAGTTGGCGGAAAACGTGAAAGAGACGCCACGTACGAGTGAACTGCCGCCGCCGTGAGCGAAACATGTGACCGCGCGTAGGCTCTTGTCCGGCGTGGGATGTCGATCCATCCCCTTCTACGGCCCTGGAACTTAACGGAAGCGAGATTTCACCACCGTGACTGCTCTCACTCTCAGCACTGCCGGAGCGGCGACGCTGCGCGCGGACGCCCTCGTCGTCGGCGTCGCGAAGGGCGCCAAGGGGCCGGTCGTCGCGCCGGGCGCCGAGGCCGTGGACAAGGCGTTCGACGGAAAGCTCGCCTCCGTCCTGGAGACCCTCGGCGCCACCGGTGCCGAGGGCGAAGTGACCAAGGTCCCCGCGCCGTCCGGCCTGAAGACCCCGGTCGTCCTCGCGGTCGGGCTCGGCGCGGTCCCGGAGAAGGACGAGACGTACGACGCCGAGACGCTGCGCCGTGCCGCGGGTGCCGCGGCCCGTGCGCTGACCGGTTCGAAGAAGGCCGCCTTCGCCCTGCCGGTCGAGGCGGCCGAGGACGTGGAGGCCATCGCGGAGGGCGCTCTGCTCGGCGCCTACGCCTTCACCGCGTACCAGGGCGGCGAGAAGGACGCGAAGAACTCGAAGAACGGCAATGGCGCGAAGCTGCCGCTCGCCGAGATCGCCCTGCTGGGCGCGAAGCCGCGCGACAAGGCGTACAAGGCCGCGGCCGAGCGCGCGATCGCGCTGACCGAGGAGATCAACCGCGCCCGCGACCTGGTCAACACCCCGCCGAACGACCTCTACCCCGAGTCCTTCGCCGCCGTGGCCACCGCCGCCGGCAAGGAGCACGGCATCAAGGTGCAGGTCTTCGACGAGAAGGCGCTGGCCAAGGGCGGCTTCGGCGGCATCCTCGGCGTCGGCCAGGGTTCGCAGAACCCGCCGCGTCTGGTGAAGCTCTCCTACACCCACTCCAAGGCGGCCAAGAACCTGGCGCTGGTGGGCAAGGGCATCACCTATGACTCGGGCGGCATCTCCCTGAAGCCGGCCGGCCACAACGAGACGATGAAGTGCGACATGAGCGGCGCGGCCGCCGTGTTCGCCGCCGTCGTCGCGGCCGCCCGGCTGGGCCTCGCGGTCAATGTCACCGGCTGGCTGGCGCTCGCCGAGAACATGCCGTCCGGTTCGGCCACCCGCCCGGGTGACGTACTTCGCATGTACAGCGGCAAGACGGTCGAGGTGCTCAACACCGACGCCGAGGGCCGCCTGGTGCTGGGCGACGCGCTCACCAAGGCGTCCGAGGAGAACCCGGACGCGATCGTCGATGTGGCGACGCTCACCGGCGCGATGGTGATGGCGCTGGGCAACCGCACCTTCGGCATCATGTCGAACGACGACGCGTTCCGTACCTCGATCCACGAGATCGCGGAGGAGGTCGGCGAGCAGTCCTGGCCGATGCCGCTCCCCAGCGAGCTGCGCAAGGGCATGGACTCCCCGACCGCCGACATCGCCAACATGGGCGAGCGGATGGGCGGCGGCCTGGTGGCCGGTCTGTTCCTGCAGGAGTTCGTGGGCGAGGGCATCACCTGGGCACACCTGGACATCGCGGGCCCGGCCTTCCACGAGGGTGCGCCGTACGGCTACACCCCCAAGGGCGGCACCGGCTCCGCCATCCGCACCCTGGTCAAGCTCGCCGAGCGCACCGCCGCCGGCGACCTGGGCTGAGGACGGGCCTTCGACGGCCCCGGGCATACGCCCGGGGCCGTCGTTGTTTGCCCTCTTGGCTCGCAACGAAATCCGTACATTCGTACGGGCCGGTAACCCCTTGGGGCGGTCGTTCGTCCGTCCCAGACCCAGGCCCCGCGTCCCGCCTCCCGTCAACAAGTGCGAAGATGGGTTCTCGGCAGGACAGGGCCCCCACCACAGGGGCCGAAAAAACAGCGGCCGAACACCAGCCGCCGCCCGGTCGTCGACGACCGGCGAACGGCGCACATGCATGGAGGACGTGACGTGGCGAACGACGCCAGCACCGTTTTCGACCTAGTGATTCTCGGCGGTGGTAGCGGCGGTTACGCTGCGGCGCTGCGTGGAGCTCAGCTGGGCCTGGACGTCGCCCTGATCGAGAAGGGCAAGGTCGGCGGTACCTGCCTGCACAACGGATGCATCCCGACGAAGGCACTGCTGCACGCCGGCGAGATCGCCGACCAGGCACGTGAGGCCGACCAGTTCGGTGTCAAGGCCACCTTCGAGGGCATCGACATGGCGGCCGTCCACAAGTACAAGGACGAGGTGATCTCGGGCCTGTACAAGGGTCTCCAGGGTCTGATCGCCTCCCGCAAGGTCACCTACATCGCGGGTGAGGGGCGGCTGTCCTCCCCCACCTCCGTCGACGTCAACGGCCAGCGTGTGCAGGGCCGCCATGTCCTCCTCGCCACCGGCTCCGTACCGAAGTCGCTGCCCGGTCTGGAGATCGACGGCAACCGCATCATCTCCTCGGACCACGCGCTGGTGCTGGACCGCGTCCCGCAGTCCGCGATCGTGCTGGGCGGCGGCGTCATCGGCGTCGAGTTCGCCTCGGCGTGGAAGTCCTTCGGCTCCGACGTGACCGTCATCGAGGGTCTGAAGCACCTCGTCCCGGTCGAGGACGAGAGCAGCTCAAAGCTTCTTGAGCGCGCGTTCCGCAAGCGCGGCATCAAGTTCAACCTGGGCACCTTCTTCGAGAAGGCCGAGTACACCCAGGACGGTATCCGCGTCACCCTCGCCGACGGCAAGACCTTCGAGGCCGAGGTGCTGCTCGTCGCCGTCGGCCGCGGCCCGGTCTCCGCCGGTCTCGGTTACGAGGAGCAGGGCGTCGCGACGGACCGCGGCTATGTCCTGGTCGACGAGTACATGCAGACCAACGTTCCGACGATCTCGGCGGTCGGCGACCTCGTCCCGACGCTCCAGCTCGCGCACGTCGGCTTCGCCGAGGGCATCCTGGTCGCAGAGCGGCTCGCCGGTCTGAAGACCGTTCCGATCGACTACGACGGTGTGCCGCGGGTGACGTACTGCCACCCGGAGGTCGCCTCCGTCGGTATCACCGAGGCCAAGGCCAAGGAGATCTACGGCTCCGACAAGGTCGTCGCTCTGAAGTACAACCTCGCGGGCAACGGCAAGAGCAAGATCCTCAAGACCGCGGGCGAGATCAAGCTCGTCCAGGTCAAGGACGGTGCCGTGGTCGGCGTCCACATGGTCGGTGACCGTATGGGCGAGCAGGTCGGCGAGGCTCAGCTGATCTACAACTGGGAGGCTCTGCCGGCCGAGGTCGCGCAGCTCATCCACGCGCACCCGACGCAGAGCGAGGCGCTCGGCGAGGCCCACCTGGCCCTGGCCGGCAAGCCCCTGCACTCCCACGACTAGTAGTCCCGGGCGCGACGACCACTTCCGCACATTCGTAAGGAGCAACTGAAACCATGGCGGTTTCCGTAACCCTTCCGGCGCTCGGCGAGAGCGTCACCGAGGGCACTGTCACCCGCTGGCTGAAGGCCGAGGGAGAGCGCGTCGAGGCCGACGAGCCGCTGCTCGAGGTGTCGACCGACAAGGTCGACACCGAGATCCCCGCCCCGGCTGCCGGCATCCTCGCGTCCATCAAGGTCGCCGAGGACGAGACCGTTGAGGTCGGCGCCGAGCTGGCCATCATCGACGACGGCTCGGGCGCGCCCGCTGCCGCCCCGGCCCCGGCTGCTGCCGAGACCGCGGTGACCGAGACCCCCGCCGCTCCGGCGCCGGCCGCGGAGGCCCCCGCGGCTCCGGCTCCGGCCGCCGAGCCCGCTCCGGCCCCCGTTGCCCCCGCGGGCGGCGCCACCGGTACCGACGTCGTCCTTCCCGCGCTCGGCGAGAGCGTCACCGAGGGCACCGTCACCCGCTGGCTCAAGGAGGTCGGCGAGTCCGTCGAGGCCGACGAGCCGCTGCTCGAGGTCTCCACGGACAAGGTCGACACCGAGATCCCGGCCCCGGCGTCCGGTGTGCTGCTGGAGATCGTGGTGGGCGAGGACGAGACCGCCGAGGTCGGCGCCAAGCTGGCAGTGATCGGCGCCCCGGGTGCCGCGCCTGCCGCCGCGCCCGCTCCGGCTGCCCCGGCCCCCGCCGCCGCTCCGGCCCCGGCTCCGGCCGCGCCTGCTCCCACGGTCCCGGCTCCGGCTCCGGCCGCGCCTGCTGCTCCGGCGCCCGCTCCGGTCGCTCCGGCGCCGGCTCCGGCTGCCGCTCCCGCCCCGGCCCCCGTCGCTCCGGCTCCGGTGGCTCCGGCCGCCCCCGCCGGTGACGACGGCGCCTACGTGACCCCCCTGGTCCGTAAGCTCGCCGCCGAGAACGGCGTGGACCTGTCCGCGGTCAAGGGCACCGGCGTCGGTGGCCGTATCCGCAAGCAGGACGTCATCGCCGCCGCGGAGGCCGCCAAGGCCGCCACCCCGGCCCCGGCCACCCCGGCCCCGGCCGCCGCCGCTCCGGCCGCCGTCTCGAAGGCCCCGGCCCTCGAGACGTCGCCGCTGCGCGGTCAGACGGTCAAGATGACCCGCATGCGCAAGGTCATCGGCGACAACATGATGAAGGCGCTGCACTCGCAGGCCCAGCTGACCTCGGTCGTCGAGGTCGACATCACCAAGCTGATGAAGCTGCGCAACCAGGCCAAGGACGCGTTCGCCGCCCGCGAGGGCGTCAAGCTCTCCCCGATGCCGTTCTTCGTGAAGGCCGCGGCCCAGGCGCTGAAGGCCTACCCGGTCGTCAACGCCCGGATCAACGAGGACGAGGGCACCATCACCTACTTCGACACCGAGAACATCGGTATCGCGGTGGACTCCGAAAAGGGTCTGATGACGCCGGTCATCAAGGGTGCCGGTGACCTCAACCTCGCCGGTATCTCCAAGAAGACCGCGGAGCTGGCGGGCAAGGTCCGCAGCAACAAGATCACCCCGGACGAGCTTTCCGGTGCGACCTTCACCATCAGCAACACCGGTTCGCGCGGTGCGCTGTTCGACACGGTCATCGTGCCGCCGAACCAGGTCGCCATCCTGGGCATCGGCGCCACCGTCAAGCGCCCGGCGGTCATCGAGACCGCCGAGGGCACCGTCATCGGCATCCGCGACATGACGTACCTGGCTCTCTCCTACGACCACCGTCTGGTGGACGGCGCCGACGCGGCCCGCTACCTGACGGCCGTCAAGGCGATCCTGGAGGCGGGCGAGTTCGAGGTCGAGCTCGGCCTGTAAGGCTCACCAGCAGTACGACAGTGCCCCGTCCGGAACACTCCGGGCGGGGCACTGCCGTGCTCACCAGGACTCACCGGACTCATCAGGCCTGCTCCGGCGCACCCTTGGGCAGCCTGCCGAGACCGGTCGCCGTATTGTCAGGGGTGCCTGTCGCCCCGGAGGAGCCCTCATGACCCCGCCCGTCATCCACTCGCTGCGCGAACAGATCCGCGAGCACATCGTGGAGGGGATCGTCAGCGGCCGCTGGAAGCCCGGCGAGCGGATCGTCGAGCGGCGGATCGCGACCGAGCTGGAGGTCTCCCAGACGCCGGTGCGCGAGGCGCTGCGCGAGCTGGAGAGTCTGCGGCTGATCGAGTCCGCGCCCAACAAGGGCGTACGCGTACGGAATCTCACCGCCGCCGATCTCGAGGAGAGCTATCCGGTGCGGGCCGGTCTCGAGCAGATCGCCGCCGAACTGGCGGCCGCGCGGCTGGCCCAGGACTGTTCCGCGCTGGAGCCGCATGTGGCGGCGCTGTACGAGGCGGACCTGGCCGGAGACTCGGCCGCACAGGTGCGGCACACCGTCGGCTTCCACCGGGAGCTGGTGCGGGCCGCCGGGAACAGCGTGCTGCTGCACACCTGGGAGGGGCTCGGCATCGAGGTGTTCACGGCGCTCTCGATCCGCTGGCTCGGCACGGTGCAGAAGTCGTACGCCGAGGAGCACCAGGCTCTGGTCGAGGCGTTCCGGCGCCAGGACCCGGAGATCGGCCCGCTGGTGAAGGCCCACGTCCTGGGCTGCGCCCCCCGCGCCTGACCCCCGACCTGGCCGCGACGCCCGCCCCGGGCCGGGACCCGGCTCCAGCTCCCGCGCCCGACCCGGAACTCCGCTGCGCCTCGCGCGCCCGACCCGCGGCCCGGGCATCCCACGCACCTGACCCGAGGCCCGGCTGCGACTCGCGCCGGCCGGGACTCGAGCGCACTGACCCGCGGCCCGGGCATCCCACGTGCCGGGCGGGACCCGGCTCCAGGTCGCGCGCCGGGCCGGGCGAGCACCCCACGCACCCGGGCCGGGACTCGGCTGCGCCGCGCCCGATCCGCGGCAGGGGCAGCCCGCGCACCTGACCCGCGGCCCGGCCCGGATCGCGCGCCGGGCCCGGACGCAGCTGCGGCCGCGATCCCTGACAGGCGCGGCATCCCCTACAGCGTGGCCACGCTGCCCACAGGCCCGGCAGCCCCAAGCCAACGCACCCGCCGGCCCGGCACCCCCAAGCCAACGCACCCGCAGGCCCGGCACCCCCCGGGCCGCCCCGGCATGGTGGCCGCGCCTC
Source organism: Streptomyces sp. NPDC002730 (assembly GCF_042888805.1). Lineage (NCBI taxonomy): Bacteria > Bacillati > Actinomycetota > Actinomycetes > Kitasatosporales > Streptomycetaceae > Streptomyces > Streptomyces sp. NPDC002730. The sequence goes on from NZ_JBIAQG010000006.1 coordinate 504,775, forward strand.
GCGCTCGGGGCGCCGGCGGTTTGGGCGCGGCCCGGCTGCGGCGGATCCGGGCCCCGCCGGGGCTCGATACCGCCGCGCACAGGTGACGTCACCCCCGCTCCGAGGTGCACGCGACGCCCGAATCGCCCCAGGTTGACCCGGCACCCCGTGCCCCTTTTCACGGCACCGAATGCCAATTTCTTCAGATTGAGAAGTTTCCCGCTCCAAGCTTTGATCGATCATCGATCAGCGACTTACAGTTGTCGCCGGGTTCACCAACCCTCGCCCTGTCCTGCCAGACAAGGCTCCTTTCTCCACCCCCCTCCTGTCCGGAAGGCGGCGATCATGACCGACCCCGTAGGCAAGCTTCCGAGCGAGCTCGACCAGCTCCCGGACCGTGATGCCGAGGAAACCGCCGAGTGGGCGGCGTCCCTCGACGCCGTCACCGAGCACGCAGGACCGCACCGCGCCGCGTATCTGATGCGCCGTACCCTTCAGCACGCCGAGACGGCCGGAGTTCCCGTGCCCCGGCTGCTGGAGACGGACTACGTCAACACCATCCCCACCTCCGCCGAGCCCGCCTTCGACGGCGACGAGGCGATGGAAGCCCGCATCACCGCGTGGAACCGCTGGAACGCGGCCGCCATGGTCACCCGTGGCTCCCGCTTCGGCGTCGGCGGTCACATCGCCACCTTCGCCTCCGCCGCCTGGCTCTACGAGACCGGCTTCAACCACTTCTTCCGCGGCAAGGAGGGTGACGGCTCCGGCGACCAGCTCTACATCCAGGGCCACGCCTCGCCCGGCATCTACGCCCGCGCCTTCCTCGACGGCCGCCTGTCCGAGCAGCAGCTCGACAACTTCCGGCAGGAGGCGGCCGGCAACGGACTGCCGTCCTACCCGCACCCGCGCCGGCTGCCCTGGCTGTGGGAGTTCCCCACCGTCTCCATGGGCCTCGGCCCGCTCTCCGCGATCTACCAGGCGCGCTTCAACCGCTACCTGGCCAACCGCAGCATCAAGGACACCGCGGGCTCGCACGTCTGGGCCTTCCTCGGCGACGGCGAGATGGACGAGCCCGAGTCGACCGCCGCCCTCGCCCTCGCGGCCCGTGAGCGTCTCGACAACCTCACCTTCGTCATCAACTGCAATCTCCAGCGCCTCGACGGTCCGGTCCGCGCCAACTTCCGTGTGGTGCAGGAGTTGGAGGCCCAGTTCCGCGGCGCGGGCTGGAATGTCATCAAGACGCTGTGGGGCTCCGCCTGGGACGAGCTGTTCCAGCTCGACACCACGGGCGCGCTGGTACGCCGGCTGCGCGAGGTGCCGGACGCCCAGTTCCAGACGTATGCGACGCGTGATGTGGCGTACATCCGCGAGCACTTCTTCGGCGCCGAGCCCGCACTCGTCGAGCTGGCGAAGCTGATCGGCGACGCGAAGATCGCCGAGTGCTTCTACGCCTCCCGCGGCGGCCACGAGGCCCGGAAGGTGTACGCGGCGTACAGGGCGGCCGTCGAGCACAAGGGCGCGCCGACCGTGATCCTCGCGCAGACGGTGAAGGGCTACACGCTCGGCAAGGGCTTCGAGTCGAAGAACGCCAACCACCAGATGAAGAAGCTGACCATCGACGAGTTCAAGGGCATGCGTGACCTGCTCGGACTCCCGATCCCGGACAGTGCCTTCGCCGACGGCCTGGTGCCCTACGGCCACCCCGGCGCCGACTCTCCCGAGGTCCGCTACCTCCAGGAGCGCCGCGCGGCCCTCGGTGGCCCGGCCCCGGCCCGCCGCGTACAGGCGGTGGCGCTGCCCGCGCCCGAGGAGCGTGCCTTCAAGGCTCTCGAAAAGGGCTCCGGCAAGCAGGCGATGGCCACCACCATGGCCTTCGTACGCCTGGTGAAGGACCTGATGCGGGACAAGGAGACCGGCAAGCGCTGGGTTCCCATCGTCCCTGACGAGGCCCGCACCTTCGGTATGGAGTCACTCTTCCCGTCGGCCGGCATCTACTCCCCGCTGGGCCAGACGTACGAGCCGGTCGACCGCGACCAGTTGATGTACTACAAGGAGGCCAAGGACGGCCAGATCCTCAACGAGGGGATCACCGAGGCCGGCGCCATGGCCGACTTCATCGCCGCCGCCACGTCGTACGCGACGCACGGCGAGCCGATGATCCCGTTCTACATCTTCTACTCGATGTTCGGCTGGCAGCGCACGGCCGACCAGATGTGGCAGCTCGCCGACCAGCTCGGCAAGGGCTTCATCGTCGGCGCGACCGCCGGCCGTACGACGCTGACCGGCGAGGGCCTGCAGCACGCGGACGGCCACTCGCAGCTGATCGCGGCCACGAACCCGGCGTCGCTCAACTACGACCCGGCCTTCGCGTACGAGATCGCCGTCATCGTCAAGGACGGTCTGCGCCGGATGTACGGCCCCGAGGCCGAGAACGTCTTCTACTACCTGACCGTCTACAACGAGCCGAAGCCGCAACCCGCGATGCCGGAGGGTGTCGAGGAGGGGATCCTGCGCGGTCTCTACCGCTTCAAGGAGGGCGTGGCCCAGGCCGCGGACTCCCCGCGGCTGCAGCTGCTGGCCTCCGGCACGGCGATCCACTGGGCCCTCGAGGCGCAGCGACTGCTCAGCTCCGACTGGGGAGTTACGGCCGATGTCTGGTCCGCGACCTCGTGGGGCGAGCTGCGCCGTGACGCGCTGGAGTGCGACGAGGCACTGCTGCGCGGCGAGCATCGCATTCCGTACGTCACCCAGGCGCTGGAGGGTGCTCCGGGCCCGGTGCTCGCGGTCAGCGACTGGATGCGCCAGGTTCCGGACCAGATCAGCCAGTGGGTCGAGCAGGACTACTCCTCGCTCGGCACGGACGGTTTCGGTCTCTCCGACACGCGTGACGCGGCCCGCCGTCACTTCGGCGTCGACGCCCCGTCGATCACGGTCGCGGCGCTGGCCCAGCTGGCCAGGCGCGGCGAGGTCCCGGCCTCGGCCGTGAAGGAAGCGCGCGAGCGCTACGGCCTCTGACCTCTGCCGACGTACGACGAACCCCCGGTGGCCGCTCGGCCGCCGGGGGTTCTGTCGTAGGTGATCCTTGACCCTGACACCGTGTGAAGCCGTGCACTAGGGGGCGTCATGTTCACCATCGGAGACTTCGCCAGGCACGGCCGTGTGTCGGCCCGCATGCTGCGTCACTACGACGCGATCGGGCTGCTGCGTCCCGCGCAGACAGATCCGTTCAGCGGCTACCGCTACTACGCGGCGGCCCAGCTCGCGCAGCTCAACCGCATCATCGCCCTGAAGGATCTCGGCTTCACGCTGCAACAGGTGCAGGAGATCCTGGAGGACCGGGTGAGTACGGAGGAGCTGCGCGGGATGCTCACCCTGCGGCAGGCGGAACTGGAAGCGGCGATGGCCGCGTCGGCCGCGCGGCTGGCCCAGGTCGAGGCGAGGCTCCGGTCGATCGAGAGCGAGGGGCACATGCCCAGTCAGGACGTCATCGTCAAGAGCATCCCCGCGGTACGGGTGGCCGAGCTGACCGCCACCGCGGCAGGTTACGAACCCGAGCACATCGGCCCGGTCATCAGCCCTCTCTACGACGAGCTGTTCAAGCGTCTGGAGGCGGCGGGCGTGACTCCGACGGGGCCCGGCATCGCCTACTACGAGGACGCGCCCGAGGGCGACGGCGCGATCCTGGTGCACGCGGGAGTGACGGTCGCGGCCGGTCCGCAGCCCGGCCAGGACTTCGAGATCGTCGATCTGCCGGCCATCGAGCGGGCGGCGACGATCGTGCACCGCGGCCCGATGGACGCGATCGTGCCGACGGCCCAGAACCTGGCCCGCTGGATCGACGCGGGCGACCACCGCTCGGCGGGGTATGCGCGCGAGGTCAACCTCGAATGCCCGGCGGACCGCGAGAAGTGGGTGACCGAACTGCAGGAGCCGCTGGCCTGACCTCCGTCGGCGCCCCTGGCCCGAGTGCCTCCGTCATCATGGGGGCATGCGTGCTGCCCGGCTGATCAAGATGGTGCTGCTCCTCCAGGCCAGGCCCTCCATGACCGGCGCCGAGCTGGCGCGGGAACTGGAAGTGTCGGAGCGGACCATCACCCGGGACGCCCTCGCGCTGTCGGAGGCCGGTGTCCCGGTCTACGCCGACCGGGGCCGGGCCGGCGGCTACCGGCTGGTCGGCGGCTACCGCACCCGGCTCACCGGGCTCGGACGCAGTGAGGCCGAAGCCCTCTTCCTCTCCGGGCTCCCGGGCGCGCTGCGGGAGATGGGGCTGGAGGACGCGGCGTCCGCGGCACGCCTGAAGGTGTCCGCGGCGCTGCTGCCCTCACTGAGGGGCGCTTCCGATTCGGCGGCGCAGCGGTTCCATCTGGACGCGCCCGGCTGGTACCAGGAGCCCGAGACGCCGGAGCTGCTGCCCGCGGTCGCCGAGGCGGTGTGGGACGACCGCCGTATCAAGGCCCGCTATCGACGCCGGGACGCCGAGGTGGAGCGGGAGTTGGAGCCGTACGGACTCGTGCTCAAGGCGGGCGTCTGGTACCTGTGCGCCCGCGCCCGCACGGCCTTCCGGGTGTACCGGATCGACCGGTTCACGGCGGTGGACGTGGACGGCGAACTCTTCGACCGCGACGAGGACTTCGACCTGCCCGCCTTCTGGGAGGAGCGCGCGGCCCAGTTCGTACGCTCCATCCTCCGTACCGAAGTGGTGGTCCGGGTCACGGAGGAGGGCGCGCGGCGGCTGCCGTACGTGACGGACCGGGCGGCGGCCCGCGAGGCGCTGGCGGCGGCGGGAGGGCCGGACGGGCACGGCCGGGTGACGCTCACTCTGCCGGTGGAGTCCCATGAGGTCGCGTACGGGCAGTTGTTCGCGCTGGGACCGGAGGTGGAGCTGCTGGAGCCGCCGGAGCTGCGTGCTCTGTTCGCGGAGTCGGCGGAGCGGGCGGCCCAGCTCTACAGATAGCCGCGCTACCTGTAATCAGCCAAGGAGGGCTCCGCCCCCGCCGCCTCCTGGAGCATGAAGGCCCAGACGTCCGGCCGACTGCCGTCCGTGTCCGTGAAGCCGTACTCCCTGGCCAGCGCTCCGCTGGAGAGCGACTGTCCGTTCCAGCGGGCCCGCTCCGGGTCGGCGGCGAGCGCCGCGACTCCCCGGCCGAGATAGACCGGCGACTCGGAGAGCGCCCAGTGCGGCGGCTGATCGATCCCGTCGCGCCAGGTCTCCTCGGTGAGGCCGAAGATGTCGAGCATCTCCTCGGAACGGATGAAGCCCGGGGTGACCGCCACCGCCGTGCAGCCCACGCTCTTCAGCTCCTCGCCCAGAATGAAGGCCATCCGGATCGGGGCGTTCTTGGCGAGGTCGTAGTAGAAGTTCTCGCGGAAGCCCTTGTTCGTCTCGGCCGTGCCGTCCGTGACCTCGATGACCAGGCCGCCGGGCTGTCGCACCAGCAGGGGAAGCGCGATGCTGCTGGTGATGATGTGGCTCTTCGCACCGAGTTCGAGCATCCGCAGCCCGCGGTCCAGGTCGACGTCCCACATCTTCGTGTTGAAGTCGAGCAGGTGATTGCCGCCCCAGATGTCGTTGACCAGGATGTCGAGCCGGCTGTGGTCCCTCTCGACCCGCGCGACCAGCGCCCGCACCTGCTCCGGCCCCAGATGGTCCGTCGGTACGGCGATGGCCTCGCCGCCCGCCGCCGTGACCAGTTCCGCCGTCTCCTCGATGGTCTCGGTCGCCCGGCCGACCTCGCTGACCTGCGCTCGGGTGGTCCGTCCCGTCACATACACGGTCGCGCCTGCGGCGCCCAGCTGTACGGCGATGGCGCGGCCCGCGCCCCGGGTCGCGCCCGCGACCAGTGCGATCTTCCCTGCCAGTGGTTTCCCTGCCGGTGGTGTGTCCGTCGTCATACGCCGACCGTCGCACGGATACCCGACATCCTCTGTCCGCCATTCAAAAGAGTCAGCATTTCGGCGGCTCCGCGTGCGCCGCCCCCCGCCAACCACGATGCTTGTCCCGTGATGGACGAGACGGAGTTCTGGGAGATCATCGACAGCACCCGCGAGGCCGCCGAGGGTGACCCCGAGGATCATGCCGATCTGATGGTCGAGCGGCTGCTGCAGCTCGACCCCGACTCCGTGCTGGACTTCGCCCGGCACTTCGAGGCCCGCTACAACCGCGCGTACCACTGGGATCTGTGGGGTGCGGCCGCCGTGCTGCTCGGCGGTGCCAGCGACGACGCCTTCGACTACTTCCGCTGCTGGCTGATCGGGCAGGGCCGGGAGATCTTCGAGGGCGCGCTGCACGACCCGGACTCGCTCGCCGAGCTGCTGGACGAGTTCGACGAGGACGTCGACGGGGACGGCGAGGAGCTGGGGTACGCGGCGGACGAGGCGTACGAGCAGCTCACCGGCGTGGTGGCACCGGATCTGGGCATCCCGCCGCAGACCGCCGAGCCGCTGGGAACGCCGTTCGACTTCGACGACGACGCGGCTCTGGCGCAACGTTTCCCCAGGCTCTGGGAGCGCTTCGGAAACTTGTGAGAACGGTCCTCACGAGACCGTTCCTCACGAGACCGTTCCTCAGGAGACCGGCTCTCACGAAACCGGTTCTCAGACGGTGAGGCTGCGGCCCATCATCACGTCGTCGACGTACCGCCCGTCCAGATAGAACTCGCCGGGCAGTACGCCCTCGACCGCGAAGCCCTCCGACTCGTACAGCGTGCGGGCCGGCGTGTTGTGTCCGAGCACCCGCAGCGTCATCCGGACCGCGCCCTGGCGGCGCGCCTCGTCGAACGACGCCCGCAGCAGCGCTCGTGCGATCCCGCGGCCGCGCGCCCGGTCGGCCACGGCGAGGCCCTGGATCTGCCGCACGTGCTGGTTGCACGCGAGCGGGGTGGGCGGGATCAGCCGGATGAAGCCGGTGATCGTGCCGTCACCGTCCTCGGCGATGCCCTCGGCGATGTCCTCGGAGATGTCCTCGGCGACCAGGAAGTCCTCGGGCCGGTGGTTCGCGTCGAAGAAGGGGTCGTACGGCGGCTTCGGCCTCGGCTGCACGGCGTGCAGCGGCGACCAGGTGTCCCGGTCGAGCGCGCCGAGCGCTGCTTCGTCGGTGTGACGTGCGGGGCGTATGTGCGACCGGGGCATGGTCGTCACTGTGCCACGGGGCCGCGCGGGGGCAGGATGGGGGCCATGCGGATCGCGGTCACCGGTTCCACCGGACTCATCGGTACGGCACTCGTGCGCTCGCTGCGCACCGACGGGCACGAGGTGGTGCGCCTGGTGCGGCGGCCCGCGCGGGCCGGCGACGAGGTGGAGTGGGACCCGCACCGGCAGTACGTCGACGTGGCCGGACTGGTCGGCTGCGAGGGCGTGGTGAATCTCGCCGGCGCCGGGGTCGGTGCGCGCCGCTGGACGGATGCGTACCGCAAGGAGATCCGGGACAGCCGGGTGCTCGGCACGGCGGCGATCGCGGAGGCCGTCGCCAGCCTCGACGTACCGCCGCGGGTGCTGGTCTGCGGGAGCGCCATCGGCTACTACGGCGACACCGGGGAGCGTGCGGTGGACGAGGGTGCGCCGCCCGGGGACGGGTTCCTGGCGAAGATGTGCGTGGAGTGGGAGGAGGCGGCGGCCCCGGCCGAGGAGGCGGGCGTGCGGACCGCCTTCGCGCGTACCGGACTTGTGGTGGCCCGCAAGGGCGGTGCGTGGGGCCGGATGTTCCCGCTCTTCAAGGCGGGCCTCGGCGGGCGCCTGGGCAACGGCCGGCAGTACTGGAGCTTCATCGCCCTGCACGACGAGGTCGCGGCGCTGCGGCACATCCTCGACACGGAGTCGCTGTCGGGGCCGGTGAACCTCACGGCGCCGGACCCGGTCACCAATCGCGAGGTAACCGCGGCGATGGGCCGGGCGCTGCACCGTCCGACAGTGTTCGCGGTCCCGGCGCCCGCGCTGCGGATCGCGCTGGGCGAGCTGGCCGGGGACATTCTGAGCAGCCAGCGGGTGCTGCCGGCCCGACTGCTGGAGTCGGGCTTCTCGTTCGCCTTTCCGAGCGTCGACGAGGCGGTCGGCGCGGCTCTGCGATAGTGCGCGTCCGAGAAGTCACGCCGCCCGGCGGACGGCCGGGTGCCGTGTGCGCCCCCGCGCTCCGGTGCTCCACGGCGTGCGCGACTGGCGGTACGGCGGCGGCTCCCTAGTCTCGGTCCGCACTCGGGTATTCCCGGGGCCTGTTGGGGGCATGAGCCTCCCACCAGCCGCGCCGACCTCGGGGAGGGGCACGTGCTCAGCAGCGCTCACCATGCGGATGTCGTCATCGTCGGGGCCGGGATCGCCGGTCTCTCGGCGGCTCATCAACTGACCAGCGCAGGCGTCTCGGTCAGCGTTCTGGAGGCCGCCCCTCATGTGGGCGGCCGGATGGCCACCCAGCAGATCGACGGTTTCCGGCTCGACCGCATAGGCCAGTTGCTCAACACCTCTTGTCCGGAGCTGGGTCGCACGGCAGGGCTCGGTGATGTCGTCCTGCGGCCCTTCTCGCCCGGTGTACTCGTGCACAGCCAAGGACGGCTCCAGCGGACCGGCGAAGCGGTCCGGCGGACGGGTGCAGCGGGGAGCGCACGGGGCGCATTTACCGTGGCGCGCGCCCTCGCGAGCGCCCCCCGGCCGCTCGACCAGGCCCGGCTCGGCGCATCTCTCGCCCGCCTCGCCGCCACTCCGGTGGAGCGGCTCCTCACCCGCCCCGAGCGGCCCACCGCGGGCTCGCTCTGCGCCCGCGGCCTCCCGGCGCGTACGGTCCACGGCTTCCTGCGCCCGCTGCTGTCGGCGCTGCTCTGCGACCCGGCGCTGGCCACCTCGAGCCGGTGCGCCGATCTGGCGCTGCGCGGCTTCGCGCGCGGCCGACTGTGCGTCCCTGCGGGCGGTGCGGCGGCGCTGCCCGAGCAGCTGGCAGCGTCGCTGCCGTCCGGCACCGTACACACCGGGGTGCGGGTCACCGACGCCTCGATCACCCAGGTCACAACCAAGGAGTACGGCGACATCGGCTGCCGCGCCCTGGTGCTGGCCACCGGTGCCCGCACGGCCGCGGAGCTCCTGCCGGGCCTGCGCGTACCTCCCTTCCACCCCGTGACGGTCCTTCACCACACGGCGCCCGCGCCGCCGCTGACGGACCCGGCGCTCCTGCTGGACGCGGACCGCGGCGGCCCCGTCTCGCATACGGCGGTGATGAGCGAGGTCGATCCGTCGCGCGCACCGAACGGCCGCGTGCTGATCTCGTCGACCGTGCTCGGGTCCCCTCCGCCGGATCTGGACCGCAGCGTTCGTACCCACCTCGCCACGCTGTACGGCACGCCCACGGACGACTGGGAGCTGCTCGCCGTCCACCACGACCCGGAGGCGGTGCCCGCGATGCCCCCGCCGCACGATCTCCGCCGTCCGGTGCGGCTGCTGTCCGGCCTCTATGTCTGCGGCGACCACCGCGACACGAGTACGGTCCAGGGCGCGCTCTTCTCGGGCCGACGGGCCGCGGACGCGATCCTGCGCGACTTCGGCCTCCAGCAGCCCGGGTACGAAACGGTCGCGCTCTCGGCGGTGGCCTAGGGCGGCAGGATCAAGCCGGGCGACGATGGAGGTCCCTGGGTCAGGGGCCCCGGACTCAGGGGCCCCGGACTCAGGTCCGGGGTCCGGGTCAGAGGTCCACCCGGGCCCCTGGTTCAGCCCAGCGCGGCCACCCGGTCGCGATAGTTCCGCACCGCCGCCGCGTCCCGGTACGGCTCCAGCCGCCGCTCGAATTCACGTACGTACTCCACCGCCCGCGCCGACCGCATCTCCGACACCTGCAGCGCCGCCTCCGCCCCCAGCGCGCATGCCTGGTCCAGCTCGCCCAGTCCGAGCCGGGCGGAGGCCAGCACCACCCGGCAGAAGAGGCGGCTGCGCGCGAACGCCGGGGCGCGCAGCTGGAGCGAGCGCTCCGCGTGCTGCACCGCCGACCGGTACTGCTGGAGATCCCGGTGGCAGTGCCCGAACTCGTCGGCGAGCTGCGCCTCGTCGAAAAAGCGCGCCCAGTGCGGCACATCGTCTCCGGGCCGCGCCGTCTCGAGCGCCCGCTCGGCCCGTACGAGCGAGGCCGTGCACGCCCGTACCTCGCCCAGCACGCCGTGCCCGCGCGCCTCGACGGAGTGCAGCATCGCCTGCACCACGGGCGGGGCCGACGAGCCGACCCCTTGCTGGGCGACGCGCGTCAGCTGCACCGCCTCACGTCCATGCCCCAGATAGACCGCCTGCCGGCTCATGGTCACGAGCACATACGCGCCGTACGCCCGGTCGCCCGCCGCCTGGGAGAGTCGCAGCGCCTGGACGAAGTAACGCTGGGCGAGGCCGTGGGCCGCGATGTCGTACGAGGTCCAGCCGGCCAGCCGGGTCAGATCGGCCGCCGCGGCGAACAGCCGCCGCCCGGTCACCTCCCCGTATGTGCCGCGCAGCATCGGCTCGGCCTCGTGCTCGAGATAGCGCACCAGCGCCTGCCTGGCATGCCCGCCGCCATAGGCGTGGTCGAGGGTGCGGAACAGCTCGCCGACCGAGCGCAGTGCCGCGATGTCGCCGCCGGTGACCCTCTGGCCGGGACCCCGGTCCGTGCCACGCTGCCGCGGGAGGGCGGCCCGACCCTGGGCCGGGATACGGGCGGTCCCGTTCTGGACCGCGTCCGCCCGGCTCACCCGCTCGTCGGCCCGGCCGATCAGCCAGTCCCTGCTGGGCACCACGAGCCCGGCCGGGGTGAAGGCGATCTTGCGCAGCTCCGCATGGCTGCCGGAGTCCTTGCGCCACAGCCCGCTCACGATGTCCACGGCCTCCTCGGGCGTGGCCGCGAACTCCAGACCGGCGTAGACGGGCGCACAGGCGTCCAGACCGAGGTCCTGCGCCGAGAGCCGGCGGCCGAGCCGCCGTGTGAACACCTCGGCGATCAGGGCGGGGGTCGTGCCGCGCGGCTGCTGGCCGCGCAACCAGCGGGTCACGGAGGTCTTGTCGTAGCGCAGATCCAGGCCGTGCTCGAGGCCGAGCTGGTCCACTCGGCGGGCAAGGCCTGCGTTGGAGAATCCGGCTTCTGCGATGAGCGCGGCGAGCTGTCGGTTGGGGATGCGCTGCGAGGGTCGTTCCGTCATCAGCTGTGCGGTCTCCTGCCTTCCGGGCCGGGAGCAGCCCTCATGGAACGGCGCGAATTTAGCTGCCCCTACCGCTCGAACCGCGAGCTTCGCCCCACATTCATCCGATCGTGTGAGGATTGGGGACGTCGCTGACGGGTGCCGCGTGACCCGAAACTGCCCCGGCAACCGCCCGGCACCTGCCCGGCCGCCTTTTCCGGAGCCGCCGTACAGTGGCAAGGGCGCGATGAGTGCAGGGTGAAGGTTCTAGGGAGGCACAGCCGTGAGTGAGCTGCGGTTCGTCCAACTGGGGTTCGGCGAGCAAGCCGTCGAGTACCAGGAGGCGTGGCAGAAGCAGCGCGAGGTCCACGCCGCCCGCTTCGCCGACGAGATCGAGGACACCTGCCTGCTCCTTGAGCACCCGCCCGTCTATACGGCGGGCCGGCGCACGGCGGACAGCGAACGCCCCCTGGACGGCACTCCCGTCGTCGACGTCGACCGCGGCGGCAAGATCACCTGGCACGGCCCCGGCCAGCTGGTCGGCTACCCGATCCTGAAGCTGCCGCGCCCGGTGGACGTCATCGCGCATGTGCGCCGGCTCGAGGACGCGCTGATCCTCACCTGCGCGGAGTTCGGCCTGGAGACCAGCCGGGTCGAGGGCCGCAGCGGTGTGTGGGTACTCGGCGATCCGGTCGAACAGCGTCCGGCGATCGGCGGCCTTTCGCTCGACTTCGACCCGCGGCTGCAGGACGAGGAGTTCGACCCACGGCTGAACGGCCCGGAGTACGCTCCCTCCAACGCCGGCCAGCGCCGCGAGGACCGCAAGCTCGCCGCGATCGGCATCCGTATCGCCAAGGGCGTCTCGATGCACGGCTTCGCGATCAATGTGAACCCGGACAACACCTGGTTCGACCGGATCGTGCCGTGCGGCATCCGGGACGCGGGTGTGACTTCGCTCTCGTACGAACTGGGCCGCGAGATCACCATCGCCGAGGTGCTCCCGGTCATCGAGAAGCATCTGCGGGACGTCCTGGAGAACGCCGAACTGCGGCCACGGGCCGTCGAGGCCGCCGTCTAGGGAATGCGGCCCTCTGGCCAAGGGTTGGCCAGACGTAAGGCCACACAAATAACGGGCGTACCCTGGTGTCCGCCGAAGAATCGAAGTCGTAGGGAGCCGGACGTGTCCGCAGTCGCACCCGACGGACGCAAGATGCTGCGCCTTGAGGTCCGGAACAGCCAGACCCCCATCGAGCGCAAGCCCGAGTGGATCAAGACCCGGGCGAAGATGGGCCCCGAGTACACCCAGATGCAGAAGCTCGTGAAGAGCGAGGGTCTGCACACGGTGTGCCAGGAGGCCGGCTGTCCGAATATCTACGAGTGCTGGGAGGACCGCGAGGCGACCTTCCTCATCGGCGGCGACCAGTGCACCCGGCGCTGTGACTTCTGCCAGATCGACACCGGTAAGCCTGCCGCGCTCGATCTGGACGAGCCGCGCCGCGTGGGCGAGTCGGTCGTCACGATGGACCTGAACTACGCCACCATCACCGGCGTCGCGCGCGACGACCTGGAGGACGGCGGCGCGTGGCTGTACGCGGAGACGGTGCGCCAGATCCACACGATGACGGCGGAGCGCGAGGCGGGCCGCACCAAGGTCGAGCTCCTCATCCCCGACTTCAACGCGGTGCCCGAGCAGCTGGCCGAGGTCTTCTCCTCGCGTCCCGAGGTGCTCGCGCACAACGTCGAGACCGTGCCGCGGATCTTCAAGCGGATCCGCCCCGGATTCCGTTACGAGCGCTCGCTCGAGGTCGTCACGCGCGCCCGCGAGGCGGGCCTGGTCACCAAGTCGAACCTCATCCTGGGCATGGGCGAGGAGCGCGAAGAGGTCAGCGAGGCGCTGCAGCACCTGTACGACGCGGGCTGCGAGCTGATCACGATCACGCAGTATCTGCGTCCTTCGGTACGCCACCACCCGGTCGAGCGCTGGGTGAAGCCGCATGAGTTCGTGGAGCTGAAGGAGGAGGCCGAGGAGATCGGCTTCTCCGGTGTGATGTCGGGACCGCTGGTCCGTTCCTCGTACCGCGCGGGCCGGCTGTACCAGCAGGCGATGGAGCGACGGGGCGCCGCGGCCACCCCGCAGACTGTGTGAATTCAGGCACAAGCAATTACCGCTGAGTAATGGCCGGTTTGACGCGGCTCGCACCCTCCCCGCAGGTCGGGGCGGCGTACGGGCCGCGTCAGCGTTTGCGGGCGGAGCAAAAAGGTTTCATCGGTGTTTGACCCCTCGGTCATGCACTGGTAACACCAATCAGTGACATTAGGTCTACGCACAGCTCTCAAAGCTCACCGCACCTCACGCTCCACCGCACCGCCCCGCACTGCACTGCGCACCGCTCCCACTCGTCGTCGACGCTCCCTTAGGGGGACCTCAACCATGCAGGCCGCGCCGGTACGCCCCGTACTCGCTACCGCCATTCCGTCCGTCACCGATGCTCTGCGCGCCATGGAGTCGCTGCTCCTGGGCGGCGGACAGCGCACCGCCCGCCGGAACGCATGGACGGCGGTCCTCGAAGACCGGCGCCGAGCCAAGGACAGGGTCGAGGCGCTGCACGTACTGGAGGCCGTGGCCGACCGCACTTCCTAGGCCACGTAAACTTCCAGACATGGCGAGGAAGGCAAACTCAGACAGCGCTGACGCTGCTGCGAACACTGGGCGACTGAAGCAGATCGCTCTGACGTACAAGATGACCCGGAAGGCCGACTCCAAGGTCGGTCTTGTCGTCGCGGCTGTGGGAATCGTCACCTTCGGTGTCTTCCTCGCGATCGGCTTCTTGATCGATCACCCCATCTATCTGGGCATCCTCGGCTTCCTGCTGGCCTTCCTCGCCATGGCGATCGTCTTCGGACGCCGCGCCGAGCGAGCGGCCTTCGGGCAGATGGAGGGCCAGCCGGGCGCGGCGGCCGCGGTGCTGCAGAACGTGGGACGCGGCTGGAGCACGACCCCGGCGGTGGCGATGAACCGCAGCCAGGACGTGGTGCACCGGGCGGTCGGCAAGGCCGGCATCGTGCTGGTGGCGGAAGGCAACCCGAACCGGTTGAAGACGCTGCTGGCGGCCGAGAAGAAGAAGATGGCGCGCATCGTCGTGGACGTACCGGTGCACGACATCATCGTCGGCGACGGCGAGGGCCAGGTGCCGCTGAAGAAGGTGCGCACCACGATGCTGAAGCTGCCGCGGGTGCTCAGCGGACCGCAGGTCACGGCGGCCAACGACCGGCTGCGGGCGATGGGCGACCTGATGAGCAATATGCCGCTTCCGAAGGGTCCGATGCCGAAGGGCATGCGGATGCCGCGCGGCGGAAAGCAGCGCTGACCTACGACAGACAGAGAGAGGCGGCCCGGTGACGCTATGCGTCCCGGGCCGCCTCTCTCTGTCTTGCCTGCCTGTTTGCCTGTCTTCTTACTCGCTTCTGCTTCTAGATCCGCACCTGTACGGCGCGGGCGAGGCGGTCGTGCAGCCCGCGCCCGTCGCGGTCCCAGATGAGCGCCGGGATCGCGATGCAGAGCAGCAGGCTCCGTACGAGAACCCGCACGATCCCCAGCCGCCCGCCGCCTTCGGCGACAACGCGCAGACCGAGGATCCGCTTGCCGGGGGTGAAGCCGACCGTGCCGACGGTCAGCACGCTGAGTACGAGGAAGATGCCGAGCCCCCAGTTTCCGACGGCCTGTCGGTCACCGTTGGCAAACAGCCCGTATGCGATCAGGAGGCAGAGCCCCCAGTCGATGAAGACGGCGCCGAACCGCCTCCCGAGGGGGGCGATGGAGCCGGGGCCCGCCTCCGGCAGGCCGAGCCGCTCGCCCCGGTGACCGAAGTCGGCGCCCATGTCCTCGGCCGCCGCGCGGGGCCCGGAGAGCCACGATCCGATTGCTTGCCTGTTGTCCACCCGTACACGGTACTGCGCCCGGTTTCACCCGCCTGCGGTCGGGGCCTTGACGCGACCCCGACCCCGGTCCGGTTAACTTCGGCGAAACAAATGGGTCATGCTTGAGAAATCCCGTCTACCTATGGTCGGGTCCAGCGTGTGCCACCGCACTGGCCGCACGACCGAGCTACAACCCCGCCCCTCCCGGGTCGGGAGTAGGAGGAGTTGGATGTTCCAGAACGCCGACGACGCGAAGAAGTTCATCGCCGACGAAGACGTAAAGTTCGTCGATGTCCGGTTCTGCGACCTGCCTGGTGTGATGCAGCACTTCACCATCCCGGCAAAGGCGTTCGACCCGGCCGAGGAGCTGGCCTTCGACGGCTCGTCGATCCGCGGCTTCCAGGCCATCCACGAGTCCGACATGGCGCTCCGCGCGGACCTGTCGACCGCCCGTGTCGACCCCTTCCGGCGCGACAAGACGGTCAACATCAACTTCTTCATCCACGACCCGATCACGGGCGAGCAGTACAGCCGCGACCCGCGCAACATTGCCAAGAAGGCCGAGGCGTACCTCGCCTCCACCGGCATCGCGGACACCGCGTACTTCGGCCCCGAGGCCGAGTTCTACGTCTTCGACAACGTCCGCTTCGAGACCAAGGCGAACGAGGCCTTCTACCACATCGACTCCGAGGCAGGCGCCTGGAACACCGGTGCGATCGAGGACAACCGCGGCTACAAGGTCCGCTACAAGGGCGGCTACTTCCCGGCCCCGCCGGTCGACCACTTCGCCGACCTGCGCGCCGAGATCTCCCTGGAGCTGGAGGCGTCCGGCCTCCAGGTCGAGCGCCAGCACCACGAGGTGGGCACCGCCGGCCAGGCCGAGATCAACTACAAGTTCAACACGCTGCTCGCCGCGGCCGACGACCTGATGCTCTTCAAGTACATCGTGAAGAACGTCGCGTGGCGCAACGGCAAGACCGCGACCTTCATGCCGAAGCCGATCTTCGGCGACAACGGCTCGGGCATGCACGTCCACCAGTCCCTGTGGCAGGGCGGCGTCCCGCTGTTCTACGACGAGCAGGGTTACGCGGGCCTGTCGGACACCGCCCGCTACTACATCGGCGGCATCCTGAAGCACGCGCCGTCGCTGCTGGCGTTCACGAACCCGACGGTGAACTCGTACCACCGCCTGGTCCCCGGCTTCGAGGCCCCGGTCAACCTGGTCTACTCGCAGCGCAACCGCTCGGCGGCAATGCGTATCCCGATCACGGGCTCGAACCCGAAGGCCAAGCGCGTCGAGTTCCGCGCCCCGGACCCGTCGTCGAACCCGTACCTGGCGTTCTCGGCCCTGCTGCTCGCGGGCCTCGACGGCGTGAAGAACAAGATCGAGCCGGCCGAGCCGATCGACAAGGACCTCTACGAGCTGGCCCCGGACGAGCACGCGGGCGTCCCGCAGGTCCCGACCTCGCTCCCGGCGGTGCTCGAGGCGCTGGAGGCGGACAACGAGTACCTGCAGGTCGGTGGGGTCTTCACGTCGGACCTGATCGAGACGTGGATCGACTACAAGCGGACGAACGAAATCGCCCCGATCCAGCTGCGGCCGCACCCGCACGAGTTCGAGCTGTACTACGACATTTAAGAACGCCGCAGGTCAGAGTGGGTTTCCGCTCGCCTGGGCCGTCTGTGGGCCGTCGGCCGTGCTCTTCCCTCACCGGAAGGCACGGCCGACGGCCATTTGGTCCGGTGTTCCGGGGCTGGTGCCTCGCACGCCGTGATAGCTCGCGTTCGGTCATCATGCAGGTCTCCTGGATACGAGAGACCCACCTGTCAACAATGTCCGTCAGTTTTAGACCTAGCGCGCCACGCGGTAGCGGAGGTAGACGACTCTCGAGCTGAAGGTGCGGGTCTCGACGAGTTCGAGATCCACCCGGCGCTCGCGCTGGGGAAAGAACGGAATGCCACCGCCAACCAGCACCGGGTAGACCATGGCCCGGTACTCGTCGATCAGACCCAACGCGGCCGCCTCGGCGGCGAGAGTCGCGCCGCCGATCGCGATGTCGCCCTCCCCCGGCTCGGCTCGCAACCGCTCGATCTCCTCCGCCAGGCCGCCGGAGGCCAGGCGGGCATGGCCCTGCACCGCGGACAGCGTGGTGGAGAACACCACCTTGGGGAGCGGGTTCCAGAGCGCGGCCCACTCGAGGTCGTCGAGCGATGGATCCTGGTCGGCGGTCTCCCAGTACAGCATCGTCTCGTACAGCCGTCGTCCCAACAGGTGGACGCCGACCCCTTGAATCTCGTCGATCCAGAAGCGAAAGACCTCCTCGTCGGGCGCCGTCCAGTCGAAGTCGCCGTCCGGCCCGACGATGTAGCCGTCAAGTGAGACGCTCATCGAATAGGTCACGCTGCGCATCAGAAGTCCTCCTCGGTAACGGGTTCGACAGTACGACCGCCGGACGCCGCAGGACTCATCGCGGCTCGCGGGATCCCCTGGGCCAAGGCGGTTCCTTCTGGGCATGGCCGTCCCGGCGTGCCCCGGCGGCGTGCTGGTGAGTCCGGCAGATCGTGGAGTCGACGTTCACCGTCCACCCGATGCGACCGCGCGCGTTGGCTCGCGCCTGGAGCTTCGGGGGAATCGTGCTCCACGACGCACTCAGCTCGGCGCGCATCTCCGTGACGTGTGCCGATGGTCATGCTTGGCGCCTGCCGAAGGCGCGTGACGGCGAAACCCTTCTGTGGAAGCGGGCCCGTGGCAGCCTTTCGCGAGACGAAAGGGAGGAGGCCGAGGAGTGGGCAGAATCCATTCCATCGGTCGTGGATGTGCCGGTACGTGACCTGGTGTTGAGTCGACTCCTGCGTCGTCCGGCCTTGGTCAATCGGGCGGCAGAACCTCACGGTTTCGCCAACTGCTATACGCATCACTCGGGAGATCTCGTGATCGAGTGGTGCTGTGGCGACACCGTGGAGGCTTTCTGCGCGGCACTTTTGGCCCATGGTTTCATCGACAGTCTGCCGCCGAGTGAAGCCATTGAATTGCCCTCGCGCCACTCTGCCCGCCTGGGTGGCGACACCGTGATCTTGAGACGCCATTCTGCATGCTTGTACGGCCGTGAGCCATTCCGTCCTCAGAAGATTACTGAGTACATCCGGGAAGGCTACGCATCGTGACCCCGATCTTGGCAGTGCTCGGAATCGCGGTATGCGTGGCCCTTGGCGTGGTGGTCCGCTGCGGGCGGGATGTGGCCGTACTCCGTCGTCTGGATCGTCTGATGGACGGCTGCGATCAACGTCAACGAGTCGAAGTCTGTCGCATCCTTGCCGCTTCACTCCAAGAGGCCGGGAGGTCGGACTCCCCAGACGCAGTGCCGGCTAACGACCGCGCGGATGCAGGGTGACAACCCCGCTCAGACCGCAGCACCGGCACTCTGCGATGTGCACCCGATGCGCACCGGCGGAGCAGTGCACGGTCGTTGTCGCTGGTCACAGTGCTTCCTCTGCTGTACTTCGACATCTAAGAACGCCGCAGGTCGGAGCGGGTTTCCGCTCGCCTGGGCCATCTGTGGGCCGTCGGCCGTGCTCTTCCCTCTCGGAAGGCACGGCCGACCCCTTTCACCCAGAGTGAATTTTTTCGGAGCGCAGAGGACTGCGTGGCCCCGGAGGAGGGCCCTGCGATGCCGCCCGTCGGCTTGAACGGTGCGATGTTTTGAACACACGCCGTCAGGCCCATCACTCCGAATTAGCGGCTGGATCGACCGGTATGTCCCCAACAGGCCAGAGGTCTAGGGGGAGTTGAGGGATTGCGCACCCTTGTCGCCCAGGTCTCTTGTTCCACATAATCGCAGGGCGCTTTGCGGACTCATCCCCCACTGGGTTCGGACGCCTTGCGGCGTGCTGCCGTTTTCCAACGCACTTCACTCGGTGGTGACTTCCGATTCCCGGGGTTGGCATGGGCTCGTCATTGGGCGTACCCCCCACGAGAGGAAGTCCGTTGAAGAGCTACCTGAAGCACCTCAGGACGACCACCGCGATCGGTGCCGTCGCCCTCGCCGCCGTCAGCCTCCAGCCCGGCTCGGCCAACGCCGCCTCCGCACCGACCCCACGCGGCGAGGTAGGCGCGACGGTCGTCGGCGGGACCAAGGCCGATCAGGGTGAATTCCCATTCATGGTCCGCCTGTCCATGGGCTGTGGCGGCGCGCTGTACGCCAAGGACATCGTTCTCACCGCCGCCCACTGCGTCGACGGCAGCGGCCCGAACACCGGCATCACCGCGACGGCGGGCGTCGTCGACCTCGAGGACTCCAACGCGATAAGCGTGAAGTCCACCGAGGTCCTCCAGGCGCCCGGCTACAACGGCAAGGGCAAGGACTGGGCACTGATCAAGCTCGAGAAGCCGATCGATCTGCCGACCCTGCCGATCGCCGGGGACGACAAGTTCAACACTGGCGATTTCGACATCGCCGGCTGGGGCGCGGACAAGGAAGGCGGCGACCAGCAGCGCTATCTACTCAAGGCCAAGGTCCCGTTCATCGACGATGCCACCTGCCAGACGGCGTACGGCGACCAGCTGACCCCCGGCGAAGAGCTCTGCGCCGGGGTCCTGGACACCGGCGGCGTCGACACCTGCCAGGGCGACTCCGGCGGCCCCATGTTCCGCAAGGACGACGCGGGTGCCTGGATCCAGGTCGGCATCGTCAGCTGGGGCGAGGGCTGCGCGCGCCCGGGCAAGCCCGGTGTCTACACCGAGGTGAGCACCTTCGCGGCGGACATCAAGCAGGCCGTCGACGGGCTGGGCGGCTGACGCCGGTCAGCAGTGTCGAGCAGTTGAGCACCATCGCGTTGGATTGAGTGTGCATCGCCACGCCAAACCCTGACGCACTGTCAGCAACAGCAGCGAGGGCTGCTACCCCGGATTTCCCGGTAGCAGCCCTCACCGCTGTCACGCGGCTGCCACCCGCTCCATCTCTTCCCGATCGCGGAGTGCAGGTGGACGTAGCCGGTCCTTGAGCCGCGTGTTTTCGTGCGGTCGACGGCTTTCGCTTGCGGGCTGCCCCGCCCGTGTACGCGCCAACCGCCGCCGCCCGGGAACGCCCGACCCCATCTCCGCGGCAGCATGCGCGACCGGGCGGGTGCGACAGCGCTCGATGAGCCGGCGGCGCCCTTCCGGGGTGAGCAGGGCGTTGCGGTGAGTCATTCGACCCGGACGTCTTCGGCCGACGCGGCGGGCTCAGGGGCGGAGAAATGTATCCGTTTGGGCAGCAAGAGCGGGGTGGCGAGCAGGAGAACGCCGGACATGGTGATCGCGGCGAGCGGGCTGGTGAGTGTGGCGAGAATGCCCCAGATCACCATCAGGGCAGCTTGTAGGAGTTTGCTGATGGCACTCCATGTACTGAGGATTTGGGCGGTGTGATCCGCGGGAGTCCGTTGCAGGCGTTCTGTTGCGTAGATCGGATTGAAGATGCCCATGCAGGTGATCAGCAGGCCCTCGACGATGATCACGGTGAGGAGTCCGGGGATGCCGGGATGGACGAACGTGAGACCGAGTGGGAAGAGCGATCGCAGCCAGCCGGAGACGATCATGACCCGGTGCCGGCCGTAGCGGTTCACGAGGCGCGCGGAGAGGCGGGCGCCCACGAAGCCGCCGAGTGCCGGGATGCCGAAGGCAAGACCGTATTGCCAGGCCGGGAAGTGGTACTGGCCCAGCAGGAGGACGGACAGGAGCGGGACGGTGGCCATGATGAGGCCGCCGACCAGGATTGAGTTGAGGAACAGGCGCCTTAGTGCGCGGTCGCGGAGGATGAACCGCCAGCCGCCAAGAAGGTCGGCTCCGCGCAACCTGGTGGCCCGGTCGCGGGGTGCCGCGACGTCGCCTCCGCGGATGCGGAGGACCCCGAGCGCGGACAGCAGGTAGCTGAGGGCGTCGGCCATGACAGTGATGACCGGGCCGAGCAACCCTATGAGTGCACCACCGAGGGGCGGGCCCGCCGCGGTCGCCACCCAGCTCGTGCCCTCGAATCTCCCGTTCGCCACAAGGAGGTGATCGCTACGGACGAGATACTTCAGATACGCGCCGGATGCGGCAGTGAAGGCGATGCTCGCGGTCCCGGAGATGACCGAGACGACCAGCAGTTGGCCGTATGAAAGCAAGCCGAGGACGTACGCGATCGGGACACTTGCCATCGCGACGAACCGGATCAGGTCCATCGCGATCATCACCGGACGCTTGGCCCGGTGCTCAACCCACGGCCCGAGCGAGAACGCAACAATCGCCGCGACGGCAAGCCCGGCCGCCTCCAGGAGCGACACGGCGAACGCCGGCGAGTGCAGCACTCGAACCGCGATCAGCGGGAACGCGCCGAAGGCAATCCACGTACCGTATGTACTGACGGCGTAGGCCGACCACAGCCAACCGAAACTGCCCCCCAACTGCACGCGCATGCGACTCCCTCGCGACAACCGATGTTCGGGTCTCTGAATCACACCGGCCGTACCGTCGCGGGATCAAACAACCGACTCCCGGGCGAGCCACAACCATCAGTTGGGCACCCGTATGCTGGATCAATGGAGACCGAGGCGGTGCGATCGTTCGTCCGCGCGGCCGAGCTCGGACAGCTGCAACACGCGGCCGACGAGCTCGGCGTAACGCAACAGGCCGTGTCGAAGCGGATCGCAACCCTCGAGCGCGAACTCGACGTCCGGTTGTTCACCCGCACCGCCCGAGGGGTCGAGCTGACACTCGACGGCCAAGCTTTCCTCCCGCACGCCCGGAACATCATCACGGGTGTCGATCGCGCCATCACCGCGATCAGACCGGGCTCGCGGGCCCTGCGGATCGACGTTCTCGGCCTGCGATCCGCGCAGGCCGTCGTCCTGCACGACTATTGGCGGTCGCATCCCGAAACCGACCTCGACGTGGTGACCCTCAGGGTCAACGACCCGCGCGTGGCGGTCGCCGCCGTCCAAGCAGGCGATATCGACGCCTCGTTCCGCTCGGTCACCGACCCGGCCACACTGCCGCGCGACGTGCAAATGATCCACGCGTTCGACTCCCCGCTGGAACTCCTCGTCGGCCCGAGGCACCCCCTCGCCTCCGCACGAACACTGACACCATCCCAGTTGCGCCGGCACCGGATCTGGGTGCCGGGTATCGCGCCGCGAAGCGAATGGGCAGAGTTCTACGATCAGCTCGCCACCGACTTCGACCTCCGCATTGACGCCGCGGGCCCGAACTTCGGCAACGAGGTACTCCTCGACATCCTCGCGGACTCCGCAGACGTGGCAACCCTCGTAGGCTCGCGCGACCGGTACATCTGGCCGACGAACCACGACCTACACCGCATCCCGATCGTGAATCCGACGCTCGCATACCCGCTCTCGCTCATCCTCCCCCGAGCGAATCCACACCCAGGACTCCGGGCAATCATCAACCACTTCGGAACCCTGGCACCGCTCCCCGAGACAGCCTGGCTCCCATCCTGGGCAACGACACCACGCCGCAGCGACGGAAACATCGAACACACCCGACGCTAACGGTCGCTTGCCGGCCGGCTGAACCCCATGTTCGACTGCCGGGGCTGCTTGGCTACTCACCTGGATCTGAGTAGCCACCCCCACGCGCCGCGTGTCCCCGGCCCTCTAATCTCCGCACCATGAGTTCCGTTCAGCCTGCCACCTGCACCTTCCGTCCCGCTTCGATGTGGCGCGTCTCTCGCGTGGCCGCCACTACGGCCGGCGTGGGGGCCGACGCATGCTGAAGAAGCACCCCGTTCGTTCGATTCTGTGGCTCATCGGCGTCCTGCTCGTCGTGGCCATGTCCGTGACCGTGGCCGTGACCTGCCAGCGCGTGTGGAACGGGGAGCCATATCCGGCGAGCGACCCTGACCAGGTCGCCACTCGGCTCAAGCAGGAAGCCCAGCGGGTGTACGACGAGGTGGCCCTGCCCGGGCCGCCCGACGTGAGCTCCCGCGTGGAAACGGGCACCTGCTACTACCGCGGGCTGCGGTCCATCGCCCACATAGACGAAGGCCGCAGCGACGTGCGCAGCTTCGGACTCGAATGGCGTGTGACGGACGTCCCAAGGAACACCGCCCGCACCGGTCAGGAGCGCGTACGCAGCCGGCTGGAGCAGGAGGGCTGGAAGCTCACCAGCGAAAACATCTCCGACATGGGCTTCAGGTTCGAGCGCCCAGACACCGACGACGTGGTCGATGTGGACTGGTACCAGCCCACCGGAACGCTCGCCGTCAGCATTTTCGCCCCGTGCGGGAAGCTCCCGGACGGCTTCGACGAGTACGAATGGCCGGAGTCCGAGTGGAGCCCCAAGTGACGGCCACGCAGGGGCGCACCGGCACCTGCTCGCTGCTCCTGGGCGTCGGCGCCGTGGCCATGTTCGGATGCCCTTGGCTGCCGTCCGCCGTCTCGTCGTGGATCCGGATCTTCCCCGTTTACCTGATCGTGCCTGTCGGGATCTGTGCGGTCGTCTCCGGCGTGGGGGCTCTGCGTGACATGCGGGGGGAGGAGGGGGCTGACCGCCACCGCGCGCGGGCCGGAATTGTTCTCGGCTCGGTGGCCATCGTCGTGCCGGTGGCCGTCGTCGCCTGGGCCTGCTGGGTGCTCAGCGACACATATGGATGACTGAGCGGAGAAACCTGAGTAATCCGAAGCCCCGAACCCACGGCGGCGGGGCCGGGGTCTGGGCCGGTGGACGGTCTCTGTCAGTGATCGTTGATGGGCCGCGATCTCGAATCCGGATGCGTGAGGATCACTCATCTGCGATAGTCGCGCGCTGTGAACAGTGCTGAGCTTGTCTTTCGGCGTGCGGATGACTCTGATGCGGCCGACATGGCCGACGTGTGGCTGCGTTCCTTCACCGCTGCGCTGCCGACCGTGCGCCGCGCGCACAACGACGATGAGGTGCGGGACTGGTTCTCCTACGTGGTCGTGCCTCAGTACGAGACCTGGGTAGTCGTCGCCGAGGGCGCCGTGGTCGGGCTCCTGGTACTCGATGGCGGAGAACTGGAACAGCTTTACCTCGATCCGTCGTGGCGCGGCCGGGGTGTGGGCGACCGGTTCGTGGAGTTGGCCAAGCAGCAGCGGCCCGATGGGCTGGGGTTGTGGACGTTCCAGGTCAACGGACCAGCGCAACGGTTCTACGAGCGACACGGCTTCATCGCAGTTGAGCGCAGTGACGGACTGCGCAATGAGGAACATGAGCCGGACATTCGCTACGCCTGGCAGCCCCAGGAGTATGACTCACCAAGGTGATTGGTCATGCGGCCACCGCCAGGGGGCGTCCGCCCCGGCGGATGCCCTTTTCGAGGGACCAATCGTGGTCCGTAAAATCGCAGTCTCCCAGTCCTCTCCGCCAATGGCAGCGGCAACGGCTCATGCGCAACCCCGAGCTGAACTGTGGGCCCCGGTCCTGCTCGTTCACCGACTCGCCCACCAAGGAGTGAACGACTCGGTCACACAAGGCAAGTGTTATCGGATGAGTTGGCACGACCTCAACCGATAGGAGATCAGCATGAAAATCCGATCAACGGTTGCCGCAGCCGGCCTGGTTGCCTGCGCACTCCTGGGCGGCGCCGGTGCCGCCGTCGCCGACAGCGGGGCCAAAGGCGTCGCCGCAGGCTCCCCGGGCATCGTCTCGGGCAACGTGATCCAGGTTCCGGTCCACGTCCCGATCAACCTCTGCGGCAACACCATCGACATCATCGCGCTGCTGAACGAGGCATCCGGCAACACCTGCGTCAACGACTGACAAACCGCCCCGCCTGTGGTGCCGCGCAATGCTCCTCGCGGCACCACACCACCGCGTCCGAACCGAAACGCCCCAAGGCGTACCGGAGTACCCGAAAAATCTCCGTCGCCGAGGCTCGCATACTTCGACGGTCCCGGTGCGCGACCAGGCTCAAGTACACGCAATTCGCGGGCTTCTGCCTACGCGGAGCGGCTCGGATCGGTGCCGATTGGCCGCGCGCCCCCAACTGCGTATCAGGGGACGAAAATCAGCTCATCATGAATATGTCGATTGCTCCGAGTTATCGAAAATCGGCGCGTTCCAGTCGTGCGTGACGATCGATCGGCCGCGTACGGGCCAAGCTCACCCTTGGGTTCGGACAAAACGATTGAAACAAGGAGCAAGTGCATGATTCCTGACAACAGGACAGGGTCCGTGCTGGAGCCGCTGCCGCGTCGAGACAAGTGGTTGGCCGGCAGCACGATCGCCTCGCTTGCGCTGGTCGTGGCGGCCGGAGTGATCAGTCCCGTCGCGGCCGCGGCTCAGAGCACGGGCGAGCGCGTGAGCGCGTCGAGCGGTCCGGGCGGCGTACTCGATGCGTGCACGGACGTGTCGCAACGCGGCGGCAAGGACAACTGCAAGAGGGGAGCGACGGGTCCGACGGGTCCGACGGGCGCGCAGGGTGTGCCGGGTACGCCGGGCGGGCCGACGGGTCCGACGGGCGCGCAGGGTGTGCCGGGGCCGACCGGCCCCACAGGTCCCGCTGGTGTCGGCGACACCAATACATACTTCGGACCACTCGTCAGCGTGCCTGCGGGTGGTTCCAACCAGAGCACAGCCCAATGTCCGGCCGGCCAGGAGGCGGTCTCCGGCGGTTGGTACACCCCCGGCGCTGGGATTGTGCCGGGTATCTCCTGGCGGACCTCGACCACCACCCCCGACGACAGCTGGCAAGTCGTCGGCGACAACCCAACCGGCAGCGCCAAAAGGATTCAGGCCATCGCGTATTGCTCGCCCTGACGGCGTAGCGCAACGCAGCATGCGGACCTCAGCCGTGTGTGGGGGCCGACTCCAATAACGAGTCGGCCCCCCGGGCTTGGTCAGCCCGCCTCGGCCCGTCCCGGGCCGTTCAGTCCTCGGACCCCTCGGACGACACCAGCTCCCGCAGTTCGGCCACCGCCTCCCGGAGCCGGTCGGCGAACGTCCGCATCTGCTCGGCCACCGCCAGCGGCGTGCTCAGGTAGAGGTTGAAGCGCTCGGGCAGCAGCACATACGCCACACCGATGCACCGACTGCTGGTCGAGCCGAAGCCGAAGTACTGGATGTTCTCGGACGGTGCGGAGCTGGTGCTCAGGTAGTCGTCCCGCATCGTCAGCCAGCCCGGCGTCCGGTACAGCGCGGGCTGCTCGGTCACCCCGAGCTCAGCCCCGCGCCGCCGCTGGATCAGCTCCAGCTCCCACAGGTGCTGCTCGGGCACCTGCCCCGCCTGGCACTCCTTCGCGCGCGCCACATGGCCCTGGGCGGCGGCCCGGAACGCGACGCGCCGGGTGTCCGCGTCCGTCGCCGGGTCGTCCATCGCCGCCACGAACTCCCGCATCTCGGGGGTGACGACGCGCATCGCCTCGGTCCGCCCGTGCCGGTACTGCCGGGTGGCGATCGACTCGTATGTGGCGCCCAGATGCCCCTTCGCGCGCTGGTGGGCGAGCTGGTAGGCGACCTGGACGAATGCGTCCGGCGACACCCCCAGCGCCTTGATCGCGCTGCTGCCGAAGCCCGCGAACGACACGGTGCTGGTCGCGGTGTTCTGCCCGTACGCCGCGAACGCGTCGGCGGCGGAGCGCACCTGGGCCCGCAGGGCGTCGTCCAGCGCGAACACGATCGGCTCCAGCGCCGGCAGCCCCTGGGAACGGGCCCCGGACTGCTGTGAGTGCTCCTCGGCCGGGTTGCTGAGCAAGGCGTCGGTGAAGCTGAGGATGGTGGTCCCGTCCAGCTCGCAGTGCTCTACGTTGATGCCCGCCCGGCCGTCGGCGAAGACGATGAAGGACACGGCCTTGTCGAACCAGCGGTTGCCGCGGTCGCCGTACAGCAGCTGGTCGCAGGTGTCCTGGGTGTCCGCGGGTGCGAAGTCCTCCAGAGCCACGCAGAACAGCGCGGTCTCGACGTCGTCCAGTGCGTCGGCGTTGCGGGGGTGGCAGGCGAGGAGGGACTCGCGGGCGGCCGCCCACTCCGCGCGGGCCATGGTGGTCAGATGGCCCACCGAGGTGTCCGCGCCGGCCGGCTCGGCGCCGGACTTCATCACGGCGCGCAGCCCCGCCTCGAGGTCGTCCAGGCTGTGCGGGACACCGTCCGAACCAAGCACGTCCAGCCGGAACATGTTGCCCCGGAAGAACACCACGATGTGCCGGGCGTCGGACGGGCCGGGCCACTGGTCGGTGTAGGGCGCGCGGACGGTGTCCTGCTGCGCGCCGGGGATCCGGGTGGTGGAGAACAGGAACTTGTTCTGCACCATCGACTGGGGCGCTCCGCGCTGGACCACCGGCGGAATGAGCTCCTGATCGAGCTGCCGCTTGTAGTTGAGAGCCCCGGCGATGAGCCCGGCCGCCCGCTCCACCTGCGCCTGGCCGGAGTCCTGGAACAGGAAGAAGAAGTTGGCGTTGAGCGCGATCCGGTCCCGGCGGCCCAGGTAGCGGTAGGGCCAGAAGGTGTCGAGCCAGCTGTGCACGCCCTCCGTGGCGTTGTACTCCTCCAGCGCCGCGTGCAACACCCGGCCGGAGCCGTCCGGCCGGAGGAAGGCGGCCACCTCAGCCTCGGTCGCCGCCCGCTCGTCGGCGCTCAGCAGCGGCGCCGACCAGGCGAGAAACCTCTCACAGCTCGCCTCCAGAGTGGGCAGGGGCACGCGCGGCAGGCTGTCCTCCTGGGCGAAGGTCACGTTGCCTGCTACGTCCTGACTGATCTTCAATTCCGCTCTCGATTCGGATCGTTGGGACCTGGGATGTCGTGGGGCCGGGAAAGGAAGAGCTGTGCGTACATCCAGCCTTCCGCTTCCAGGCCCCGCGCATCCACTCCGGCGGCCGACATGCGCTCGAGTACGAGCGCCTGTTCCTGCGAAGAGGCGAACCGCCGCTGCTTGAATACCTCTTCGACACGAATGGTCCGGTAGCCCAGCCCTGCCAGTGCGCGCTCGACGGGATCGAACGGGAACATCCGCAGCACGAAGTGCGCCATCCAGGGCCGGCGGGTGCCCTGTGCCTCGATGACTCGCCCGAGCGTCCGCTCGGTGACATAGCCGAGGCAGCCCGTCGAGATCACCAGGTCCGTCCCGGCGAACTGGGCGCGCTGGCGCGGTGTGGGCTCGTGGTCCTCCAGGTCGGCGTGCACCGCGTCGTCGAGGAACCCGGCCTCGAGCGCGTAGGACAGCGCGCTGCCGGAGGTGTCGAGGCCGACAAAGCGGATGGGCTGGGCGGGTCGGCGCGAGCGGGACAGCTCGCGGTCGCGGGCCAGCAGGGCTTCGCGGCTCTCCCCCTCGCGATCCTCGTCGTCGTAGCGCGCGTACAGCTCGTCCATTGTCGCGTCGTACTTCAGCAGGGCGGCGTTGATTCCGTACGAGCAGCCGATGTCCAGCACTTTCGGCACCGTGACGTGCTGGGACTCCCGGTACTCCTTGATGAGCTTCGCGAAGTATGGCTTGGCCTGTTGCGGAACGCAGTAGCCGAGCGGGCGCAGTAGGCGGAAATAGCTGCGGGGATCGGGCTGGGTGTAGATGTGGTCGAGCGAGACTTTTCCGGTCGCGTCGAAACGCACAGGGGTTACTCCTCGGTCGATCTCAGAGTGGGGAAACGGCCTGCGACGACTGCACTCCCTCGCGGTCTGCTAATCCAGCAGTCGGTCGCCCCGGACGGCCCGGCCCTCGGCCGCCAGGTGCTCGGGCAGTACCCGGCCGAAGAGCTGCCGGGTCCGTGCGACGCTGCCGATGACTCCGGGGCGCTCGCTGTACGCGAATATCGCGGAGTGGCGCGCGACCTCGCCCCGCACGGGGCTCACCCGGTGCAGCGAGTAGCGGCCCTTGAACAGCTGCAGGTCACCAGGTTGCAGGGAGAGGCGCCTGGTCAACCGCTCACCCCGGCCGTCCAGTACGTCCCGGACGTCGTCGAAGCTCTCGTCGTGCGCGGACCTGATGTTCGGGCAGTATTCGAAGACGCCGCCGTCCTGCGCCTGCCGGGTGAGCATGCTCACGGTGAACTCGTTGGTGTCGAAGTGCCAGGGGTGCTCCATACCTGGCGCGACGACGTTGAGAACCAGCCCGGAGAGCGGGTCGGCCAACTCGTGCAGCTGCGGCAGTCCGAAGCAGCGGGCGACGAAGCGCTGGAACACCGTGTGCGAGTAGAGCAGGCTGATGAGGGAGTCTGCGGGGACGCGGTCCCGCGCGACGAACGCGTTGCCCCGCTGGAAGGTCCTCCGGCCGGGGTGGTCCTCCGGCAGAGCCGAGTCCACCGCGATGTTGTAGACGTTGACCGTTTCGACGTCGAAGTGTGCCCGGGGGGCGATGGCCGAGCACTCCTGTTGCAGGACATCTCGGAGCGACGGGCGGATGAAGTCCGGCAGCACGGTGCAGCCGAGTGTCGACAGTTCGCGCTGGGCACGGGCAACCACTGCCTGTCCCTCGGCGCTCTCGAGTTCCGGCAGTGGATACCGAGCCGTGTCGACCACCTGGTCGAGCGTCATGGCTTCCAGAGTGCTCATTCGATCCTCTCCACGTACGGGCAGACCGTCTCGAGCCGGATGCCGCCGCCGGCCCGCGGTTCCGCCTCCGGCGCCCTCGCGGGGCGACCGATGCGGTCCGTCGTGCCGTCCGGCCCTCATCCTCGGCTCTTCAGCAACTCCACTGAGGAGTAACACAGTTGAAACTCCCACAGCACCGCCGAGTTGTCTGTGACACGTCACACTGCGCAAGTGCGGCACACGGATTCCGCGAGGAAGCTCGGCGCCTAGGGCTGTGGCTGGTGAGTGTCCACCGAGCCCGCGAGTATGTTCTCCCGTCCCCAGGCGCCGAGCGGCGCCAGCGCGTCGTTGAGTGAGACCCCGAGCGAGGTCAGCGAGTACTCGACGCGAGGCGGTACCTCGGCATGGACCTCGCGATGCACAATGCCGTCCGCCTCCAACTCCCGCAGATGAGAGGCGAGAACCTTCTCGGTCACGCCCGGCACCAGCCTGCGCAGTTCGCCGAAGCGGCAGGTCTGTTCGTTGAGCGCCCAGAGGATCAGCACCTTCCACTTCCCGCCGACCACATCCATCGCCGCGTCGATCCCGCAGACATACGCCCCTGGTCTCCGTACGGTCCCCATGCCCCACCCCTCCCGCCCGCTTGCCCCGGGGTAACTACCCCCTCGGAAGTGCATACTTGATCGTTTCGGGGCCTGCGGCAAGCCTAATCGGTATGGCATCGCACTAGTGCAAAACAGGATTGCGGCTAGTGCAGAAAATGGTTACGGTTCGAGCCATGCCTGCCCAGACACCTTTGCCTGTGACACTGACCGGCCGCCATGTGCGCCTCGAACCGTTGACGATGGAGCATCTCGGCGACCTCTTCGCCGCGGGCGGCGGAGACGACGAGGTCTGGCGCTGGCAGGGCGGCCCGACGCCGCACACGCAGGACGAACTCGGCTCCAAGCTCGGTGAACTGCTTGAAGCCGCGGAGCACGGCACGTACATACCGTTCGCCGTCATCCATCGCGCGACCGGCCGGGCGGTCGGCTGGACCACGTTCATGGACGTCGACGCGGAGAACGAGCGTCTGGAGATCGGCTGGACCTGGTACGGGCGCGCGTCCTGGCGCACGGCGGTCAACACCGAGGCGAAGCTGCTGTTGCTGACGCACGCCTTCGAGGAGCTGGGCATGGGGCGCGTCCAGTTGAAGACGGACCATATGAACCAGCGGTCGCAGGCCGCCATCGCGCGTCTGGGGGCCCGGCGCGAGGGTGTGCTGCGCCGCCACCGCCGACGCCCGGACGGTACATGGCGGGACACCGTCTACTTCTCCCTCCTCACGGAGGAGTGGCCGGCCGCGAAGGCGCGCCTCAGCGCCCGGCTCCGACCTGCCGAGTCACGAGGCGGCGATCCGGCGGAGGCGGTGACCGTCTCGGGGCCTTGACCGGAGGTCGCCACGCCGCAGCGTGCACGTACGATCGACCGGCATGGGGATCACTGTGCAGAAATTGACGTACTACCCGGTGAAGGGCTGCGCCGGTACGGAAGTCGACTCTGCCCGGGTCGGCGAGACGGGGCTCGAGCACGACCGTACCTTCATGGTCGTCGACGCCTCGGACGGTGCATTCCGCAGTCAGCGCACGCTGCCCGCCATGGCCGCGATCCGGCCCGAGATCGCCGACGGGGGTGCGTCACTGCGGCTGTCCGCCGACGGGGTCGAGAGCGTGCTGCTGGCGGTCGACCCGGACGGCGAGCGGCGGCCGGTGAGCATGTTCGGGCGGGCCGTCGGGCAGGGCGCGGATCAGGGGGATGCCGCCGCGGAGTGGTTCTCCGAGGCGCTGGGGGCGAAGTCCCGGCTGGCGCGGGTGCCTTCGGACTTCGACCGCGACGGCTGGGGCGAGACGCCGGGCAAGGTCGGGTTCGCGGACGCGCATGCCGTGCTGGTGGCGTCTCAGGCGTCGTTGGACGGACTGAACGCGCGGATCGCGGAGCGTGGCGCGGCTCCGGTGCCGATGGACCGCTTCCGGCCGAACATCGTCCTCGACGGCTGCGCGGAGCCGCACGCCGAGGACGAGATGCGACGGCTGGAGATCGGGACCGTCCGGCTCGCCTACGCGGTCCGGGCGATGCGATGCGGTGTCCCGCTGGTCGACCAGCTCACAGGGCTCCGCGTCGGCCCCGAGCCGATCCGTACGCTCGCGACGTACCGACGGGAGCCGGAGTACCAGAACAAGGTCAGCTTCGGTATGAAGGCAGCGGTCCTGCGACACGGGACGTTGAGCGTCGGCGATGCGGCCGTGCCGACGTGGGCGCCCGGGGCGGCTGCCTGAGCGATCGCCCCGGGCATGTACGTCAGCAGCGCGGAGCCGGCTTGCTGTAGGTCGTGTTGCTGGGCGTGGCCACGTAGTAGTCCGAGACATAGCGGTCGTTGTCGAGCCGGTCCCAGATCTTGGTGGTGCCGACCGCCGAGCCGGACCGCTGGCAGACCATCCACGCCAGAGACCCGTTGGGGGACGTGCCACGGACGGCGGACGAGGTGCCGGCGCCCGTGTGCTCGGCGAGGCCGCCGGCCGCGGTGGTCTGGTAGGGGTACGTGCAGCGCGGCAGCGGGGCGCTGTATCCGGTGTTGGACGGGGTGCTGACGTAGTAGTCGGTGACGTAGGTGCCGTCCGAGAGCTTGTCCCATACGGCGGTGGTGCCGACGGTGGAACCGGGCGCCTGGCACACCACCTTGAGGGCGGATCCGGGCGCGTGCGACGCGGCGGCGGGGTAGCTGGTCGAGGGGCCGGTGCGGGCGTTGAGCGTGGTGGAGCTCGTCACTGTGTACGTGTACGCCACGGTGGCGACCGGCGCGTCGAGCCGGTCGGTGTCGATGTTCATGGTGACGCCGCCGTAGGTCTCGTCGTGATCGCCCTTGAACTGCTTGGCCCGCTGGTGGACCGCCCACTTGGAATCGGCGATGCCGGTCCAGCCCTTCAGCGAGTCGACCCCGTCGAAGCGGGCGATCCACAGCGCGTCGGGACGGGCGTAGGAGGTGGACGTGAAGACGTCGGAGAGCTGCTTCGCACCGAAGTTGAGGTTCATGTAGACGCCCGAGACATAGCCGACCCGGTGCAGTTCCTTCGTCCAGGCGGAGACGAACGCCAGCACTCCGGACCGGCATGTGGCGTCGGTCTGCGTGTACTGCTCGATGTCGTTGTAGACGGCGCTGCCGGGCTGCATACCCAGCGCCTTCGCCTTGGCGACGGCGTCGGCGGCCGCCGCGGTGCCCTGGCCCCTGGCGGTCGCGGCGGCCCGGCTGATCTTGGCGTCGGTGGGCCTGCCGCCGCAAGGCGGTTGCAGGCCCTTGTAGATGGGCAGCAGACGCCACTTCAGCGCCGATACGGACGTCACCCATGACGCGGTCAGTGCCGGCTGGGCGCAGGTGCGGCTTATGCCCCCGATGTACACACCGACAGCGCGGTACGGGGATGCGCTCCACGCCTGGATTGCCGACAGCGGCGGTGCCGTACAGGTGTCGAAGGCCAGTCCGGAGTACCGGGTTGCGCTCGCTCCCGCGGGATAGGCGACCGGTGTCGACGGTTCGGCGGCGACGGGCGGAGCGAAGGCGAGCGCGGCGCCGGCGCCCAGCACGCCGGCCGCCGCGAGGACAAGGAATCTTCGAAGGGTGCGGTACGGATGGGACATGACTCCCCCAGGGCAGCTCGAACTGAGTGGGACCAGAATGCCCCAATGTGCGCCAACTGCACCCTATGCCGTTTGAGTTGTTACGAGGAGCTTGCGGCCGGGCGAGTCACCGTTGCCGGCAGGCGGCGCGAGTGCCCCGAGAGCCTCGCCGAGGCATCCGGTCCGCGCAGCTTCCCGAAGACGTGCGCGTCCCGCCGCCGTCACCTCGGGTGACAGCGGCGGGACGCGGTTGTTCGGCTTGTTCAGCTGTTCGCGCTGTTCAGCTTGTTGAGTCTGTTCAGCGGCCGTAGCGGATCAGTGCCCGCACCATCCGGCACGTCGTGTCGGACGGCGGGTGGACCCCGACGCGTTCCGCCGTCGCATGTATCTTGCGGTTGTCTGCGGTCGCCGGGTGATAGACGCCCGAGTCCAGCAGGGCGATCGCCAGGCGCATGGCCTTCAACCGGCGGTTGTGGGACACGTACCACTCGCGCGGCTGTCCGGCCGGCAGTGGCTTCTTCTTCAGCGGCTTGTACACGGGCTTCGTCGTGAGTGTGGCAACGGCCATCGGCAACCTCCTGGCGCGGTGGCGGGACCATCCCGAACTACTGTTCATTCTACTGCCCACCACTGACAATCGCCGCTGGCCAGACGGTGTTTGAGGGGTGGTCGAGCCAGTACGGTGGGGGCATGGAGATCTGGATCAATCCGGCCTGTTCCAAGTGCCGCAGCGCCATCGACCTTCTCGACGAGGAAGGCGCCACGTACACCGTCCGGCGCTATCTGGAGGACGTGCCGAGCGCGGAGGAGATCCGGGCCGTCCTCGGGCGGCTCGGGCTCGAGCCGTGGGACATCACGCGGACCCAGGAGGCCGCGGCGAAGGAGCTGGGGCTCAAGGACTGGGCGCGCGACGACGGTTCGCGCGAGCGGTGGATCGCGGCGCTCGCGCAGCACCCCAAACTGATCCAGCGGCCGATCATCACGGCTGAGGACGGGACGGCCGTCGTGGCGCGTACGGACGAGGCGGTACGGGACGCACTCGGCCGGTCCTAGGACGCCGGGGACGACTCGCCGCTGAAGGCTCCGGCGCGGGCGGCGTGGTAGGCGGCTTCGGCACTGGTGTGGACGAGGCGGGCGTCGATGGGGCGCCGGTTGATGAGGAGCCGCCCACCGCTCTCCGACTGTCACCGCTCTCCGGCCGTCACCGCTCTTCAGCCGTCACCGCTCGTCCGTGCCCGCCACCTTGCCCGTGGCCAGCGCGATCCGGTTCCAGGTGTTGATGGTGAAGATCAGGGCGAGCAGGTGAGCCAGCTCCTGCTCCTCGAAGTGGGCCGCCGCGTGGGCGTACACCGCGTCCGGCACTCCGCCGTCCGCGACCAGGGTGACCGCCTCGGTCAGGGCGAGCGCCGCCTGTTCCTTCGCGGTGAAGAAGTGCTTCGCCTCCCGCCAGACGGCAGTCATGTGCAGGCGCTCCTCGCTCTCGCCCGCCTTGCGCGCGTCGGCGGTGTGCATGTGCAGGCAGTACGCGCAGTGGTTGAGCTGCGAGGAGCGGACCTGGACCAGTTCGACCAGCGTCGGGTCCAGGCCCTCGCGGGCCGCGGCGTCCAGGCCGATCACGGCGCGGAAGGCCTTCGGGGCCAGCTTCGCGAAGTTGATGCGGGCGGTGGTCGGGGTGTTGATCTCTGTCGTCGTCATGTGTACGAATCTAGGGGCTCAGGCGACCGGCAATGGGGTGCATTTCAGTGGCAGATTCATGGGTCAATTTGGCGGAGATCCTGGGTGCGGATCTGCATCTGGAGCTGACGGGTCCGGGCAGTCGGCGCGCCGTTCTGATGCGGG
Source organism: Streptomyces sp. NPDC002730 (assembly GCF_042888805.1). Lineage (NCBI taxonomy): Bacteria > Bacillati > Actinomycetota > Actinomycetes > Kitasatosporales > Streptomycetaceae > Streptomyces > Streptomyces sp. NPDC002730. The sequence continues at coordinate 539,722 of NZ_JBIAQG010000006.1, forward strand.
CCCTGCGCGAGGGCGTCAGGAGCGGGCGACTGGCCCCGGGTACGAAGCTGCCGCCCTACCGCTCCCTCGCCGCCGACCTCGGGATCGCCCGTAACACCGTCGCCGACGCGTACTCCGAGCTGGTCGCCGAGGGATGGCTCACCGCGCGCCAGGGTTCCGGGACCCGGGTCGCGCAGGGGACCTGCCCGCCGCCGGGCAGGGGAGAGGTCGCGCCGGTCGCTCCCGTACGCAGACAGCGCACTGCGGCCAGAACCGTCCGGCCGACGTACGACCTCGTGCAGGGGCAGCCCGACCCCTCCGCCTTTCCGCGCGGAGCATGGCTGGCCTCCGCGCGGCGGGCGCTGACCACCGCGCCGCACGATGCGTTCGGGCCCGGCGATCCGCGTGGGCGGGCCGAGCTGCGGGAGGCGCTGGCCGGGTATCTGGCGCGGGTGCGCGGGGTGCGGACCGATCCGCGGCGGATCGTCGTCTGCTCCGGGGCCGCGCACGCACTGCGGCTGATGGCGGCGGTCGCGGGCGGACGGTGGGCCGTGGAGTCGTACGGGCTGCCCTTCCACCGCGGACTGCTGGCCGACGGCGGCATACGCACCACACCTCTGCCGGTCGATGAACACGGCGCCCGGATAGGCGAGTTGGGCGCGGTGGACGCCGTGCTGCTGACTCCCGCGCACCAGTTCCCGACCGGCGGTCCGCTGCATCCGGAGCGGCGCGCCGCCATCGTGGACTGGGCGCGGTCGACGGGCGGGCTGGTCCTGGAGGACGACTACGACGGCGAGTTCCGCTACGACCGTCAGCCGGTGGGAGCGGTGCAGGGCCTCGACCCCGACCGGGTGGTGTTGATGGGGTCGGTGAGCAAGAGCCTCTCCCCCACCCTCCGCATCGGCTGGATGGTGTTGCCCGAGCACCTGGTGGACGAGGTGGTGGCGGCGAAGGGTGAGCGCGAGCAGTGGTCGAGTGCCACGGAGCAGCTCACGCTCGCGGACTTCATCACCTCGGGGGCGTACGACCGGCATGTGCGGAAGATGCGGCAGCGCCACCGGCGCCGGCGCGACCAGCTGGTGTCGGTCCTGGCGGAGCGGGCGCCGCAGGTGCGCGCGACCGGGATCGCGGCGGGGCTGCACGCCGTGCTCGAACTTCCGGCGGGGTCCGAGCGGGCCGTGGTGAAGGCGGCGGCCTGGCAGGGGCTCGCCGTCGAGGGGCTCGCCGACTACCGGCACGCCGATTTCCCCGCGGACGGGCGGGACGGACTGGTCATCGGTTATGCGACACCGCCGGAGCACATCTACGCCGGGGCGCTGGACGCGCTGTGCCGGGCGCTGCCGCCCGTTGAGCAGCAACAACCTTAAGGAAAGTTAAGGAAGTTGTAGGTGAGAGTGCTGAGAAGAACGGAATGGCTACTCGTACGTAACGGCACACGGAACCCACCCGACAGGAGTCCCACGTGTCACGCAAGAAGACCCTCAGCGGGAAGAAGAAGATCGCTCTGCTTGTCGGCGCCGCCGCCCTCGCAGGCGGTACGGCGGTGGTGATGACTGGCACCAGTCAGGCGTCGGTGGCCTGCGACGGACTGGTCACCGCCCTCCAGAACAACGAGAAGTTCATCGCCGACCAGCGCGCCAATCCGGATGCGCAGTCCGAGGCGCGGATCGCCAACCGACAGGCTGTCATCGAGCAGATCAAGCGGCAGCAGGAAGCTTCCGGGTGCGAGGTCGGCGGCGGTGCCGGTGGTGGTGGCGAGGCCGCGCCCCCGGCCGAGTCGCAGCCCGCCGCACCGCCCGCCGAGTCGCAGCCCCCCGCCGGTGCGGGCGATGGCCAGGGCGCCGGGGACCAGGCGGGCGGCGACCAGGGCGCCGGGGACCAGGCGGGCGGCGGCCAGGATGCCGGCAACCAGGCAGGCGGTGACCCGGGCAACGTCGGCGAGGTCGTCTGCGCCGGCTCGACCGTGACCCTCTCCGGCGAGGGCGGCGCCCCCGCCGCCTCCAGCAACCAGTTCCCGGTCGGCACCACCCTCAAGGTGACCAACCTCGACAACAACAAGTCGACGACGGTCAAGGTCGCCTCCGTCTCCGGCAGCTGCGCCCTGCTGAACAACGCGGCCTTCGAGCAGGTTCGTGAGCCCGGCAAGTTCCTCATCCGCAAGGCGCGGATCGAGCGCGTCGGCTGACGCTGACGGATTCCAGGACGGTGCCGTTCGCCTCCTCACGGCACCGTCCTGGCCATCGCGCTCACCGACTGAGCACCAGCTCACAGCTCTGACCACGCACAGCACCACAGCTCACAGCTCTAACCACGCAGCAGAAGCTCCGCCTCCGCCTGCGCCAGAATCTCGGTGAGCCGCAGCCCGAACCGTACGTCGCAGTCGTGCGCCCGCCCTGTCCGCGCCGACTCCAGCAGCGCGTCGACGGCCGCCTCGAACGAGCGGAGCGCGTCGCCCCAGGCCGGCAGCACCGCCGCCCCCCGATCGCCGACAAGTTCGATACTCACGCCCGAAGCCTTCACCGGCGCGCTCAGGCTCAGCGTCGCCGTGCTCGACGCCCCGGACTCGTGCCGCAGCACCAGATGCGCGGTGTCGACCGGGCCACGAGCCGCGGTCACCTCCGTCACATCGCCGAGCACCGGCAGCAGTACGGACAGCACATGCGGGCCCACATCCCACAGCCCGCCCTTCTCGCGCCGCCACGGCGAAGCCGCGTACGGGCTGTCCCCGCCGGGCGCGTACAGCGAACCGAGCCACCGCGCATGGGCCGTGAACCAGCCGTCCACCCTCGCCTGTTCGGCGATCCAGGGCGCGGTTTCGGCGGCAAAGCGCAAGGTGCAGAACACCACCGACGCGACCCCGGCCCTCGCCGCCGCCTCCGCCGTCTCACGCGCTCCGGCCACCGTCGTCGCGACCGGTTTGTCCAGCAGCAGGTGGCAGCCGGCCGCGGCCGCCCGCGCCGCGAGCGGCGCCTGGACGTCCGGCGGCAGCGCGAAGGCCACCGCGTCGCAGGCGGCGAAGAGCGCGTCGATTCCGTCGTCGCCGGAGTACGCCGTCGTGTCATGGGCGGCGGCGAGCACGGCGGCCGCCTCGGCCCGCCTCCCCCACACGCCGGCGAGCTCGACATCCGGATGGGCGGCGAGCGCGGGGGCCTGGGTGCGCTCCGCCCAGGGCCCGGTCCCGAGGAGTCCGATACGCAGCTGCTTCGCGGGCTTCGTCATGCGGCCCAGTCTGCCCCGTGGAGAAAAATGCCGGGGAACGCGAAACGAACGGTGTTACGTTTTCGGAGCCGGCCGCGGGACTCCGGTGCGACTTCCGGGACTTGCTTCTAACGCAGTGATTTCGCTGTTCGCGCCCTCATTCCCCGGTCGGCTTCCGTCTTTGTACGTATGGGGAGAAGCGATGGCGGAGACCGCCGGGACCGACGCTGAACCGACCATCGAGACGCACGCCGATCTGGTCGCCGCCGAGGATGTGCTCCTGTTCGTGAACGCCGCCGTGACGTCGACCGGACAGCGTGAATTCCGCTCCGACGCGTACGCGCAACAGCTGTCGCTCTCCTTCCTCCATGAGTACGTACGGGTCAACTACCGGTCCGTGTACGCCGCCGCGCTCGCACTCGACATCAACGACCACAACGCCGCCCGGATCGTGGAGCAGCTGCTGCGCACGGCGGGCGAGGCGAGCGACGCACAGAAGCGGACGGAGGGCCGGCTGATAGCGGCGCGGCTGGCCGAGCTGCCGCCGCAGCGTGTCTACCGGCTGTTCCGCACGCTGCGCGCCGCCAAGGTCAACAACCGCCGCACCCGTGCGATCCTGCGCGACTGGCTGGCTGCGCGGCCCGATCTCGGCCATGACGCGGTGAAGTACCCCAGCGGTCTGAAGACCGCCGTTCGCCATGCCCATCTTCCTTTCGGAGAAGGCGAGTTCGCGGGCGGCGAGTTCGGCGACTTCCTGTTCCGTCCCGGCCGGCGCGCCCGCTACGAGCACGCCTTCCTGGACGCGTACCGCCGCGCCCACTTCGAGCAGGTCGCGATCTACGATCTGCCGTTCACCGTCGCCGAGGGCTTCGCGGCGAAGCACGGCATCCCGCGCGGGGCGTTCCTGGAGCGGATCGCGCCGCGTATGACCCGGCTGGAACGGCTGCGTACGCAGCGGGCCGGGACGAAGACCGACCTCGGCGTCATGCCGCTCACCCGCCTCGCGCTGTACGTCCTCTCGCTCGAGGTGGCGGAGCGGGTGCGGCGGCGTGCGGAGCTGACCGGTGCGCTGCGGGCCGCGGCGCTGCGTGCGGCGGGGCCGTATGCCGGGACGTGGGGGCGGGTGTCGGCCGTGCTGGACGACAGCTATTCCGCATCCGGTTCGGGCGTCAAGCGCCGCCGTCCGCTCGCGGTCGCGCTCGGCTGCCATTTCCTGCTGGAGGCGCTGGCCGGTTCGTACCGCGCGCACTGGACCTCGGGAGCGGCCGATCCGCTGCTCGTACGCCCCTGGGGGCCGACCCCGCTCGGCACCCGGATCCTCGATGCCCTGGAGGACTCGCCGGACCGGCTGGTGATCGTCTCGGACGGCTGGGACAACGCGCCACCGGGGCTGGCGGGCGAGGTGCTGCGGGTCTGGCGCACCCGCCTCGACCGGGACCGGAGGACGAGTGTGGTGCATGTGAACCCTGTATACGACGCGGACGGTTTTGATGTGCGCCGGCTGGCGCCGAGCGTGCCGACGGCCGGGATCCGCGACGCCGAGGATCTGGCGGCGCTGGTGGAGATCGCGCAGTTCGCCGAGGGGCGGACGGGACTCGCCGAGCTCCAGGCGTATCTGGACCGCCGGACGGACCGTTTCCTGGACCGACACCACCAGGACTGCCACCACCGGGACCGACGCCTGGAGGGGGCGCGATGAACAAGCTCGACATGACCGGGCTGACCACCATGCCCGCGCAGGTGTGGGGCGGCATCCGGCTGGTGCCGCTGGTGCGCGAGGAGCCGGTGGACGGGCTGCGGCTGCACCACGAGATCTACGGCGGCTACGGCGACGTCCAGGTCGGCCCTCGTACGCACTACCTCTCCTACATCCCGCACGGCTTCGTCGCGGACTGGTCGGGCGAGGGCGGCCGGTCCGCCGCGTACGGAACACAGTTGGGCGACGCGCGGCCCGCCTGCGTCCCCGTGCGCCGTCACCACAGGATGGCCAAGCGCCGCTCCGCCAAGGGCAGCACCGAGGACCGGCTGCGTTTCCTCCCCCTCCATCTCGCGCTGGAGGGATATCTGGCGCTTCACTTCGGCGGCCCGTCCGTCGTCTGGGACGAGTGGTCCCAGCAGGCGGTACGCCAGGGCCTGTCGCCGCGCGCCGAGGACGCCTACGCGGGATGGCAGGTGCGCGGCCTCGGCGATGCGCTGCGGATCTTCGAGATCCACCCGGGCCAGTGCGGTGTGCTGGTGTACGCCGCGGACTCGCTCGCCGCTGCCTTCGTCGTACCGCACCCCGCCGACTACCGCGCCCTGCACCCGTCCCTGATCGAGGATCTGTACGGGGAGCTGGTGCATCAGTACGCGTACTTCGGCGGACCGGTTCCCGACTTCGAGGCGCGCATCCGCGACAGCCCGTATCTGCGGACGATCGCCGATCTGCGGGCGGCGGCCCGCGCGCAGGAGCGCACCTGGGCCGAGGACCACGACACGCTGTTCGCGGGCCGGCTGCTCGACCCGTCGTACCTCTTCGAGCGCGTCTACCGGATGGGCTCGTTCAGTCTGTGGCGCTTTCTGCCGCCGTTCCGGCGCGGCGAGCCGGAGCAGCACATCGGCGAGGTGATCACCGACCACAAGGGCCGCGTCGCCTATCTCAAGACCTTCCGGCTCTCCGAGGCACAGGTCCGGCGCGGCCATCTGCTGAACCGGCTGCACGACCACGACTGGCACCTGGGCCGGACCGCCGAGGCGCTGGGCACCAGCTATCTCGATCTCGTACGCCGGATCCGTGCCGCGGGCTTCGAGTCCCTGCTCAACGAGCACGGCGTCGCGCTTGCGGCCGCGGCCGAACCCGCTCACGGACGGACAGCTCCGCCCGCCTGTTCGGCGTAACGTGGGGTTCACAAACGGGCAACGGACGGGAAATCCCGTATTGCGAAGCTGCGCCCCATACCGCTGCACCCGCAAAGGATGAGGCCCCGTGACCTTCAAGGCTGAGTACATCTGGATCGACGGCACCGAGCCGACCGCCAAACTTCGCTCGAAGACGAAGATACTGGCGGACGGGGCCGAGCTGCCCATCTGGGGCTTCGACGGGTCCAGCACCAACCAGGCCGAGGGCCACGCATCCGACCGCGTGCTCAAGCCGGTCTTCTCCTGTCCGGACCCGATCCGCGGCGGCGACAACCTCCTGGTCATGTGCGAGGTCCTCAACACGGACATGACGCCGCACGAGTCCAACACGCGTGCCGCGCTCGCCGAGGTGGCGGAGAAGTTCGCCGCCCAGGAGCCGATCTTCGGCATCGAGCAGGAGTACACCTTCTTCAAGGGCTCCCGCCCGCTGGGCTTCCCCGAGGGCGGCTTCCCGGCCGCGCAGGGCGGCTACTACTGCGGTGTCGGCGCCGACGAGATCTTCGGCCGTGACGTCGTCGAGGCCCACCTGGAGAACTGCCTCAAGGCGGGCCTCGGCATCTCCGGTATCAACGCCGAGGTCATGCCCGGCCAGTGGGAGTTCCAGGTCGGACCGCTGGCGCCGCTGGAGGTCTCCGACCAGCTGTGGGTGGCGCGCTGGCTGCTGTACCGCACCGCCGAGGACTTCGAGGTCTCCGCGACGCTCGACCCAAAGCCGGTGAAGGGCGACTGGAACGGCGCGGGCGCACACACCAACTTCTCGACGAAGGCGATGCGCGAGGGGTACGACGCGATCATCACCGCCTGCGAGTCGCTGGGTGAGGGCTCCAAGCCGCTCGACCACGTCAAGAACTACGGCGCGGGCATCGACGACCGCCTCACCGGTCTGCACGAGACCGCCCCGTGGAACGAGTACAGCTACGGCGTCTCCGACCGCGGCGCCTCGGTCCGTATCCCGTGGCAGGTCGAGCAGGACGGCAAGGGCTACATCGAGGACCGTCGTCCGAACGCCAACGTCGACCCGTACATGGTGACGCGGCTGATCGTCGACACCTGCTGCACCGCGCTGGAGAAGGCCGGCCAGGTCTGATCGCGCTGCCATGCCGCACTCACGAGGGCGTCCGCCGGTCCCGCCGGTGGGCGCCCTTCGGCGTGGATCGCGCCGAGTGACCGTCAGGTCCGTATCAGCGTCCGTATCAATGCGCGTATCAACGTCCGTATCAACGTGCGGAAGGCCACTGCTGCCACCGGACGACATCTGCTTCAATAGGGACATGGCCAGCTTCCAGCACATCGCGACAGGTCGCAGCGACCTCGAGCCGTTCTGGCCTTCCCGGCAGCACCATGACTTCGACCGGGTGTGTTGCCGCGCGGTGAACGCGCAGGCCCTCTAAAGCCGCTCACCCCGGTCTTCGGCCAGCGCGCACGACGTCCGTCCTCTCGACTCGACGACTCCTCCGCGCGAAAGAGCTGACCTCTCATGGCGAACTCCCGTTCCTTTTCCGCCGTACCCGCCGTCTCCGCTGCGACCGCCGTCAATCAGAATCCGATCAGTCCGGGCCGGCACCGGCTGCGTGCCGTCGACCGGGACGAGGTCGTGACCACCGGGCAGGTGGTGGACTTCCTGCCGCCGGGCGCCACTTGGCTTCCCGCGCCGCAGCACACTCTGCCCACCCTGCCGGGCCAGCCGCCGATGATCGGCTATCTCGTTCTCGTACCGGCCGATCAGCAGCCGCCAGCCTCTCTGGTGCAGTCTCCCGCACCGGCCCGGGCCGAGGAGAGCGCCGGACCGGTGTCGATCGACAGCGTCCAGCGCACCGCCCTGGTGGACGGGCAGGTGCTGGACCTGACCTACCTCGAGTTCGAGCTGCTGGCGCATCTGGTGGCGCATCCGCACCGGGTGCACACCCGCGACCAGCTGGTGACCACCGTGTGGGGCTACGGGCATGTGGGCGACGGCCGGACCGTCGACGTCCATGTCGCCCGGCTGCGCCGCAAGCTGGGCGCCGAGCGCCGCCGTACGATCCAGACCGTACGGCGGGTCGGTTACAAGTACGCGCCCTGAGCCAGGCCTGTTCCGGGCGACGTCCGCCCGGTCGGGTCGACGAAGCCCTCGTAGCTGCGCTACGAGGGCTTCGGTCGGTTGGTGCTGCCAGGAACGTCAGCGGCGCGCGGCCACGGGGGCTGGTCGCACCGGTGGGTGCAGGAGCAGACCCGGCACTACGAGGACTGGGGCACCTTGATGGGGCGGTACCGGTCGGTGGTGGTGCCGTCACCGAGCTGGCCGTTGTCGTTCCGGCCCCAGGTCCGGACGGTGCCGTCCCGCACCAGCGCCACGGAGTGGTTGTCCCCGCCCTCGACCGCCGTCACCTGGGACAGCCCGACAACGGTCACCGGGAGGAGGTGGTCGGTGGTGGTGCCGTCACCGAGCTGACCGAAGAAGTTCCAGCCCCACGTCCTGACCTTG